>CANBRQ010000287.1 GCA_947371955.1 Paracoccaceae bacterium | reverse complement strand
CCTGTCGATGCGCAACGTCTTCGGCCGCCCTGTGCTGGACATCGGCACCCGCACCCGTGTGGGCTGGAGCCCGGGTGCCCTGGTGATGTTCCGCTGAACTTACACCGTAAGGCGCATTCCTTACACTGTAAGCGCTTATCATACAGCGTAAGGCCGCGCACCTTAGGGTGTATGTTGCTGGGAAGGTGGGGTTGTAACCCCACCCTACGGGTGCCTCACTGGTCCGCAGGCAGCAGTCCTAAACCGCGCAGATAGATCCCGATCCCGGTCTCCAGCAGGTCCTCGGGCGAAAAGGCAGACTTCGCCCCCGGATTGCCGCGCATGAAGAGTTCCACCACGCCGTGGCTCATCGCCCAGATATGGGCCGAGAACATAGATGCCGGCGGTCGCCGCCCCGCCGGCATGTGCTGGCTCAGACTCTCCGCCGCCTTTTCCAGCACGCCGCGCGCCTTTTGCGCCATCAAAGCCAGATCGGGATGGGCATTGAACGATAACCCGCTTTCAAACATCGCCATGTAATGGCCCGGATATTTGCGGGCAAAGGCCAGATAGGCCCGCCCCGTCGCCTCGAACGCCGCCAGCGCCGAGGGCTTGCCATCAGCATAAGCAAATTCCATCAGGGCTGCGAAAATGTCATAGCCCTGCCGTGCCACCTCCGCGATCAACTCATCCCGCCCGGCGAAATGCCTGTAAACAGCCGCTGGCGTCACCGCCGCCGCCTTGGCCGCCTCCGACAGGGTAAACCCAGTGGGTCCTTTCTCCGCAATCAGCTCCAGTGCCGCTTCCACCAGCGCCTGCCGCAGATTGCCATGATGATAGCCCTGCTTCACGTCACGTCTTTCATCCGGGTTCAAATATCCACAGGGGTTTCTCAAGGGGAGGCGTGCCTCCCCTTGAGGCAGGGGGTGCGGGGGGCGGCAGCCCCCCGCTTCGGGTCCGCCGAGCGCCCTCACATCCCGATCAGCGAAGGCCCGCCGCAGATCTTGGCATCCACCGCCCCGATCAGCCCCGGGTCCTTGCCAGGATAATCCATCGCATTCAGCACCGTCTGAATCGCCGCAATTCGCGCCCGAAGCTTGTCGTCCGACAGGATCACCGTCCAGGGCGCATAGGAGTAGTGCGAGCGTTGCATCGTCTCGGCAATCGCCGCCGAGTAGTCCTTCCACTTGGCCAAGCCGTCGATGTCGATCTGGCTCAGCTTCCATTGCTTCATCGGATCGCCTTCACGGTCAAGGAACCGCTTCAGCTGCTCGGCCCGGTCAACCTCCAGCCACAGCTTGACCATAATGATCCCCTCATCCGTGATCATCCGTTCATATTCCGGCAGTTGGCGGAAGAACTTGGCCTTCTGGTCCGGCGTGCAAAAGCCGAACACCGGCTCCACGATGGCCCTGTTGTACCACGACCGGTCGTACAGCGAGATTTCCCCAAGTGCTGGCAACTGATCGACATAGCGCTGGTAATACCACTGGGCGGCCTCGCGCTCGGTGGGCTTGGCCAGCGCCACGATCTTGGCGACGCGGGGGTTCAGGTTCAACCGCATCGCCTCGATCGTGCCGCCCTTGCCGGCGGCATCGCGGCCTTCAAAGACCACGATCAGGCGCTTGCCCTTGGCTTTCAGGTCATAATGCATCCGCACCAGTTGCATCTGCAGATCAATCATGCGCGCTTCGTAATCCTTGCGCCGCATCTCTTCGCGGTAGGGATAGGACTTCGACAGGATTTGGTCCTTCGAGGCCTCTTCGATGGCCTTGCGCACCTCTTTCGGGGCGTCCTTCTTGAAGTAGCGTGTGATGGCACTATCGAACGGCAGGTCCATGATCATCCTCCCCTTTGCCTATTACTAGGACAAACGCCAGGCCAAAGTCCATCCGGCGCGGTGGGCGGCACGGGTGATGGCGGCCACCACGGCCTCGGGATCGGAGTGGTGCGGCATATGGCCATGGCAGGGCAGCAGGGTCAGGTGGGCATTTGGCAGCAGGGCGGACAGCGGTTGAGAGTGGATGGCAGGCGGCACGATCTTGTCCTCGGCACCATGCACCAGTTCGACGGGCAGGTGCAGCCCGGGATAGCGCGTCTGCATTGTGGTGACATGCTCGAAAAGCCCGTTCACCTGCATCGCATTGGCCGCCATGGTGCGATGCGGCATGGCAAGGGCCGCTCCGGTGGCGCGGGCATAGTTGGGCGGTGGCGGGTTCGGTGCGAACAGGCCCGGCATCACGCTGTCCAGATAGGCATCGGTCACCAAAGCCGTCGCCAGCCGCGCAGCAAGCGCCCTTCCAAGCCGGGTTTCGGTCAACCGATACCACCAGTCCAGCTTGCCCGGCCAAGGCAGCGAGGGGGAGGAGACCAGCACCAGCGCCACAGCCGCCTGATCCCCCGCAATCTCCAGCCCCCAGGCCAAAGCCACCGTGCCGCCATAGCTTTGGCCCACCACGATGGGGCTCTTGACGCCCAGTTGCGCCGCAGCCTTGGCAAGATGCCGCGCTTGGGCCGCGGGTGAGACGCCTTCTGCGCCAAGACCCGTGGAATAGCCCAGACCCGGCCGGTCAAAGGCCGTCACCCTGAAATGCCCGGCCAAGCGCCGCATCAGTGGCTCCAGATCGCGCAACTGGCCCGAGGCGCCGTGGATCAGCACCAGATCGGGACCTTGACCCATCGTCAGGGCATGAACCAGAGCCCCCTCCACCGGCACCAGAACCCCCAGCGGCGGATAGCGGCGGCGGATGTCAGCCTCGCGCCGGCGGATGCGCCAGAACAGCGCCGCCAGCAGCAGAAGTGCCAGAAGGATCAGATCACGTGCCAATCTTGCTCAGATCGAACCAGGTGGTCTGGTAAAGCTCGTTGACCCAGTTGCCGTACAGCAGATGGGCGTGGCTGCGCCAGCGGTTCAGCGGTTTGCGGGTCGGATCATCGCCCGGATAGTAGTTCATCGGCACGTTGATCGGCGTGCCGTTGGCCACGTCACGGTCGTATTCCTGTTTCAGCGTTTCATTGTCATATTCGAAGTGATTGAAGATATAGAGCGCACGGTGCGCCGGGTCCTCGATCAGGCAGGGACCGGTCTGCGCACTGCCCAGAAGGGTGCGCAGGCCAGCGGCGTCGATCTCGGCCTGCTTTTCCTCGGTCCAGCGCGAAACGGGGATGACGCATTCATCCGAAAAGCCGCGCAGGTAGGGTGAGGTTGGGGCGAGGTTGTCCTGCGGGAAGCAGCCGAAAGCCTTGTGCGGCAGCGTGTGCTTCTGGATGCCGTGGAAATGATAGAGCATCGCCATCCCGCCCCAGCAGACGCCGAAGGTGGAATGGACATGGCTTTGCGTCCAGTCCATCACGCGTTGCAGTTCGGACCAGTAGGTGACCTCTTCGAAAGGCAGGTGTTCGATGGGCGCGCCGGTGATGATCAGGCCGTCGAACTTCTCGCCGGTTGCTTCCACGTCTGCGAAGGGGCGGTAGAAGGTCTCCATATGTTCGGCGGCGGTGTTTCTGGTCTGATGCTCGGTCATGCGGATCAGCTGGAAGTCGATCTGCAGGGGTGTGGCACCGATCAGCCGGGCGAACTGGTTCTCGGTCTGGATCTTCTTGGGCATCAGGTTCAGAAGGCCAATCCGCAAGGGCCGGATGTCCTGACCTGCAGCGCGGTCGGGCGACATGACCATGACGCCCTCGGACCGCAAGACATCGAAGGCGGGCAGATTTTCGGGGAGCGTGATGGGCATGGTCTTCCTCGGGCGGTAAGGTCAGGCAGGTAAGGGTTCAGGTCCGGCGTTCAAGCGCCGTGGCAATCAAAGCATCGAAATCTGACGGAGTTTTGACCGTGGCTGCTTCTTCCGCCGTGATCGTCACACCCCAGCGCGCCATCGCCGCATAGCGCGGCTGGCGGCTTTCCAGAAGGCGGGCATAGCCAAAGCGCAGGAAGGCGTCGGGATCAACTTCATCCCCACCCTTGCCTTCAAGGGCCAGAAACTCGCCCCAGACCTGCATCAGAAACTCAGGGCGGTAGTACATCGGTTTGGGCGCGCGGGCGAAGCGGCGGCACAGCTCCTCGCGGTGCGCTTCGGAGCCTTTGATCCAGACGAGCAAGAGGTGGTCGGCGATTTCGCGCATGACGGGGTCGGCGGGATTGTCCGCCTCGACCACCTCGCAGATCGACCCCGAGGTGTCACAGACGAAATTGTCGTAGCCGTAGATGTCCTTCGCCCGGGCGATGAAGCGGGTGGTGTCAAGCATGGCGGCAACCTCGGCCTGCGCATGCTGGGCCTGGCGGCGCTGGTATTCGGCGAAGGGCAACCCGCCCTTGTCGGCAGCACCGGGCTTGCCGAGGTAGGTGGAGAGGGGGGCCAGATTGTCGAAGGTGATGTTGGAGGCGATATAGACCGAGTCCGACATCAGAAGTTCGCGCAGCAAAGGCACCTTCATAGCCTCGCGCTTGAAATTGTCGGAGATGTATTCGTCCATGTAGCGCGTGCCGATCCGGTAATCGACCGAGTAGTGGAACCACCGGGCCTGATCGCGCAGCAGGTTCGAGAGCGTGGTCTTGCCAAGGCCGGACATGCCGAAAAGAAGCACCTGCTTGTGCGGGGCCGAAAGGTAGTGTTGCGCGGTGGGGTAGATCATCAGCCTCGGTCCTTGTCGCCGGGGTGCGGGGGG
>CANBRQ010000286.1 GCA_947371955.1 Paracoccaceae bacterium | reverse complement strand
TCTGTCGGGCGGTCCTGCGGGCGGTCCTGCTGGGGATGATAGCTGCGCTCGGACCGGGGCTGATCCTGACGAGGTGGCTGATCGTTGCCCCGCGCCTCGGTGCGGTGCTGGTCGACGCGCGGCGGATAGGTGCGGCGCTGTTCGTTGTTGCGCGGCTGACCCTCGGCGCGGTTGCCGTCGCTGCGCTGGCCGTCGTTGTTGCGCTGGCCTTCGTTGCGGTTGCCGTCGTTGCGGTTGCCGTCGTAGCGCTGGCCCTCGCTCCGTTGGCCGTCGCCGCGTTGACCCTCCTGCGCGCGCGGCTGCTGCGGGCGGTTCTCGTTGCGATTGTCGTTGTAACGCGGGCGCTGGCCGTCTTCGTACCGGGCCGGGCGCTGGTCATTCGGGCGATCATTGGGACGGTCAGTCTGGCGGTCGTTCTGCCGCTCATTGGGCCGGTCGCCGCGCGGGTCCTGACGGCCATCCTGACGCGGGTCACGCGCACCGGCCTCGGGCGTTTCCACCAGACCGGCGTCCTCTTCGCTGTTCAGGTCTACGACATCATGGCCCGACACATCGGGCTGGTCATAGCCACGGTCATCGCGGTACTCCGGCCGATAGTCGCCCCGGTCGTCGCGGCGGTCATTGCCCTGCGGACGGTCGCGTTGAGCGTTCTGGCCATTCTGGTTGCCGCCCTGACCATTCTGAACGTAGGTCTGGCGGGTCTCCTGCTCGGCGGCCATCTCGCGGTTGGCCTCGGCCAGCAGCCTTGTGTAATGCTCAGCATGTTGCAGGAAGTTCTCGGCGGCGACGCGGTCATTCGACAGCTGGGCATCGCGGGCAAGGAACTGATATTTCTCGATCAACTGGGCGGGGGTGCCGCGCACCTTGCCGTCCGGGCCCGAACTGTCGAACACACGGTTGATGATATTGCCGAGCGTGCGCGGGCGGTTCGTCTTCGAACGCGAACGGGACTTGGAAGAGCGCATGTTGTCCTTTGATCCGGTTGTCCTGCGCCCCATCACCTTGGCTACATCGGCCACAGGAAACATCAGCGAGAGGGCGGGCATCCGCAGGCTTCGTGGCGGCCAGAATGGCCTTCCGCGCCAGCTTGCGTGCCATCGACTAACCACAGGCGCGGGCATCGGGCAAGTGGATTCTTCGACAAATGCCAGTAATCGACAGTCAAGTGGCAGCGCAGTCACTGTTTTCCAGCGGCTTTTCGGCACAGACCACGCGGTCGCGGCCATCGAGATCGGACAGCACGGCAAGCCCGGTCAGGCCCTGCTTGACCAGCAATGCAGAGACGGCGGCGCCCTGTGTCGGGCCGATCTCCAGAAGCATACGGCCGCCGGGCATCAGGCGCGCGGGGGCGCCAGCGGCAATGGCGCGGTAGGCGGCAAGGCCGTCGCCGCCGGGGGTCAGGGCCTTCTTCGGCTCCCAGTCGCGGACCTCGGGGGCGAGGCCCGGCATCTCGGCTTCGGCGATATAGGGCGGGTTGGACACGATCAGATCATAGCGGTCAGGCACCGCGCGGAACCAGTCCGAGGCTTTGAAGCGGGCGCGGGTCAGGGCGTGACGCTCGGCATTGCGGGCGGCGACGCGCAGAGCGGGTTCGGAGATGTCGATGCCAAGGCCCACGGCCATCGGCATGCCCAGAAGGCAGGAAATCAGGATGCAGCCCGACCCGGTGCCAAGGTCCAGCATCTTCAAGAAGGGTCGGCTGAGGGCCTGCTGCACCAGAACCTCGGTTTCCGGGCGCGGGTCCAGCGTATCGCGGGTCACCTCGAAGGCGCGGCCCCAGAAGAGACGCTCGCCCAAGATCTGCGCCATGGGCTGGCGGGCCGCGCGCAGTTTTATGAGGTCGGCGAAATCAATGGCCATTGCTGGCGACAGTTGGTCCTGCAGATGCAGGGTCAGGCGGTCAGACGGCACGCCCATCGCCTTGGCCATCAACAGGCGGGCGTCGCGCGGGGCATCCTCGATGCCGGCCTCGCGCAGCGCTGTTATCCCGTCGCGCAACGTCAGGGCGGCGCTCATTCCACTTCGGCCAGTTTGGCAGCCTGATCATGGGCGATCAGGGCGTCAATCACTTCGGTGAGGTTGCCGTCCATGATCTGGCCAAGGGAATAGAGCGTCAGGTTGATGCGGTGATCGGTCATGCGGCCTTGCGGGAAGTTATAGGTGCGGATGCGCTCGGACCTGTCTCCGGACCCGACCTGAGCTTTGCGGTCGGCGGATCGTTCGCTGTTGATGCGGTCGCGTTCCATCTCATAAAGACGGGCGCGCAGGACGGCCATGGCCATGTCCTTGTTGCGGTGCTGGGATTTCTGGGCAGAGGTGATGATGATGCCGGTCGGCAAGTGGGTGATGCGGACGGCCGAGTCGGTTGTGTTGACGTGCTGCCCCCCTGCCCCCGACGCGCGCATGGTGTCGATGCGGATGTCAGAGGCGGGGATCTCCACGTCGACCTCCTGCGCCTCGGGCAGCACGGCGACGGTTGCGGCAGAGGTGTGGATGCGCCCGCCCGCTTCGGTGGTGGGCACGCGCTGGACGCGGTGGACGCCGGATTCGAATTTCATGCGGGCAAAGACGCCCTCACCCTGGATATGGGCGGTCAGTTCCTTGATGCCGCCAAGGTCGGTGAACTGCTCCTCCATGATCTCGAAGGTCCAGCCCATGCGTTCGCAATATTTCTGGTACATGCGCAGAAGGTCGGCGGCAAACAGGCTGGCTTCCTCGCCCCCGGTGCCGGGGCGGATTTCAAGGATGGCGGGGCGGGCGTCGGCGGAGTCTTTCGGCAGAAGCGCCAGCCGCAGGGCCTGTTCCATTTCCGGAATGCGCGCCTTGAGGCGAGGCATTTCCTCTTCGGCCAGACCGCGCATTTCGGGATCGGCCAGCATGATCTCGGCCTCGGCCAGATCATCAAGCGCGCGGCGGTAGGCGTTGATCTCGGCAATCACCGGGCCGAGGTCGGAATATTCACGGGAGAGGTCGGCGATTTCGGAAGGGCTGCCGCCGGCGTTGAGCCGCGCCTCGACATAATCGAAGCGTTGCGAGATCTGGGCGAGTTTGTCCAAGGGAACCATGGGCGCGGTGTGGCGTGGAACGGCTTGGCGGTCAAGGGCTGGCAGGAGGCCGGCGCTCTGCGGACCCGGACGCGGGAAGCCGCGCGGCCCTCCGCCCGCCCCGGCGCCGGGAGGGTTTCACACCCTCCCGGACCCTCTGGTGGGATATTTGGGAACAAATGAAAAGGCGACAGGCTGTGGGCGCGGCGGGACCAGCGGGCTTGGCCTTGCCTGGGATCAAAGGTGGCTCAGCCAGTCCTTCAGGCGAGCGGCGTTGACGCCCATGTCGCCCTCGCCAAACCGCTGGCGCGAGAAGATGTCGAGGCGGGTGCCTTCGGGGGCCGCTATGGCCTCGGCAGTGACGTAGTCGGGGTAGCCCATGAGGAACGATCGGGCCTCCCACGTGATCCGGCCCTCTTCGGGCGTGCCGGCAAGGCGGATCGTGCGCGCCGAGGTCAGCGCGGTTGCCTCAAGCTTGTTCAGCACTTCGGCCGGGGTGCCGGGCACAAGGCAGCTGACGCGGGCGCCTTTGGGGACGATGGTGATCTTGTCGGTGCAGGGGCCGGAAGTGGCAGGATCGGTCGTGGCCACGGGGATATGCCAGGCGGCCACATCGGTGGGGGCCAGCCGAACATAGGCGGACAGCGCCACCACGGCGATGACGATCAGCGCCGCGAGTATTTTCAATAGCATGCGGATCACCTTGTCACCTTTGCGTGCGCGCCCAGTGATACAGGCATATCAGTTCATAGGCCACATGGGCACCCGCAATCGCAGTGGCCCCGGTGGTGTCATACGGCGGCGAGACTTCCACAACATCGCCGCCAACCATGTTGATGCCCGCGAGATCCCGCAGCATCGCCGCCGCCTGCCAGCTTGCCAGCCCGCCCCAGACCGGCGTGCCGGTGCCCGGCGCGAAGGCCGGGTCAAGCGCGTCGATGTCGAAAGTGACATAGGTGGCGTGTTCGCCTACGATATCCTTGGCCTTGGCCACGACCCAGTCGGTGCCCTTCTCATGCACCTCCCGGGCCGTGATGACATTGACGCCCAGATAATCCTCGGTCGTGGTCCGGATGCCGATCTGGACCGAGCGTTTGGGGTCGACCAGCCCGGATTTCACCGCCTTGTAGAACATCGTGCCGTGGTCGATGCGGGAATAGTCGTCATCGGGCCAGAGGTCGGAATGGGCGTCGAAATGGATGAGGCTGAGGGGGCCGAATTTCTCGGCATAGGCCCGCAGGATCGGGAAGGTGATGAAGTGATCGCCCCCGAGCACGATGCTGCCCGCCCCCGCGCCAAGGATGGTGCGGATGTGGCGGGTCAACGTCTCGGGGAAGTCTTGCGTCTTGGCATAGTCGAAGGCCACATCGCCGTAGTCGATGATGTTGAGCTCGTCCAGCGGGCTGGTGGGCCAACCGGCGGGAGGGTCATAGGGCATGAGCGTCGAAGCCTCACGGATCGCCCTTGGCCCAAAACGGGTGCCGGGGCGGTGCGTCACCGCCTGATCGAAGGGCACGCCAGTGACGGCAAGGTCGACGCCGGTAAGGTCTTTGGTGTAGGTCCGGCGCAGGAAACTGGTGGCGCCGCCAAAGGCATTCTCGAACGCATA
>CANBRQ010000285.1 GCA_947371955.1 Paracoccaceae bacterium | reverse complement strand
CATGATCATCCCCAAGCAGTTCCTGAAAACCATCGCCCGCACCGGCCTTGGCAAGAACCTGTTTGACGAGATGCGCTACACGCTTGACGGCGCGGAAATCCCGGACTTCGTGCTGAACCAGCCCGCCTACCGCCACGCCGAGATCCTTGTCGCTGGCGAGAATTTCGGCTGCGGGTCGTCGCGTGAACATGCGCCCTGGGCGCTGCTGGATTTCGGCATCCGCTGCGTGATCTCCACCAGTTTTGCCGATATCTTCTACAACAACTGCTTCAAGAACGGCATCTTGCCGATCGTGATGCCGCAGGATGTGGTCGATGCGTTGATGGAGGATGCCAAGAAGGGCGCCAACGCCCGTCAGACCATTGATCTTGAGGCGCAAACCGTCACCACCTCGGACGGCCGCGTCTTCCCGTTCGACGTGGACAGCCACCGCAAGCATTGCCTGATCAACGGCTTGGACGACATCGGTCTGACCATGGTCAAGGCCAGCGCCATCGACAGCTTCGAGAAAAAGGCGGCGGCGCTGCGGCCCTGGGCCTGACGTTTTAGGGGCTTAAACACCAATAACCACAAGATGTTGAGCAAGGCGGAGGCACCCCCTCCGCCTTGCCTTTTTGTTACCGCGAAATTGATTCAATCCTGCAACACCTGAACCCTCAAAATGCCGCGTTCCCGGGGCCTATTGATCAGAACTGTTGCGGGGCTAGCGGAAAGAAGGCAAGAATTGGGCAAGATTGAGGCGGTCCGCCACAATGTGTGGGTCGGCGCTGGAACAAGGGTTTGGCAAAGCACCAAATCCGTCTGGCAAAGGGGTGCAGGCGACGTGATTACGCGGCTTTCAGGCGCAGCGATGCGGGCTGTCTTGGTGATGCTCGTCATCGCCACACCGACGGTCCTTCTGGCCGATCCGCGCGCGGACAGCCAGCAGATGGTGGCGCTTGTGGCGCTGTTTATCGGCGCGCTGACCTTTGTCGAATACAACTCTGTCTATCCCGGGCTTGTGGAGTTCCGTGACGCGCCGCCCTTCAACCGCATCCGCTTTCTGATGCTGTTTGCGACTGTCTTCTGCCTGTCGGCGATTGAGCGTGGCCGTGTGCATCCTTCGACCCTGACCGAACTGATCCACGCTGTGGGCGCCCTGATCGGCATCTCGATGGATTTCCCATATAGCCCGGTGCGGCTGGCCACGCTGATGATGGCCAACTCTGCGACCGAAGCCCAGGTGGGCGCCGTGCGCACGGCGGCGGGCATGTCCTACCTCATCTCGCTGATTTCGCTTGCGGTCTTCGTGATCATGATGCGCACCGGAGGCTGGCCACGGCGCGATAGGCCCTTTAACGTCTGGGTCAATCTGCCTACATTCGACCCGACCTCTGGCGGTGATGTGGTGGCGCGTCTGAACCGGGATGCGCGCGTCAACATTGCCTTGGGGTTCCTGTTGCCCTTCGTGACCCCTGCGGTCGTGGAGATTGCCTCGGTAGGGTTCCAGCCGCTTGCTTTGACCACGCCACAAACCCTGATCTGGACGATGACAGCATGGTCCTTTCTTCCTGCAAGCCTGTTCATGCGTGGCATCGCCATGGGGCGCCTGGCGGACATGATACTGGCGCGGCGACTGGCAGCGGGCAGCGCGGATCCGGATGGGCAGTACGCGCCGGTCTGACCGCACTGCTTCTATCGCTGGCCCCGGCGGCCTTTGCCAAGGACCTGCTGGTCGCAACCTATGATGTGGGTCTGACCCATTCCGGCCCCGGCATAACCCTGCAACACCTGACCCGCGCCGACGACCCTCAGGTCGAGGCCGAGATCGCCGTGATCGCGCATCTCAATGCCGACGTGGTGCTGTTGACCAGCATCGACTATGATTATGACGGCGCGGCGCTGGCCGCTTTGCAGAAGCGACTGAGCGATGTCGGGGTGGTTTACACCGATGCTTTGGCCCTGCAACCCAATACCGGCGTTCCAACCTGGCTCGACATGAACCACGATGGTCGGCTGTCCGGCCCGCGCGACGCGCAGGCCTATGGCCGCTTTGCCGGACAGGACGGCATGGCGATCCTCTCCCGCCTGCCGATCGACCGCGCTCGTATCGTCAACCTGACCGCGTTTCTGTGGAAGGATCTGCCGGGCGCCAATCTGCCGCCCGACATGACCCTGCCCGAGAGTTTGCTGCAACGGCTGTCAACCTCGGGCCACTATGTCGTGCCTGTGATCTATGATCAGGGCCGCAGCCTGAACCTGATGGTCTGGTGTGCCACGCCGCCGATGTTCGATGGCCCTGAAGACCGCAATGGCCGCCGCAACGCGGATGAGACCTCGCTTTGGCTGCACTTGCTGGCGGGCGATTTGCCGCAAGGCCCGGGCGTTACCTATTCCCCGCCCGCCGCCCCCTTTGTTCTGATGGGCCAGCCCAACACCGACCCCAACGACGGCGACGGTCGACATGACACTTTGCAGGCGCTGCTGTCCTCGCCCTATGTGAAGGACCCCTTGCCCAAGGGCAATTCGGGTCATGTCGACAAGGGACAAAGCGGTGATCCGGCGCTTGACACTGCCCTTGTGGGGAAGTCGACCCTCGGGTTGCGGCTGGATGTGATCTTGCCGTCCAAAGACATCACGGTGAAAGAGGCGGGCGTGATGTGGCCCGCCTCTTCCGATCCCTTCGCCGCGACTCTGGAGTACGCCAGCCCTCATCGCCCGGTCTGGGCCAAGCTGACCTTGCCGTGATCTGAGCCCTGAACCGGAACCAGTGCGGCGATCTCTTCGCGCAGAATCACATCCAGGAGCGTGGCGCGGAAGTCTGGCAGGGCCTTGGCCAAGGGTTCCGGATCAAGCCCATGCGAGTGGTCGTACAGATACCGCATCTCGCGCAGTTCCCGCGCCAGTTCCCAGAAAGGTGCCAGCAGCGTCATCTGCCACCAGCCGAAGCGCGAGACTGTCAGGCTTTGTCCCGTCAACCGCCCCAGGTGCGCTTTCAGATCGTTCATCGACAAAGTGTGGCCTGCATAGGGCATATCGGAGAAGGTCGGCAGTGTGGCCCGCTTCTCGGCCAGCGCCACGGCAATGCGCGCCATGTCGGGCAGATAGGCATAGGCCCGCTTCACGTCCGGCGCTGTCATGGCGACCAGCTTCCCCTTCGCCAGACCCTTCATCGTCATCATGTTCCAGAAGCTGTGATTGTCCTCTGGCGCAACGAAATCCCCACCGCGCAGGATGATCACCTGCATGCCCCGCTGGCTCGCGGCTTTGTAATCCGCCTCCATCTGCGCCCGGATCTTGCCCTTGCGCGCGTTCGGACGGTGCGGTGTGTCAGGCCCCCAAAGCCCCGGCTCGGTGCCATAGACATAGACATTGCCCGGCACGATCACCGTGGCACCGGATGCTTCGGCGGCGGCAATCACCTGACGGGTGATCGCCGGGATCAGTGTCGCCCAGTCATGGTACATCGGCGGGTTCATCCCGTTGACGATCACATCCGCCCCCTTGGCCGCAGCCACCATATCCGTGCCGCGTTGAAACTTGCGCACCTCCCAACCCGCTGACGCGAAAGCCCGCGCCGCATGGCCGCCGAACAGGCCATTGGCACCCAGAACCAGAACCACCTTACCCATGATCATCTCCTATCCTTGTGTGAGCCGAATATGCGCCCCAAGATCGCGCATGGGTATTGCCGAAAATCAAAGATCGGCTATTCATTCCTGAATGGATAACCTCGACTGGACCCTGTACCGATCCTTCCTTGCCGTGGCCGAAACCGGCTCGCTGTCTGCTGCTGCCCGCAGCTTGACCCTTAGCCAACCCACGCTTGGCCGCCATATCGCAGAGCTGGAAACGGCGCTTTCCACCAAGCTCTTCACCCGAACCGCCAAGGGCCTTTCGCCCACTGAGGCCGCTCTTGCTTTGGTCCCCGCCGCCACGGCAATGCGGCAGGCGGCGGCCCAACTGTCCCTGCTGGCTGCGGGGCGCGAGGAAAGCCTGAAAGGCACCGTGCGCCTGACCGCCAGCCGGGTCGTTTCGCACTACTTGCTTCCGCCAATGCTGGCCCGGCTGCGGCAGGCGGAGCCGGGGATCGAGATCGAACTGGTCCCCACCGATTCCACCGAAAACCTGCTGTTCCGCGAGGCTGACATTGCCCTGCGCATGTATCGCCCCACGCAGAACGACGTCGTCACCCGCCACCTAACCGACCTGCCGATGACGCTGTATGGCGCCACAAACTACCTTGACCGCCACGGCCGCCCCGCAACGCCCGCGGAACTGGAACGGCATGACATCATCGGTCTCGACCGGTCGGACCTGATGCTGCGGATGCTGACCTATCTTGGTCTGGACCGCAGGCGTGAGGATTTCCCTGTGCGCTGTGATGATCAGGTGGTCTATTGGAACCTCGTCCGCGCCGGCTGCGGCCTTGGCGCCACGCAAACCCTCATCGGCGACGCTGATCCCACGATGGAAAGGGTGGCCCCCTTCCTGAAGCTTCCCGCGCTTCCCGTCTGGCTGACCGCGCCCGAGGCGTTGCGTCAGAACCCCCGCATCCGCCGCGTGATGGAGCATCTGGCCGCAGAATTCCGCCTGCTTAAGAAGGTCGATTGAACGCGGCAAGCTTGACCCCGCCCGCCCCACCCGATAGGCCAACCGCGACCATTCATAGGAGCCCGCCATGGCCAATCCCTCAATCCTC
>CANBRQ010000284.1 GCA_947371955.1 Paracoccaceae bacterium | reverse complement strand
CGGCCTTGGAAGAATGACCCCAGATCCGCAGCCCCCCCAGACCGACGCAGCCCCCTCGGACTTCGATCAGGAACGGGCGCTTCGGCTTGAAGCCGAACTCCGCATCGCCGAAATGACCCGCCGCGCCAAGCGCAGCGGGCAAGAGGCTTGGGCACGCGGCTATATGAAAGCTGTGGCCTCGCTGCTGCGCCCGGGCGACCTTGCCATTGATCTTGGTGCCAACATGGGCGTCGTGACCAAGGTGCTGGCCGCCACCGGTGCCGATGTGATCGCTTTTGAACCCGATCCCTTGACTTTCGCCAAGCTGACCGAACGTTTCGCCGGTCAAGCAAATGTCACGCTGGTCAACGCGGCGGTGGGTGTTGGTGCGGGCACCGTGCGCCTGATGCGCGGTGAGAATTTCGAAGAGAACCCGCGCCTCGCCTCGACCAAAAGCACGATCCTTGCCGGAGCGGCGGGTGTCGACGCGGGCAACACGGTCGAGGTGCCGCTGATCGACTTCTCCACCGTCGTGCGGCAGGAAGTTGCCAAGCGCGGCCGCATCGACTTCATCAAGATGGATATCGAAGGCTCCGAGCTTGACGTGCTGGAGGCGATGGACCGCGAGAACCTTTTCGAGAACATCCGCGCCCTTGTGGCCGAGACTCACGAGCACAAGTTCAAGGAACTGCGCCCGCGCTACCGCAAACTGCGCGAGACGATCACCCGCAACTACCCTTCGGGCCGGATCAGCCTCGACTGGATCTGATCACCTTGCCGGTTTGAACGGCGCCATACCGGCACGGGCCAGTTCATCGGCCCGCTCATTCTCGGCATGGCCCGCATGGCCCTTGATCCAGCGCCAGATCACCTTGTGGCTGGACCGCGCTGCATCAAGCCTTTGCCACAGATCGACATTCTTGACCGGTGGCCCGCCTGCCGTCCGCCAGCCCCTGCGCTTCCAGTTGTCCATCCACTCGGTGATGCCGTTCTTCACATAAGCGCTGTCGGTGACGATCGTGATCTCCACCGGCTTGGTCAGCGCCTCCAAAGCCGAGATGGCAGCCAGCAGTTCCATCCGGTTGTTGGTGGTCAACTGCTCGCCCCCGTTCAGGGTCCGCTCCTTGACCAACTTGCCATCTTCGCGCGCCACCATCAGCACGCCCCAGCCACCGGGGCCCGGATTGCCGGAACAGGCGCCGTCGGTATAGGCGAAAAGCTCTTTCATATCAGCACCGTAACCAGAAGGCTGGCCACAACGATTGTCGTCAGCAGCACCCGCAGCGACATCCACCACGGCGGGGTCAGACCTTGGCTGGCAAAGAACCAGTCCAATCCCAGCAAACCTACGAACCCCACCGCGAGGCAGTACGTCGCCTGAACCGGTCCGCCGCCGACCAAGAAGAACGCCCAAAGCGCCGGGATCACGGAAAGCGCGTAGAACAGACCGGCATTGGCTCTGGCCTGCACCGCAAAGCCCCACAGCACGCCGGACATGAAGGCCAGAATGACCGTACCGTAGGCCAGCCCGACATAGGGACCGACAAACCTCGGCCCGAACCAGCCAAGGCCAAGCGCGGCCAAAGTTGGTGACAGCACGGTTGCCACATCCCACAAGAACGGCAGCAGCCCGGCGAGCCCCAAGAACAGGGCGGCCCTGGGGATCATGCCGGTTCCCGCAGCAAGCGCGGCACTTTGAATTCGATGTTTTCCTGCGCCGTCTCGACCAGTTCCACCGTAACGGCGTAGCGCGCCTTGAAAGCGTCGATCACCTCGTTGACCAGATCTTCCGGGGCCGAGGCGCCAGCCGTCACCCCCACGGACCTGATCCCCTCCAGCGCCCGCCAGTCGATGTCCGAGGCCCGCTGCACCAGTTGCGCATAGGCGCAGCCTGCCGCCCGCCCAACCTCGACCAGCCGCTTGGAGTTGGACGAGTTCGGCGCGCCGATCACCAGCAAAGCATCGATCTTGCCCGCAATCGCCTTGACCGCCGCCTGACGGTTGGTCGTGGCGTAGCAGATGTCTTCCTTGTGCGGCCCAACAATCGCCGGGAACCGCGCTTGCAGGGCGGCCACGATCCCGGCGGTGTCATCGACCGACAGGGTGGTCTGCGTGATAAACGCCAGCTTGGCCGGATCGCGCACCATCAGACCCGCGACATCCTCGGCGGTTTCCACCAGCAGAACCTCGCCCTCGGGCAGTTGTCCCATGGTGCCCACCGTCTCGGGGTGGCCGGCATGGCCGATCATCACCATCTGCAGCCCCGCTTCCGAGTGCCGCGCTGCCTCGTTATGCACCTTGGTGACCAAGGGGCAGGTCGCATCCACCGCGATCATCTGCCGCGCCTCTGCCGCCAAAGGCACCGACTTCGGCACACCATGGGCCGAAAAGATCACCGGGCGGTCGACCG
Source organism: Paracoccaceae bacterium (assembly GCA_947371955.1). Lineage (GTDB taxonomy): Bacteria > Pseudomonadota > Alphaproteobacteria > Rhodobacterales > Rhodobacteraceae > Stagnihabitans. The sequence goes on along the minus strand of CANBRQ010000284.1, from coordinate 2,346 downwards.
GGCATTCGTCCAGCTCCTCGACGAAAACCGCGCCCTTTGCGCGCAAGCCATCGACGACGTATTTGTTGTGCACGATCTCGTGCCGCACATAGACCGGAGCGCCCCATTTCTGCAGGGCCAGTTCAACGATCTTGATCGCCCGGTCTACACCGGCGCAAAAGCCGCGCGGGGCGGCGAGGTACAGGGTCAATGGGGGGGTCATGGCGCGCTCCTTGACCATGACCTAGCGCACTCTGGCGGCAAAGAAAACCAGGTCCCCATCGGGTCAAACCTCCAGCGCTTCGACCTTCTTCAGCCAGCGGACGGCCAAACTGTGCTTGTCCTGCTCGCGGCGAAACACTGAAGCAGGCAGGATGAGCACAGAACCGCGAGTCGAGAAGAACAGGTGTTTCGGTGTCTCAACGATCTGCCCGATCATCTCGGGTGGCAGGTTCAGCGTGCTGCCATCCGGCGCAGTGCCCGACAAATGGTCGCCCCGGTCCTGAAACCATGCCGGGCGGCTGGTGGGCAGCAGCCGATCGGCCTCCCAATGGCGCTTGACGGCCAGAAACCCCATCAGCAGGACAAATTGCACGGCAAAGGTCAAGGCGAAGGCGATCCAGTGTTTCTGATCGCCCTGCGCGCCCACCCACGCCTCTGGCAGCAGCGACAGGGCTATTCCGGCCGAAGCGAACCACATGATATAGGCCCACTTCCGCCAGCCGATCACCTCGCGCTTCAACGACAGCCATGCCAGCGCATCGACCCTTGTCAGGGTGAACTCATAGCGCGGCCCCATGCCAAAGGCCGAAGCAGTCGCCCGCTCCGGCCTTTTGGGTCTGTTTGAAGGGTGGGTCAAAGCCTCACTTGGCTTCGATCGAGATGTCCTGATGTTCCATCGGGCGCGGTTCGCGCGGCGGACGGCCGATCACTTCGCGCAACTCGTCCAGTTCGATGAAGTTGTCGGCCTGGCGGCGCAGTTCGTCGGCGATCATAGGCGGCTGGCTGCGGATGGTCGAGACGACCGAGACGCGAACCCCTTGACGCTGAAGGCTTTCCACCAGGGGGCGGAAGTCGCCGTCGCCGGAGAAGAGAACCACATGGTCAACGCGCGGCGCCAGTTCCATGGCATCGACCGTCAGTTCAATGTCCATGTTGCCTTTGACCTTCCGGCGGCCTTGGCTGTCGGTGTATTCCTTGGCGGGTTTGGTCACCATGGTGAAACCGTTGTAGTTCAGCCAGTCGACCAGCGGGCGGATCGGAGAATAATCGTCATTCTCCAGAAGGGCCGTGTAGTAGAAAGCGCGCAGCAGGCGGCCACGGCGCATGAACTCTTGACGAAGCAGTTTGTAATCGATGTCAAACCCAAGCGCCTTGGCAGCCGCGTAAAGGTTTGATCCGTCGATGAACAGTGCGAGACGCTCGTCCTTGTAAAACATTTTTTTTCCCTTCAATCCTTCGCCAGTCTGACACGCTGGCGACCAAGTCCAATGCCGGCGATCCAACATCATGAACGTCGACTATCAGCCTGAATTATACCAAACAAGTGCCCCTATACGAAAGTGTACCGCCGATGACCCAACGGAATTTTGAAGCACTGTTGGCGCTGGGGGGAAACTTGCCATGGAATGGTAAAGAACCGCTTAACGTACAGCAGGAAGCGCTTTCTTTACTGCAAACGAAGGGTTTGACGGTCCGAAAGATCAGCCGCTTCCACGCCACACCCTGTTTTCCGGCAGGCGCCGGCCCCGATTATGTGAACGCTGCGGCCACGTTGGAGACCACTCTGCCACCGCAGGCGCTGCTGGATGTCCTTCACGAGGTCGAGGCCGTTTTTGGCCGGGAACGCAAACGCCGCTGGGGCGGGCGGACGCTGGATCTTGACCTGATCGCGGTGGAGAATTTCATTCTGCCGGACCTCGCCCAGTGGACCCTCTGGCACGACCTGCCCGCCGACCGTCAGACCGTCTCTGCACCGCAGACCCTGATTCTCCCCCATCCCCGCCTGCAGGACCGCGCTTTTGTTCTGGTCCCGTTGATGGATGTGGCCCCCGATTGGCGCCATCCGGTCACCGGCCAGACCGTCACCCAGATGGTCCAATCGCTGCCCCAGACCGAAATAGACGCCATCCGCCGGCTCTAGCCTTGGCGTGTGGTGCATTTGCCGCTTGTCAAGAACTTTTCACAAGCTTATCTAGGCCCTTCCCGAGCCCCCAACTATTGGAGCATCCATGGCCCGCGTGACGGTTGAAGATTGCGTTGACAAGGTTCCGAACCGGTTCGAACTGGTTATGCTGGCGGCCCATCGGGCACGCGAGATCCAGTCCGGCTCTGCCGTTACGGTGGACCGTGACAACGACAAGAACC
>CANBRQ010000283.1 GCA_947371955.1 Paracoccaceae bacterium | reverse complement strand
CAATCGGCGGCGGTGATGTTATGGGCGGTGCCGCCCGTGATCATCCCGACATGCAGCGTCGTGAAGGGCGGATCGAAGCGGGCGGCAAGGGCCGAGGGCTGCGGCACTTGCTGCGCAGCATTGCGGTCGTTGATCCAGCCGATCAGCCGCGCGCCCTCCATGATCGCCGAGACGCCGTAGGGCAGCAGCGAGGAATGCATCTCGAACCCCTTCACATGCACCTTGAAGCCGGTGCCGCCCTTGTGGCCATGGATGGGTTGCATCCGCGACGGCTCGCCGATGATGGCGAGGTCGGCCTTGGGAAAGGCCGTGACCAGTGTCGACAACATCGGAGCAGCCCCGGTGCAGCCGATTTCCTCGTCATAAGACAGCGCCAGTTGCAGCGGGCGCCTCACGCCACGCTGCTGCGCCTCCACCAGCGCCCAGACCGACAGCGCCACGAAGCCCTTCATGTCCGTCGAGCCGCGCCCGTAGAGGCGACCGTCGCGCTCGGTCAGCGTCCAGGGGTCCGACGTCCAGCTTTGGCCATCGACCGGCACCACGTCAGAGTGACCGGACAGAACCACGCCGCCCGGCACCATTGGCCCGGCATGCGCCATCAGGGCGGCCTTGCTGCGGTCCTCGTTCCAATGCCGCACCGTGGGGATGGCATGGGCGGCCAGATAGCCCTCCAGCCAGTCGATCAAAGCCAGATTGCTGTCGCGACTGACGGTGGGGAAGGCCACCAGACGGGCGAGAATCTCTTGGGCGGTCAGTGGCTCGGCCATGGCATGTTCCTGAAGGTTGCGGGGGCGACCCTCCGACGCAGGGGCGGCCATGTCAACATGGGGCCTCTCTCGCGGGGCGGTGCAGACTGCCATGCCCGAATTCCGGCATTGTTTGGCAGAAAGTCGGCTTTGCTGGCATAACGCCGCGTCAGGCAGGGTGGGACCACTCAAGATTTGAGGTTGATCGCTTGGACAAAATCGACAAAGCTGCACAACGGGCGAGGATGCCGGACAGAGCTATCCCGACCCGGCTGAAGAACAACAAGAATAACAAAGACCTGGGGAGACATATATGCCCGATGGGGGCGACGCTGTCCTGGACGTTCGGGGCCTGAAGACCGTGTTCCGCACCCGGGGGGGTGAGGTTCATGCGGTCAATCGGGTCAGCTTTCACCTCAACCGTGGTGAACTTCTGGGCGTTGTGGGGGAAAGTGGCTCGGGCAAGTCGGTGACGATGATGTCGTTGATCGGCCTCTTGCCCTCGCCGCCGGCCGAGGTGCGGGCGGGCGAGGTCTGGCTGGGCGGGCGCGATATCCTGAAGATCTCGGCGCGGGACCTGCGCGAGGTGCGGGGGGCCAAGGTGGGCTTCGTGTTCCAGGATCCGATGACCAGCCTGAACCCGGTGTTTCAGGTCGGCTTTCAGATCATGGAGCCCTTGATCCGCCACATGGGACTGTCGAAGGATCAGGCGCGCAAAAGGGCGGTGGAGCTTCTGGACCTGGTGGGCATCCCGGATGCGTCCAGCCGGCTCGACAGCTATCCGCACCAGTTCTCGGGCGGCATGCGGCAGCGGGTGATGATTGCGATAGCCCTCGCCTGCGACCCCGATGTGCTGATTGCCGATGAGCCGACAACGGCGCTGGATGTGACCATTCAGGCGCAGATTCTGGAACTGGTGAAGGAACTTCGGCAGAAGCTCGGCATGGCGATCATCTGGATCACCCACGATCTGGGCGTGATCGCCGGCATCGCCGACCGGGTGATGGTGATGTATGGCGGCCAGGTGGTGGAGCATGGCCCGGTGAAGGCTCTGTTCGCCCGGCCACAGCATCCCTATACCCGCGCTTTGCTGAAGACGGTGCCGTCGCTGACCGGCGCCCGCGAAGCTCGGCTGCAGGTGATCGAGGGGCAACCGCCGATCATGATGGAGGACCCGACCTCCTGCCCCTTCGCGCCGCGCTGTGCCCATGCGTTCCTGCGCTGTGAGGAGGAAAACCCGCTGCGCCGCGCGGTGGATGACAAGACGCTGCTGAAAGGCCATGATGTCGCCTGCCATTGGGAGGCCGTGAATGGCTGAAGTGTCGCAAAGCATGGGCCAGACGGCCCATCCTACCTTGTCCCTGTCCGCGTGCCTGAGGCTGGCCATTGGTAGGATGGGCCATGTGGCCCATGCTGCGGAGGTCCGTCATGCTTGACGCCTCCCCTGCCCCGCTGGTCAAGGTCCGTGACCTCAAGATGTATTTCCCGATCCACACCGGCGTCCTGCGCCGCCATACCGGTGATGTGAAGGCCGTGGACGGCGTCAGCTTCGACATCATGGCCGGGGAAACCCTTGGTCTGGTGGGCGAGTCCGGCTGTGGCAAATCCACCGTCGGCCGTGCCCTGATCCGGCTTTACGAACCGACCGCCGGCGAAGTGGAAATCGCGGGCGACAACATCCTGACCCTCGCCCCCGAAGCCCTGCGCAAGAAGCGGCCGCAGATGCAGATGGTGTTTCAGGATCCGCAGGCCAGCCTCAATCCGCGCATGACGCTGGCGCAGATCATTGGCGAACCACTGATCGAACACTCTGGCAAGACCGCAACCGACCGTCTGGCCCGCATCTATGAACTGATGGATCAGGTCGGCCTCAACCGCCGCTTTGCCAACCGCTATCCGCATGAATTCTCGGGCGGCCAGCGCCAGCGGATCGGCATTGCCCGCGCCCTTGCCCTGAACCCCAAGTTCATCGTCTGCGACGAGCCCATTGCGGCATTGGACGTTTCCATTCAGGCGCAGGTCGTCAATTTGCTGGAAGACCTGCAGGACCGGCTTGGCCTGACCTATTTGTTCATCAGCCATGACCTGTCGATGGTCCGCCACATCGCCGACCGGGTCGCGGTGATGTACCTTGGCCGCATTGCCGAACTCTCCCCCCGCGACGCGCTTTACGCAAAGCCCCTGCACCCCTATGCCGAGGCGCTGCTGTCGGCCGTGCCCGAGCCGGACCCCGACCGCGAGGGCTCGCGCCAACGCATCATCCTGAAGGGTGACGTGCCCTCTCCGGCCAATCCGCCGAAAGGCTGCGCCTTCTGCACGCGCTGCCCCAAGGTCATGGACATCTGCCGCACCGACCGCCCTGCCCTGACCGAAGTCGAACCGGGCCGTCAGGTGGCCTGCCACCTTTTCCCCACCACCTCCGCACCGGCGAAATCAACGTCGGGCGGTCAATACCAACTGCAACAACACGGAGTGTAACCCCATGCGAATGAAGACTGTTCTTCTGGGCGCCGCCGCCTGCCTGTCGATGGCAGGCGCCGCCTTCGCCGACCGCGGGTCGGATGGCCATGTCAACGTCCTGTACTGGCAGGCCCCCTCGATCCTGAACCCCTATCTGTCGGGCGGCACCAAGGATCTTGAGGCCTCCTCGCTGATCCTGGAACCGCTGGCGGGCTTTGACGAGAAGGGCGTGGTTTTCGCCCGTCTGGCCGCCGATGTGCCGACGGTGGAAAATGGCGGCGTGGCCAAGGACCTGACCTCGATCACCTGGAAGCTGAAGCCGGGTCTTCTGTGGTCTGACGGCACGCCGGTCACCTCGGCGGACGTCAAGTTCACTTATGACTATTGCAAGGCCCCCGATGGCGGCTGCGCCCAAGCTTCGAAGTTTGAAGGCGTAAAATCGGTGGAGACGCCGGACGCCTCGACCATCGTGATCACCTTCGATGCGCCGAAGCCGAACCCCTATGTGTCCTTCGTGGGCGCCACCGCGCCGGTTCTGCAGGCCGCACAGTTCGCCAAGTGCGTCGGCGCTGCTGCGCCCACCTGCACCGATGCCAACAATGGCCCGATCGGCACAGGCCCGTTCCGCGTCGTCTCGTTCAAGACCAACGACACGACCGAACTGGAAGCCAACCCGAACTACCGCGATCCGGCCAAGCCCGCCTTCGCCACCATGACCCTCAAGGGCGGCGGCGATGCGGAAGCGGCAGCCCGTGCGGTTCTGGAAACCGGCGAATTCGACTATGCCTGGAACACGCAAGTGAACCCGGAGCTGCAAACCCAGATGGCGGCGGGCGGCAAGGGCCACTTTGTCAACGGCTTCGGCACCCTGACCGAGCGTCTGGAAATGAACCTGACCGACCCCTCGGCCGATCTGGCTGATGGCGAGCGTTCCACCGCCAAGCACCCCCACCCGATCCTGTCGGATGTGAATGTCCGCAAGGCCCTGTCCTTGGCGATTGACCGTCAGGCGCTGGTTGACGTGGGCTACGGCACCGCCGGCAAGCCGACCTTCAACATTGTTCCTGCCCCGGAAGCCTATGCTTCGGACGATTCCGCCTACCTCGCCCAAGACATGGCCGGTGCAAAGAAGCTCTTGGACGACGCGGGCTGGAAAGTCGGCGCCGACGGAATCCGCGAGAAGGATGGCAAGAAGCTGCATCTGGTGTACCAGACCACCGTCAACCCGGTGCGTCAGGACTTCCAGAGCCTGATCAAGTCGTGGTGGACGGAACTGGGCGTCGATGTCGAACTGAAGTCGATTGACGCCTCGGTCTTCTTCGGCGGCGATGCGGGTTCGCCCGACACCTATCAGAAGTTCTATGCGGACGTGGAAATGTTCGCCAACAACTTCGACGGCACCGATCCGGAAGCTTTCCTCGCGCAATACAAGTGCGACAAGGCCCCCTCGCCCGCAACGCAATGGCAGGGCGAGAACGTTCCGCGCTTCTGCGATCCGGCCTATGACAAGCTGTCTGACGAAATGTCGCAGACCGCCGATCCGGCCAAGCGTGGCGA
>CANBRQ010000282.1 GCA_947371955.1 Paracoccaceae bacterium | reverse complement strand
AGCAAAAGGGCCGGAGTTTCCTCCGGCCCTTTGTCAGTCGATCTGCCCGCCGTCAGTTGCGGTTGTTGCCCATGAAGCGGAGCAGGTAGAGGAACATGTTGATGAAATCGAGGTACAGGTTCAAGGCCCCCAGCACCGCAGACTTGCCGATCCATTCTTCATCGCCAGCGCGAGCATGGGCGATGTAATCCGACTTCAGCTTCTGCGTGTCCCAAGCCGTCAGGCCCGCGAACACGATCACGCCGAAGGCGGAGATTGCGAAGTTCAGCGCCGAAGACTGCATGAACATGTTGACGATGCCGGCCACGATCAGGCCCCAAACGCTCATCAGCATGAAAGAGCCCATCGCGGACAGGTCTTTCTTGGTCGTGTAGCCGTAGATCGACAGGCCCGCGAAGGCGATGGCGGTGACAAGGAAGGTCTCCATGATCGAGGTCTGCGTGTAGACCACGAAGATCACCGACATGAACACGCCAAAGAGCGCGGCATAGACGTAAAAAGCCAGTTGTGCGGCGGCAACCGACATGCGGTTGACCATCGCGGGCAAGGCGATCGACATGACGAAGATCGCAATCATCACAACCCATTTCAGCGGGCTGCCCATGATGATGTTGACCATCTGGCTGGTCCCCACGGACCAAGCCACACCACCGGTCACCAGCATCGCCACGGACATCAGCCCGTAGATCTTGTTCATGTAGTCGCGCAGACCTGCATCAATGGCAAGGCCGGCACTCGCCCCGTACGTTCGTGTCTGAAAGTCAGCCATTCAAGCCTCCGTTGTCTGACGGGCCGGGTTGCGTCCGGCCTCTTGGGCTGAATATCGGCATTGCTTCGGCGCAGTTCAAGGATTTCATCCGAATTTGCGCGCAATGATCACGACGATGTGGCCCTAATCGCGCTGAAGCCAGGCTTCGGGTGCGTCCCACAGCGGGCGGATGGCCTCCAGACGGGCTTGATCGGGTGTCAGGCCAATGTCGCGCAGCAGGTGGGGCTCCAGCCGGGCCAGATGCTGGCGGGTCTGGCGCAGGCGCAGGGCGTGCAGGATGCTTCTGGCAAGGCGGCGGAAGACGGCGGGTTCAGAGGAACGGCGCAGGGCCGCAGAACGAGACATGGCAAGATCTTTCATGACGAATGTGATGGCAGGGATGAGGACATCATCCGACTTGATCCTTTTCGCACGGTCTGGCACAACACGGAAATGAATGATTGTGGCCAAACTCATCAAGGATTGTGATATGGCGCGAAATCTGGATCTGACCGCCCTGCGCTCTTTCGTGGCCATCGCCGATGCCGGTGGCGTCACGCGGGCGGCGGGGTTCTTGAACCTGACGCAATCCGCCGTCTCGATGCAGATCCGCCGGCTGGAGGACAGCTTGGGTGTCGAGTTGCTGGACCGATCAGCCCGCAAGGTCGCGCCCACGGCGGCGGGGGAGCATATGCTGAGCTATGCGCGGCGGATGCTGGCGCTGAATGACGAGGTTTACGGACTGCTCAACCGTGCGCAGTATGAAGGGGAACTGACCCTTGGCGTGCCGCATGACATTGTCTATCCGGCCATCCCGCAGGTGCTGCAGCGCTTTGCCGCCGATTTTCCCAAGGTGAAGGTGCGGCTCTTGTCCTCGTTCACCCGCATCCTGAAAGAGCAGTTTGCGCGGGGGGAGTGCAACCTGATCGTGACCACGGAAGACAGCGTGGATGCGGGCGGTGAGACGCTGACCGACCTGCCGCTGATCTGGGTCGGTGCGCCCGGTGGGCAGGCGTGGCGGCAACGTCCGCTGCCGCTGGCTTACGAGCAGCGCTGCATCTTCCGGCAGGGGGTTCAGGAACGGCTGGATGCGGCGGGCGTCCGTTGGGTGCTGGCGGTCGACAGCGACAACACCCGCACGGTCGAGGCGACGGTCAGCGCCGACCTTGCCGTTCATACCGTGCTGGAGGGGTCTGAACCGCGCCATGTCGAGCGGATCAACCACGGCGGCGCGCTGCCGGACCTTGCCCGGATGAAGATCAACCTCTATGCCGCAAGTGCCGTCCGCAGCCCTGCGGTTGACGCCTTGGCCCGTCTGATCCGTCAGGCCTATGCCGGAAAGCCGGTCAAGGCCGACCGGGCCGAGCCTGCACTGCAAAGCTGACCGGGCCGATCTTTGCAAGCTGTGGTTGTGTCCGTGTAGAACGATAACCGTTCGGCAGCCGGTCGCTGGCGTCAAGCCAGCGTCAAAATTTCGTCAAAAAACCAGCTTAGGTTGCGTCCTTTGGCTATCAGACCGCGAAATTTGCAATTTGCAAATAACATGGATCGTGTTTCTTGCAAATTGCGACGCATTTCGCTAAACCCGTTCAGGGAGAGTGATTTGCCTCTGAGAACCCTTCGCGGCGATTTGGACAGGTTGGCGTTGAATTCTTGTTCGGTTGTATAATCCGTCCTATACAAAAAGACAGGTTCTTTGGTCTACAAACGATTCTTAGATTTCTTTCTGAGGCGGGCCGAACTTTGGCACGGTTCTTGCTTATAGATTGGTGGGGTTTGGTTTAACGTGTCAGGAGAGAGTAATGAAGCACCCGGTTGATGCACATGTCGGCAAGCGGATCCGCCACCGGCGCTGGATGGTGGGGATGACCCAACAGCAGCTGGCCGAAAAGGTCGGTATCAAGTTCCAACAAGTCCAGAAGTACGAAACCGGGATGAACCGGGTCTCTGCTTCGCGTCTGTGGGATATTGCCGAAACTCTGGGCGTTGCGATCAGCTTCTTCTTCGAAGGTCTGGCTGGCAGCGAACAGCCGATGTCCGCCGACATGATGGGCGACAAAGAGGCTGCCGAACTGGTGCGGTCGTATTATGCGATCCCCGAGGCGCAGCGCCGCCGTCTGTTTGATCTGGCGCGGGTTCTGTCCGAAGCGGCTTGACCCAAAGCCAGTCCGACTGTAGCGCGAGGGCGTGTTGCAGGAGGATGTCATGGCTTTGATCTTTGCCGATCTTGCGGAAGAATTGGTTAATGTGGCGGACGCGCTGGCCGATGCGGCGCGTCTGGCGACTTTGAAGCACTTCCGGGCCGAGGGCCTGTCGGCGGACAACAAGGAAACCGACCGCTTCGATCCGGTGACCGTGGCGGACCGCCTGTCGGAACAGACGATGCGGCAGATTCTGGCGGAACGCCGCCCGGATGACGGCATTCTTGGCGAGGAGTTCGGGCTGAAGTCCGGGACATCCGGCCTGACCTGGGTACTGGACCCGATTGACGGCACCCGCAGCTATCTGTCCGGCACACCGACTTGGGGCGTCCTGATCGCCGTGTCGGATGAGACGGGTCCGATCTACGGGATCATCGACCAACCTTACATTGGTGAGCGGTTCTCGGGCGGGCTTGGCAAGGCCGAGGTCAACGGGCCTCTGGGCCGCAAGCCCTTGAAAACACGCGGTCCGCGACCCTTGTCCGAGGCGATCCTGTTCACCACCTTCCCCGAGGTCGGAACCCCGGAAGACGGTGCCGCCTTCAACCGGGTCAAGGCGCAGGCCCGGCTGACGCGCTATGGCTGCGATTGTTATGCCTATGCGTTGATTGCGGCGGGCCAGATTGATCTGGTGATCGAGGCGGGCCTGCTGGCCTATGACGTACAGGGCCCGATTGCTGTGATCGAGGCGGCGGGCGGTATCGTGACCGACTGGCTGGGCAATCCCTGCCCGAATGGCGGCCGCGTTCTGGCGGCGGCCAACCGGGACATCCATGCGCAGGCGATGGCACTTCTAAATGCCTGAAAAGCTTAAGCAGTGTATGCCAATCGCCGGTTGATTGGCATACACTGTTTTGGCATTCTGTTTTGGCAGCGCGAGTCCTTCTCCCCTTCTGTCGCGCCGTGGACCCGCCACCGAAGGGGGTGAAAGGGTCCTCCCATGTCCGAAATCCTGATCCGCAACGCCGACTGCATCCTGACGATGGATGCCAATCGGAGGGAATTGCACGGCGCCGATCTGCGGCTGCGGGATGGGGTGATTGTCGAGGTGGGGCAAGGGCTTGCAAGCGCGGGCCGGGTGTTGGAGGCCAAGGGCTGCGTGGTGACGCCGGGCTTGGTCAACACCCATCACCACCTGTACCAGACCCTGACCCGCGCCGTGCCGGGCGGGCAGGATGCGCTGCTGTTCGGCTGGCTGAAGACGCTTTACCCGATCTGGGCCAAGTTCGGTCCGGAAGAGATGTTCGTCTCAGCCCAGGTCGGGCTGGCGGAGCTGGCGCTGTCGGGGTGTACGCTGACCTCGGATCATCTGTATCTGTTCCCGAATGGCGCGCGGCTGGATGATACGATTGCGGCGGCTTCGGAAATTGGCCTGCGATTTCAACCGACTCGGGGCGCGATGAGCATCGGCGAGTCCGCTGGGGGTCTGCCGCCGGACAGTCTGGTGGAGGCTGAGGCCGCCATTCTGGAGGATATGATCCGGGTGGTGGATGCGCACCATGATCCGCGTGAGGGGGCCATGGTGCGGGTGGGATTGGCACCATGCTCGCCCTTCTCGGTCAGTCGGGATCTGATGCGGGAGGCTGCGGTTCTGGCGCGCGACAAAAGGGTGATGCTGCACACCCATCTGGCTGAAAACGATGAGGATATTGCCTATTCGCTGGCGAAGTTCGGCTGCCGTCCGGGGCAGTATGCGGAGGACCTCGGCTGGACGGGGGATGACGTCTGGCATGCGCATTGCGTGAAGCTGGATGCGTCAGAAATATCGTTGTTTGCCAGAAGCTTGACGGGGGTGGCGCATTGTCCCTGTTCGAATTGCCGGCTG
>CANBRQ010000281.1 GCA_947371955.1 Paracoccaceae bacterium | reverse complement strand
AGTCGGGCGTCTCGGGCAGCGTGGCGGCTTCGGCGGCAACGCGGGATTGAACCTCGGGGTGGGTCGCCAGCAGGTACAGCGCCCAGCCAAGAGCGGAAGCAGATGTTTCGTGACCTGCAAGGAAGAAAATCGCCACCTGATCGACCATTTCTGCGGTCTGGAAGCGCTGACCGGTATAGGGATCTGCCGTTGTCATGATCTTGGTGGCAAGGTCGTCGGGCGCTTGGCCAGACGCAATCTCCGCAGCCCGCGCTTCGGTCAAGCGGGTGATCAGACCGCGAATGATGCGGGCCGAGCGTTTGGTGGCCTTGCGGTGGAAGCGCGGGACCCAGTCGGGCAGGGGCAGAAATGCGGCGAGGTTCAGGATCGGCTGGGTGCGCTGATAGGCTTTGAACTCAGTGAATGTGGCGGCGGCGATTTCGTTCTCGATCGGGATCGAGAACAGCGTCCGGAAGATGACGTCGGCTGCGGCGTGCGAGGTTTGCTCCTCGATTTCCACCACGCCGGGCTTAAGGCGGGCAACTGCCGCCTCACCCGAGGCCCAAATGGCGGGGAAGGTGTCGCGCAGGCGGCCGCCCTCGAAGGCGGGGTCGATGATGCGGCGCTGACGTTTCCAGACCTCGCCATTCGTGACAAAGACCGATTGGCCAAGCAGCGGGCGCAAACCTTCCGCGATGCGCAGGGATTTGGGGAAATCGTCGGGCCGCTCGGTCAGGACGCGGGCGATCAGGGCGGGGTCGTTGATGAGGTAGCTGCGAAAGAAGGGGGTGCGGAATTCGGCCATCAGCGCGTGGTAGAGCCGCGCCGGTTGGGCGGACAGGATATCGGCGCGGAAAAGCTGCAGATAGCGCCAGAGCGACACCTTGTCGGCACGTGGCGTGGGTTTCGGCGGGATCATGTGCTGCGCCACGGCGAGAGCGGCGTCTCGATCCGCGATTTGGAGGGGGCGCGGTCGCGGTACCGGTCGGCCAGAGTCTGGGGACCGGCGGTGATCTGGAAATAGTCATAGTCGCCCGGCCGGTCGAAGGCGCAAAGGTATTGGAAATGCAGCCGGAAGAAACGCCAGCGCAATTCCTTCCAGCGCTCGGGCGAGAGGGTTTGGGTGAAGGCGGCGGAGATGATGAGGGGCCAGCGCTTGTCTGACGGGGCCACGCCTGTGACCGAGACTGGATCACACAAGGCAAAGGCGCAGCCGTCGCCGGGGGCCGTCACATCGATCCAAGTCAGTTCGGGCCGCGCAGAGAGATAGGCCAGATCACGGCGCAGCCGCCGCGCTTTTGGCAGGAAAGACACCATCGGCACCACCTGCCCCAAGCTGAGAAACGCCAGCGCCGGGTGCCGTTCAGGTAGACCGGCCCGGATCATATCTGACAGGATCGACACTGCCAGATGCGCACCAGACGAGTGGCCGACCACCAGAACCTCGTCGCAATCGGCCAGCGAGGCGCGGATGCGCTTTGCAAATTCCGCCATCCGCCCCTCAAGCTCTGCCGGGTTGGCACCGCCGGATTGCGCCGAATAGGCGTAGTCGTGCATCAGGTAATAGGCGAAGACCTTGTTGTCGTGGCGGCGAAAGGTTCGAAGGATCAGGGGGATGACGGCCAGACCCATCACCAGCCCCAAGGCCGGGTGTAACAGGGCGCCAAGATCGAAAAGGCCGCGGGCCGCCAGCAGTGCCAGCAGAAGTTGCAGGATCAACAGGCCAATCGGGTACAGGGCTGCAATCATCGGCCCCTTGCGCAGCTTCATCAGCGCAAACAGTGCGCCCGACCCGATATAGGCCCATGACGTCCGTATCAGTTGCAGATAGGTGCCGAGAATGCCCTGCTCCATCGAAGAGCGGACAAGGTCGGACCAGACCAGCACCTCGAATTCGGCCTCGGTTCGCGTCCCGATCTTGGATTTCACGCGCCAGCCATAGGGGCCGCCGCCTTTGCGTGGCATCAGGGTCAGCGAATAGCCCGAAATCGCAGCCTGTGCCGCGCCTTCCTTGCGGTACAGTTCGCGGTAGCGGCGCGGGTGGATCGGGTCATAGCCGGGAATATAGAACACCTTGCGGCGGAAAACGCGCTCCGCCGGGTCATCTGGAATGGGGTCAGGTGTCTGTTCCATCGCGGCCTCTGCGGCAGTCTGCGCAGAAAATGCGGCAAGGGAAAGGCAGGGATCGGGCGGTATTCTTGCCGTCAGCCAAGCTGGCTGAGGGCGGGCACATGCTCCAACAGCCAATAGGAGAATTGCGAGAACCCCCCGGTCAGCATCAGAAGGCCGATGGTCCACAACATCAGGCCCATGATCTTCTCAATCCGCTCCATATGACGCTTCATGAAATTCAGCAGGGGTGCGAACTTCGGGAAGAAAGCCGCGACCAGCAGGAAGGGCAGGCCGAGGCCAAGCGCATAGACTGCAAGCAACAAGGTGCCGCGCCCGACCGAGCCTTCCTGTGCCGCGATGGTCAGGATCGCCCCAAGCTGCGGGCCGATGCAGGGCGTCCAGCCGAAGGCGAAGGCGAGGCCAAGCACGTAGGCGCCAAGGGCCGAGCCGCCCCGGTCACCGGCGTCCATCCGGATGTCCTGATCCAGGAATTTCAGCCGGAACACGCCGATGAAATGCGCACCGAAAATCATCACGACAATGGCCGAGACGGTGGCGAAGGTCTGCGACCGCGCCAGAAAGAACGCGCCAAAGGCCGAAGAGGCGGCCCCCATCAGCAGGAACACCGTCGACAGGCCCAACACGAAGAAACTCGCGGCCAGCAGGGCTTTGCGGCCGGATTTCAACTCTCCCATGCTGATGCCGGACATATAGGCGAGGTAAGGCGGCACGATCGGCAGCACGCAAGGGGACAAAAATGACAGAACGCCTGCCGCAAGCGCCACGAAGGCGGCGGGCAGAAGGCTGGCGTCAAGGATATCAATTCCGAACATGGACGGTACCTAGCGGGTTTAACGGAGCCCGTCACGTGAAGATTGAACAACTCGCCGTGTGGTCTTTGGCCGATTTCTTGGCTAATCCGGTGCGAAAGAGGGCCTGATCAGATGAACTTGCCGACATGGGACGTGGAACTGGACTGCGAGGGAATGCTCTGCCCCCTGCCCGTGCTGAAGGCGCGCAAGCGGTTGGGGGCGATGGCGCGGGGGCAGGTCCTGTGCGTCAGGGCCACGGATGCGATGGCGCGCATCGACTTGCCGCATTTCTGCGCAGAGGCTGGGCATCATTATCTGGAGGCGCGGGACGAGGGCCTCATGACCCTGCATCTGATCCGTGTGGGCTAGGTCGTTTTAGTCAAGCCTTTGCCGCCAACGACAAACGCCCGGGCCTTTCGGCACCGGGCGTTTCTGCGGCTTGGCCGGGGATTAGCGACCCAAAGACCACCAGCCCTTGCGCTTGGGCTTGTTCGGGTCCTCGGGTTGGGCTTCGGCTTGCGATGATGCCACTTCGGCCTGTTCTACGGGAACTGGAACCAGCGCAGGTTCTGCCTGTGCCACAGGTTCTGCTGCAATGCCCGGATCAACCGGGAACACCTCTGCCGGAGCGGGCGCTGCTGCCGCTTCGACTGCCGGTGCTTCTGCGACAGGCGCTTCTACAGCCGTTGCTTCGGTGGCTGCCTTGGCGCGTGACCTGCTGGCAGATGTCCGGGTCCGGGCTTTGGGCGCGGTCCCTTCGGTTGCTGCTTCCGCCGTTGCATCCGAGGCTGCCGCCTTGGTGCGTGCGCTGGTCTTGGAGGCAGGGGTCTTGGGCGCGGTGGCTTTAACAGCACCCGCAGCCTCGGCGTCGCCTGCCGTCTTGGCAGGGGCGCGGCGCGAACGGGTGGGCTTCTTGACCGGCTCAGCCTGAACCGGGACCTCCGGGGCGGCTTCGCTTACGGCTTCCGGTGCGTCGAGAGCCGGCTCAGGCGCCTCTTCCGCAGTGATGGAGGCATCCAGCACTGCCTCGACCTCGGCTTCGACAGTCTCGGCCTCGCCATTGCCCTCCTCAGCATCGGCGGACGAAGTGCCGCCTTGGGTCGTAGCGGAACCCGGCTTCTTCTTGCGACGACGCCGACGCTTCTTCTTGCCATTGGCCGAAGGTGCGGCCGAAGCACCAGCAACCGCAGGCGCATCGCCCTCGGCTTCATCCTCGGTCTCGTCGCCTTCGACTTCGTCTTCCATTTCCTCGTCGACGATGTCCTCTTCCTCGTCTTCAAGCACCGCAGCACCCATGAGGCTGGCGTTGCCAGAGATGACCGGAGCCGCCTCTTGCAACACGCGGGTGGCCGTCTTGAACTTTTCGATAAGGAAATCCGGACTGATCATCTGCGGATCGGCTTCAATCCGCACCGACATGCCATAGCGGGCCTCGATCAGCGCCAAATGCTCGCGCTTCTGGTTGAAGAGGAAGTTGACGATGCCGACCGGCGCTTTCAAGAGCACCTCTTTGGACCGCTTCCGCGTGCCTTCTTCTTCCAAGGCCCGCAGAACCTGCAAGCCCAGGCTGTCGTCCGAACGGATCAGGCCGGTGCCATGGCAATGCGCACAGGGCTGCGTGGTGGATTCCAGCATGCCGGGGCGCAGACGCTGACGCGACATTTCCAACAGGCCGAAACCGCTGATCCGGCCCACCTGAATGCGGGCGCGGTCGGTCTTCAGCTTGTCCTTGATGCGCTTTTCAACCGCGAGGTTGTTGCGCCGCTCTTCCATGTCGATGAAGTCGATCACGATCAGACCGGCCAAGTCGCGCAGGCGCAATTGGCGGGCAATCTCTTCCGCGGCCTCAAGGTTGGTCTTGAGAGCCGTGTCCTCGATGGACCCCTCTTTCGTCGCCCGACCCGAGTTCACGTCGATGGCAACAAGCGCTTCCGTCACGCCGATCACGATGTAGCCGCCGGATTTCAGCTGCACGGTC
>CANBRQ010000280.1 GCA_947371955.1 Paracoccaceae bacterium | reverse complement strand
GCACCGTGCGGATCGTGCGGTCGTCATCTGCGACCAATACAGTGCCATCCATCTTTGCTCTCCTGACAGTTCAGCGTTCGGGGTAGACTAGGTTCGTCACAATTTCACGGTCGTCACATGTCAACGTTCTGCCGGCTGGTCTTTCGGGGCCACGGGCAGGGAAATCCGAAAGACAGTGCGGCCCGGCACCGATTCCACGCCGATAAGACCGCCGTGGTCGGTGATGATCTTGGACACCAGCGCAAGGCCAAGGCCGGTGCCGTTTTCACGGCCCGAGACGAAGGGTTCAAAGATGTCACCGGCTATGTCGGGCGGGATGCCGGGGCCATCGTCGATGATTTCGATCTGCAGGGGCAGCCGGGCCTGGGAACCGTCCTTGCGGCGGATGCGCAGCGACAGGTCATAGAAGGTGCGCAGCCGGATGGTGCCGCGGTTGTCGCGGGCGGCCTCGGTCGCGTTCTTGATCAGGTTAAGGAAGACCTGCATCAATTGGTCCGGGTCAGCCCATGTGGCGGGCAAGGAGGGATCGTAATCCTCGATGATCATCATGTGTGACGCATAGCCCATCTGGGCGGAACGCCGAGCCCGGTCCAGCGCGTCATGGATATTGACGGCGCGGGCTTCCGGCGGGCGCAGGTTGCCGAACTGTTCGACCTGCTCCAGCAGTTTGACGATGCGGCGGGTTTCCTCGACGATGAGGTCGGTCATCTCGCGATCTTCCGCCGAGAGGTTCATCGACAGAAGCTGTGCTGCGCCGGAAATCCCGGCCAAGGGGTTCTTGATCTCATGCGCCAGCATTTCGGCCATGCCGATGGCGGATTTGGCGGCAGAGGTGGCGTTGCGGGCGCGTCCGATGCGTTCGGCCATGACGCGGGGGCTGATCAGCAGCAAAAGCTGGTCGGGCATGTCCTGAACGGGGGCGATCTGGATCAGGCAATGCGGTGACACGCGGTCATAGGTCGATACCGTCACGTCGTTGATGTTCACATCGGCCTGATTGGCCCGGGCGCGGATCAGCGAATCGCACAAGGGCACGTCGACGCGCAGCTTGTCATCGAGCTTCTGGTTGAAGAGCGAGCGGGTCGAGGCGTTCAGGAAGGTCTCTGCCGCCGGATTGGCCGCAAGGATGCAATCCTTGCCGTCGATCAGCAGTGCGGGCATCGGCAGCGAGGCCCAGATGGCGTCGAAAGGCGGCGAGGTGCTCATGCGGCCCGCCTTTCGGATTGGCTGAAGATGCGGTCTATCAGATGCAGGACTTGGGCCGGGCTTTCGGTGACCAGCAGCGCCTCGCGGTGGTCAGACAGGTTTGCAGCCTCCAAGTACCAGCCCAGATGCTTGCGGGCGCAGCGAGAGCCGAGGGCGGTGCCATAGAAGGACAGCATGGCCTCGTAATGGCCTGCCACAAGCGCCGCCAACGCGGCCCCTTGGGGCACCTTTGGTGCCGGGGTGCCGTGCAGGGCATGGGCGATTTCGGCCAGCTTCCACGGCGCGCCTTGGGCGCCACGTCCGATCATGACGCCATCGGCGCCGGAGGCCGTCAGCGCGGCCCGGGCGGACGATGCATCAACGATGTCGCCATTGGCGATGACGGGGATCGTGACCGCCTCTTTCACCGCCCGGATCGCCGCCCAGTTGGCGCGACCCTTGTACAGCTGACACCGAGTGCGGCCGTGGATGGTGATCATCCGGATCCCGGCCTGTTCGGCCCTGACCGCCAGTTCCGGCGCGTTCAGTGCCGCGTCATCCCAGCCAAGCCGCGTTTTCAGCGTGACGGGTACCTTGACGGCACCCACCACGGCCTCGATCAGCCGCAAGGCATGGTCCAGATCGCGCAGCAGGGCCGAGCCGCAGGCTCCGGTTGTGACGCGCTTCGTGGGACAGCCCATGTTGATGTCGATGACCTTGGCCCCCTGCCCTTCGACAAAGCGCGCAGCCTCGGCCATCCAATGCGCCTCACGCCCCACGAGTTGCACCGCCGTGTGCGCCTCGGTGAAGCCCAGTTCCGCGCGGGCCCGCATTTCGGGATGGGCGCGCATGACCTCTTCGCAGGCGACCATCTCGGAGACCACAAGCCCTGCGCCAAAGCCCGCCACCACCCGCCGCCACGGCAGGTCCGTGATACCCGCCATGGGGGCGAGGATCACCGGAGGGGTCAGGGAAAGCGGGTTGGTCTGCACGATGTCTCCTGTTCGCATCCTGTCTAGGTAGGGCGCTGCGGCAGGAATCACAAAGGGATGCGGGCCTAATTCTGCCTTAATTTAGGGCATTGCTTAAAGTTTGGGCAGAGACTGCCGACATTTGGCGGAATAGGGTGACTGAGGGCGCTTTGCAGCCCAAAGGTTTGGGGGCTTCGCGCCCCAAGCCGCAAGGGCCTGCGCGGAGCTGGCCTTTGAAACCAAACCTGCGGGCGGTGCGGCTTGCCTCTCGTCCCGGGTCCTTTGCGCCCGACAGACACGAAAAGACGGTGTTCACCGGATTCCCCTTCTGCCGGTTTTCCGTTAAAGCTTCGGCAAAAGGGCAGGTGAGATGACGACAGCGGCAATAATCGTGGCTGCCGGGCGCGGAATGCGCGCCGGAGGGGATATCCCCAAACAATGGCAGCCGCTGGGCGACCGGCCGGTGGTGGCGCATAGTCTGGCGGCTTTTGCGGGGATGCGGCGGGTGCTGGTGATCCATCCCGACGATTCGGCGCGGGCGGCAGAGGTGGCGGGCGATGCGCTGGTGGTGCATGGCGGGGCCAGCCGTGCGGCCTCGGTCCGGGCTGCGCTGGAGGCGCTGGCCGGGCAAGGCGTCACCCGCGTGCTGATCCATGACGGGGCGCGGCCCTTGGTTTCGGCGGAAGTGATAGGCCGGGTGCTGCAGGCGCTGGAGACCGCGGCGGGGGCAGCGCCCTCGGTCGCGATGACGGATGCCTTGTGGACCGGGGCCTCGGGCCTTGTGACGGGCACGCGAGACCGCGCGGGCCTGTACCGGGCGCAGACGCCGCAGGGCTTTGATTTTGAGGCTATACTGGCCGCCCACCGGGCTTTTCCGGGCGAGGCTGCGGATGATGTGGAAGTGGCGCGGGCCGCAGGGCTTGACGTGGTGATGGTCGAGGGCGAGGAAGAAAACCTGAAGGTGACCTTCCCGGCCGATTTCGCCCGGGCGGAACAGGCGCTGCGGGCGCGCAAGGAGATGGCGATGGACGTGCGGATGGGAAATGGCTTTGACGTGCATGCCTTTTGCGAGGGCGACGGCGTCTGGCTGTGCGGGATCAAGGTGCCGCATGGGCGCGCTTTGCTGGGCCATTCGGATGCCGATGTGGGCATGCATGCCTTGACCGATGCCATTTATGGTGCGCTGGCCGAGGGTGATATCGGCCAGCATTTCCCGCCCTCGGACCCGCAGTGGAAAGGGGCTGCGAGCCGGATCTTCCTTGCCCATGCCGCTGATCGGGCGCGGCAGCGCGGCTTTACGATCACCAGCGCCGATGTGACGCTGATCTGCGAGCGGCCCAAGGTCGGGCCCCATGCCGTGGCCATGCGCGGGGTTCTGGCCGAAATCATGGGGATAGCGGTGGACCGGGTCAGCGTGAAGGCCACGACCTCGGAAAAGCTGGGCTTCACCGGCCGCGAGGAGGGCATTGCCGCGCTGGCGACGGCCGTTCTGGTGGCCTTGTGATGCGTTCGGTGACACGGGCCTTGGTGATCTTCTTTGGCGCTGGGCTGTTGCGGCCAGCGCCGGGGACATGGGGATCCCTTGTCGCGCTGATCCTGGGCATGCTGATCCTGCACTTTGCGGGCTTTCCGGTGCTGGTGGCGGCGACGGTTCTGGTCACGGGACTGGGCTTCTGGGCCTGCGCGGCGGAGTTGAAGCCCGGCGAGGACCCTTCGGAAGTGGTGATAGACGAGGTTGCGGGCCAGTGGCTGACGCTGCTGTTTCCCGCCGCGGGCTTCTACTTCGCACCGGCCGCTCAGGCAGCGCTGGCGGCCAATGGCGGCTGGCTGCCTTGGCCGGCCTGGGTGTTTCCCTTCGCCCTGTTCCGCCTCTTCGACATCTGGAAGCCTTGGGTGATCGGCCGGGCCGACCGGCGGGGCGATGCGGCGGGGGTCATGCTGGATGACCTCTGGGCCGGGCTGTTCGCCGGGATCGTGACGGTTATCCTGGCGGCGGCCTATCACATTCCCCTGATCCTGATGAGGCATGGATGAGCGACACAGCCACCGCAGCCGAAATCCTGCAGGCGGCCCGCTATTGGGGCCTGAAGATCGCCACGGCGGAAAGCTGTACCGGTGGCATGGTGGCGGTGGCGCTGACGGATGTGGCAGGGTCCTCGGACGTCTTTGAACGCGGCTTTGTCACCTATTCCAACGCGGCCAAGGTCGAGATGCTTGGGGTCAGCGCGAGGACCCTGTCGCTGTATGGTGCCGTGTCAGAAGAGGTGGCCAGTGAGATGGCGGAAGGCGCCCTGGCGCGGTCAGGGGCCACGCTGGCCGTGTCGATCACCGGCATCGCCGGACCCGGCGGATCAGATTTCAAGCCCGAGGGCCGGGTCTGCTTCGGTCTGGCCCGGCATGGGGCGCTGACGCGGGTGGAGACGGTGGAGTTCGGCGCGCTGGGCCGGGCAGTGGTGCGACAAGCGGCGCGGGATCATGCGCTCTGGTTGCTGGCGCTGTCGGTCGTGCTGGACTGACAAGCCGGCGCAGCATGGGCCGACGGCCCATCCTACCTGATGCCAATGTCGCAATTTGGGCTGGCCCCGAAGGGCTTCGCGCCCTCCGGACCTCCTGCGGAGTATTTGTCAAGGAGCAAATGAAAGGGGAAACGCGGCTGCATCTTCCTTTTGCTCCTTGGCAAATACTCTCGGGGGCGCGGGGGCAGAAGGCCCCCGCCGTCGTCACAAAGAG
>CANBRQ010000279.1 GCA_947371955.1 Paracoccaceae bacterium | reverse complement strand
TTGTAATCGCCATCGCTGGTGCCGTTGATGACATCGCTGCCGCTCAACAGCAGCGACCAGGCGTTCCAGTGTTGCGCGTGCGGGGCGCCGCCACCCGGACCGGTCCACCCGAATTCGTAAGAGGCAAACAGGGACAGATCGCTCGCCGGACTGTCTGCCGCAATTCCCGCGACTTTCAGCACAAGGTGCCCGCTGGCGTCGGTGATGGTCACGGACGTCATGGCACCGCCCGTGGGCGTGGTGCCATCATAGCTGAAACCGGTTCCGACCGCAGAGACGGTATAGCCCGCATTGTCGGTTCCGTCGTTGAAGGTAAAGGAAAATCTGCTTGCGGAATGGGCACCGACGGTCGCGCCATCCGATGCAGCCAGCAGACTCCAGGGCCCATTGTCAAGATAGGTATAAAGGTTGGTGAGTGTGACGATTGCCATGATGATCCCTCCCATAAATCAAGGCTTTGATCCATGAAGTGGCACCGATTGATGCGGCTCGCTTCGTATTAGAGGTGCGCATTTCCCTTGATTTGCCCAATGCGGCAAGCTGACGCATCCACCCGCGCATGACGCGTTCGCAACGCGGAAAGCCGGGGTGCAGGGCCATTTTCTGTTGTGCAATCAGATAGGTATCTCGCGCCGGATCAGGCGTGATGCGGGCCGCGCCGGATCGGGGGACCGGCATGACCGGATCGGTGGTCTGCAGGCCTGCGCGGGATGCATTGCGGTCTCTCGCATTCTGCCGCAAATAGCCTCACAGCGTGCTGCGGGCCGGCCAGGCGTCCCTCGGACCGCGCTGCCCCCTGTACGCCAGCGGCAGCTTCCTGTTATAGAGCCGCAAGACCCCGTCAGCGGGGCGAAGGTGATGAGGACCCTATGGCGCAAGACGATCTTGAGATTGACACCGATGCCCTGCAACGCCGCATGGACGGGGCGCTGAATGCGCTGAAGAACGAATTCGCCTCGCTGCGAACCGGACGCGCCTCGGCCTCGATGCTGGACCCGATCCAGGTGGATGCTTACGGCCAGATGACGCCGATCAACCAGCTTGGCACGATCAACGTGCCCGAACCGCGCATGGTGGTGATCAACGTCTGGGACAAGGGCATGATCAGCAAGGTCGAGAAAGCCATCCGGGAAAGCGGTCTGGGCATCAACCCCATCGCGGACGGCCCTCTGATCCGCCTTCCGATCCCGGAACTGAACGAACAGCGCCGACGCGAGTTGACCAAGGTCGCGGCCCAATATGCCGAAGGCGCCAAGGTCGCCATCCGCAACGTGCGCCGCGACGGCATGGACCAGATCAAGAAGGCCAAGACCGCCGGCATGGGCGAGGATGATCAGAAGATGTGGTCCGAGGAAGTGCAGGAGATGACCGACAAGGCCATCCTGCACGTCGACCACAACCTGACCCTGAAGCAGGCCGAGATCATGCAGGTCTGATCCGTTCCCCCCGGAGGGCCCGGGATTGGGCGGAAACATTTTCGACAAAGATTTTTCTCTGCGGCCCGGGCGTCCGGCGCTGGTGGACCAGAAAAGAGGGTGGGCGTGGGCGCAGGCGACAAATCGGACCGGACGGCGCCGCACATAGCGGAGCATGTCGCCATCATCATGGACGGCAACGGTCGCTGGGCCACCCAGAAGGGCTGGCCACGTCTGGTCGGACACCGCAAGGGGGCCGAGCGGGTCAAGGAAATTGTCCGGTGTGCGCCCGATCTTGGCATCAAGTGGCTGACGATCTACGCCTTTTCGACCGAGAACTGGAAACGCTCCACCGAGGAAGTTCTTGGCCTGATGTCGATCTTCGCCCGCTACATTGAACGCGAGGCGGACCGGCTGGCGGCGGAATCTGTAAGGATGCGCTTCATCGGGGACCGCTCGCGTCTGGACACCCGCTTGCAACGCCTGATGTCGGGGATCGAGGCGCGCACCGCCCCCTTGACCCGGCTGAACCTGACCGTCGCCATCAACTACGGCGGGCGGGACGAGTTGACCCGTGCCATCCGCGCCATCGCCGACGACGTGGCCTCGGGCCGGATCGCTGCCGCAGAGATTACCGATGCGCTGATCTCTTCACGGCTGGATACCGCCGATCTGCCCGACCCCGATCTGGTGATCCGAACCAGTGGCGAGGCACGGACCTCGAACTTCCTGCCGTGGCAGGCGGCTTATGCCGAGTATGAATTCACTCCGACGCTCTGGCCCGATTTCACCCCCGCCGAACTGGGCCGCATTGTCGAGCGCTTCGGCAATCGCGAACGCCGGTTTGGCGGAGTGGTCCGGGCATGACAGCCAAGGGGCCCCTCGACGACCTGCGCCGGACCGATCTTTCCACGCCCAAGCTAGTCATGGCCGACGGCCCTGCGTCGGCGGCGACGCGGCGGACGGGGCGCTGGGGCGACCTTGGGGTTCGCGTGGTGTCGGGGCTGGTGCTGGCCGGCTTGGGCGTTTTGTCTGTCTACGAAGGTGGCGCGGTCTTTCTGGGCATGACGGTGCTGATTTTCGCTCTGATGGGGTGGGAACTGGCCAGCCTGACCGACGCGCCGGCCCATGCTGCAACCCGGATCGGCATTGCGGTTCTGGCTGCCTTTGGGATGGCCGTGGCGCAGTTGCAGGGTCTGGGGCTGCTCGGCCTGCTTCTGGCCCCTGCAGCCATGGCCCTGACGCCGCGCCGGGAGAAGGCGCTGCTGGCGGTTTATACCATTGCGATGCTGGTGGCCGCCAACGAGTTCATTGCCCTTGACCGGCGCGGGGCCGTCATCGTGGTCTGGCTGGTCTGCATCGTTGTGGCCTCGGATGTCTTTGGCTATTTCGCCGGGCGCACCTTCGGGGGCCCGAAGTTCTGGCCGTCGATCAGCCCCAAGAAAACATGGTCCGGCACGGTGGCGGGTTGGTTTGGTGCGGCGGCCGTGGGGGTGGGTTTCGTGTGGTGGCAGGGCGGGACGGGCTGGGGGCTGGTGGTGATCTCCCCAATCGTGGCCTTTGCCGGACAGATGGGGGATATCGTGGAAAGCCTGATCAAGCGCCGCGCCGGGGTCAAGGATGCCTCGCGGCTGATCCCCGGTCATGGCGGATTGCTGGACCGGTTCGACGCGCTGATCGGCGCCATTCTGGCGGTGCGGCTGCTGGCTTTGCTGATGCCCTTGCCCTTGGGGATCACCGGATGAGCGGACGCAGGATTTCGATTTTCGGGGCGACGGGTTCGATTGGCGAAAGTACCTTCGATCTGGTCACCCGTGCCGCCCCCGGGACCTATCACACGGTGGCCGTCAGCGGCGGGCGCAATGTGGCGCGGTTGGCCGCGATGGCCAAGGCGCTTCAGGCCGAGGTTGCGGTGGTCGCCGACGAAACCCTGCTGCCCGCGCTGCGCGCAGCACTGGCCGGGACCGGGATTGAAGCGGCGGCGGGGACCTCGGCGATTTCCGAGGCGGCCTCGCGGCCCGCCGATTGGGTCATGTCGGCCATCGTGGGGGCTGCCGGGCTTGCGCCGGGGATGGCGGCTTTGACCGCTGGAGCCACGCTGGCGCTGGCCAACAAGGAAAGCCTTGTGACGGCGGGGCCGCTGATCCTCGCCACTGCCGCCAAGCATGGCGGGCGTATCCTGCCGGTAGACAGCGAACACTCGGCCATCTTTCAGGCGCTGGCGGGCGAGGATATTGCCGCCGTCGAACGCATTATCCTGACTGCCTCGGGCGGCGGTCTGCGCGACTGGCCGGTGGAGAAGCTGGCCTCTGCCACGCTGAAGGACGCCTCGGCGCATCCGAACTGGGCGATGGGGCAAAGGATCACCATCGACTCCGCCTCGATGTTCAACAAGGCGCTGGAGGTGATCGAGGCGAAAGAGTTCTTCGGCGTATCTCCTGATCAGATCGAAGTGGTGATCCACCCTGAATCCATCATCCATTCCGCCGTGGCCTTCCACGACGGGGCGATCATGGCGCACATGGGCACGCCCGACATGCGCCATGCCATAGGCTACGCCCTGCACTGGCCACAGCGTCTGCCCTTGCCGGTCAAGCCGCTCGATTTCGCGACGCTGGGCCGCATCACCTTTCGCGCCCCGGACCTTGACCGCTACCCCGCCTTGCGTCTGGCGCGGCAGGTGATGGAGACGGGCGGCATGGCCGGTTGCGTCTTCAACGCCGCCAAAGAGGTGGCGCTCGATTGTTTCATCGCTGGAAACATAGGGTTTCTGGACATGTCCTGGCTGGTCGAAGCCACCTTGGACCGGCTTTCGGCGGACAATCGCCTTGGAAAAGCCGCAACGAACCTTGAAGACGTGCTTGAGGTCGATCAAGTGGCTAGAACGACGGCGAGGGCTGTGGCGCTGTCACGTGCCAGATCATAGGGGTTCGGACTTTGGATTTTGCTGGACTTTTCTCTGACCTTGGCGGCACGGCCTGGACCCTTGCATCGTTTCTGGTGGCGATCATCGTGATCGTCACGATCCACGAGTTTGGCCATTACATCGTGGGCCGCATCTGCGGCATCCATGCCGAAGTGTTCTCGCTGGGTTTCGGCACGCCCCTGATCACGCGCACTGACCGGCACGGCACGCGCTGGCAGATCGCTGCACTGCCTCTGGGCGGCTATGTGCGGTTTCTGGGCGATGCCGATGGTGCCTCGCGCCCGGATGGCACCTTGCTGGACGGCCTGACCGAGGCGGAGAAGCGCCATACCATGCACGGCGCACCCCTTTGGGCGCGCTCGGCCACGGTGATCGCGGGGCCGCTGGCGAATTTCATTCTGGCCTTCGTGATCTTCCTTGGCATCATCCTGTGGAAGGGCGTTGCGGTCGATGTGCCGCTGATCGGGTCGATCAAGGCGGTGCCGTTCGAGGGGCAGGGCCTGCTGGTCGGCGACCAGATCACCGCGATCGAGGGTAAACCTACGCCC
>CANBRQ010000278.1 GCA_947371955.1 Paracoccaceae bacterium | reverse complement strand
GGCCCGCTACGGCGCGCGCTGCTTCCTGATCGGTGAAAGCCTGATGCGGCAGTCCGATGTGACGGCAGCCACCAAAGCCATCCTGTCGCGCCCTCTGAAAGCACAGGGCGGCGCATGAGCGGCCTTTCGCATTTCGACGAGCAAGGCCATGCTCATATGGTCGATGTCAGCGAGAAAGCCGTAACCGCCCGCGTGGCCACCGCCGAGGGTATGGTGCTGATGACCCCCGAAACCTTGGTGCTGGTCCTGCAAGGCACCGCCAAGAAGGGCGATGTTCTGGGTGTCGCACGCCTCGCAGGCATCATGGCTGCAAAGAAGACCTCGGACCTGATCCCGCTCTGTCATCCCCTGCCCATCACCAAGGTCGCCGTTGATCTGGTCCCGGATGAGGCCCTTCCCGGCATCCGCGTCACCGCCACCGTCAAGACTGCCGGTGTCACAGGCGTCGAAATGGAAGCCTTGACCGCCGTGTCCGTCGCCTGCCTGACGGTCTATGACATGCTGAAGGCGGTCGAAAAGGGCATGCGGATCGAGGGCATCAGGCTGCTTCTGAAAGACGGCGGAAAATCAGGGCTTTACGAGGCGAAAGCCTGAGAAAGGGCTGAGAATGATATCAGTTGAAGAGGCCCTGAGCCGCTGCCTCGCCCTCGTCTCTCCCCTTCCCGCCGAAGCGGTGGCGCTGCGCCAATCCGTTGGTCGCATGATGGCGGAACCAGCGCTTGCCAACCGAGACCATCCGCCCTTCCCGGCCTCGGCAATGGACGGCTATGCCCTGCAGGGCGACCCGGTGGCCGGTGACAGCTTCACCCTGATCGGCGAGGCACAGGCCGGCAAGGCCTTTGCGGGTGCTGTCGGTCCGGGTGAAGCGGTGCGCATCTTTACCGGCGCGCCTGTGCCCCAAGGGGCCAACAGGGTTGTCATTCAGGAAGATGTCGAGGCGTCCGGCCCCACCATCACCCTCAAACCCACGGCCGATACGGCCCGCCACATCCGCCCGCAGGGCCAGGATTTCAAATCCGGCGAGGCTCTGGCTCCCCGCCGCCTCTCGCCGCACGACCTCGCGCTGCTGGCCGCCATGAACATTCCGCAGGTCCAGGTCCACCGCCGCCCTGTCATCGCCATCATCGCCACAGGTGACGAATTGGTCATGCCGGGCGAGGTGCCCTCCCCCGACCAGATCATCTGCTCCAACGCCTTCGCCCTAGCCGCACTGATCGAGGCCGAGGGCGGCATCGCCCGCATTCTGCCCATCGCCCGCGACACGGAAGCCGAACTGCGCGCCGTCTTTGCCTTGGCAAGGGACGCTGACCTGATCGTCACCATAGGAGGCGCCTCGGTCGGGGACCATGACCTTGTCGGACCGGTGGCGCAAAGTCTGGGGCTGGAAAGCGCCTTCTGGAAAATCGCCATGCGTCCCGGCAAGCCCTTGATGGCCGGCCGGTTGCAAGGCGTGCCAATGCTGGGCCTGCCGGGCAATCCGGTTTCCTCCATCGTCTGCGCGCACCTGTTCCTCTTGCCCATGGTCCGTGCTCTGCAAGGTCGCCCCGACGTGGTCCCCCTGCCCCGCAAGGCCGTGCTGGGCGCGGATGTCGAGCCCAACGGCCCACGCACCCACTACATGCGTGCAAGGCTGGTGGAGGGCATCATCACCCCGTTTGACCGGCAGGACTCTGCCCTGATCCGCATCCTGACCGAGGCCAATGCCCTGCTGATCCGCCCCCTTGGCGACAACGCGCAACGGGCGGGGACCGAAGCACTCTACCTTACGTTGTAAAGTGGGTAAAGTCTTGACACAAACCGAGAACACGGGCAGAACATTCAATTAACACTTACGGCAACGGGGGGTCGCCGCAAGGGGATCTGTCCGGGGAACCGGCCAGCTTGCAAGGGGTAGGGTCAAGACATGCTGACACGCAAACAGTTGGAACTTCTGGACTTCATCAAGACAAGGGTGGACATTGACGGCGTGCCCCCCTCGTTCGACGAGATGAAAGACGCGCTGGACCTGAAGTCAAAGTCTGGCATCCACCGCCTGATCACGGCGCTGGAAGAACGTGGCTTCATCCGCCGCCTCGCCCACCGCGCCCGCGCGCTGGAGATCGTCAAGCTGCCCGATGCGATGGAAAAACCCGGCTTCACGCCGCGCCTCGTGCAAGGCTCCAAGCCCGCAGCCCCGCCGCCGCGCCCGGCGGCCGCTCTGCCGATTGACATAGCGCATGCGATGGAAATCCCTATGATGGGCCTGATCGCCGCCGGCGTGCCGATCGAGGCGATTGCCCATGTGTCCCATCACGTCACCGTACCCAATGCCCTGATGTCCGGCCGCGGCTCGCATTACGCGCTGGAGGTGAAGGGCGACTCGATGATCGAAGCCGGGATCAATGACGGTGACATCGTGATCATCCGCGAACAGCTTGATGCCGAGAATGGCGATATCGTCGTGGCCTTGGTCGAGGATGCCGAGGCGACCCTGAAGCGCTTCCGCCGTCGCGGTGGGATGATCGCCTTGGAGGCCGCCAACCCCGCCTATGAAACCCGCGTCTTCCCCGGCCATATGGTCAAGGTGCAGGGCAAACTGGTGGGATTGATCCGCAGCTACTGAACCTTCGGGCCTGAGAGAGCGCCGGTCTTTCGCGAAACCTACGGGCCACGGCGTGAATTTCTGATGAAGAAAGTCTGTGGCGGCTTGGTCCGGATGCAGCAGTAGTCTGCTTGGCAAAGGTTCAGCCCCCGCTTTGCGCCAGCAGCGCAGGCCCGTCACGGGCGGGATTGTGCTGGACAAGAACCGGGCTGACGGGAACGGAGTTTCCCGTCCAGACCCGGGCCTGAGCGCGCACCGGGATCAGCAGCAGGCCATCAGCAAAGGGCACTCCGGCAATCGCACCGCTTTGCGCCAGATAGGTCGCATCGATCACAGTGCAGCCCGGCGGTGCTGAGGCGACCGGACCCTGACGCACCGGCACGATCACCAAATCCTGTGCCGCGCAGGCCTCGGCCACCTTGGTCGGCGCGCCCTTTCCGGACAGGACCACGCCTTGGATCCCCGCCACCGCAAACCGCCGCGCCGTCTTGGGCCCATCGAACCCCGCCCGTGCCGAGGCCAACTTCGGGTCAGCCAGATCGCCGTCATCCGCGAGCCACGACTCCGCCGCAAACCCTGCCCCACGCGGGGCCGACAGCGCCCGCCCCTGCGGCCCCAGCACCCCCGCCAGCACCCCATCGGATGAGATCAGCAGAGCAGGCCGTTCCACCATCATCCAAAGCCCGAAGCCCAAGGACAAGGCCGCCAGCCCCGCCAGTCGCGCCCTGCCCTGCCACAGCAGAAGCCACAGCGCCCCCAGCGTGATCAGCGGAATGACCCAAGGCCCCGGTTGCGGTACCGGCGTGATGGCGCCATCCAGCCCCGCGATCCAATGGGCGATGAACAATATCCACTGCGCGGACCAGCCCATCACGGCCAAGGCCGGTGCTGCCAGCCCCACGGGGGCCAGCAGTGCTGCCATCGCCCCGGCCCCCATCAATACATCCATCACAGGTACCGTGAGCAGGTTGGCCAACAACCCATAGCCCGTCAGTCGGTTGAAGGTCGCAGCCGAATAGGGCGCGGTGGCAATCCCGGCCAGCAAAGAACTCGCCGTCAGCAAAGCGACAGGCTTGATCCAGCGCGGCAGACCATGGTGCAGCATCAGACGCTCGACCGGGCCGAAGCCTGCGATCAGGCCGATGGTCGCAGCGAAGGACAGCTGAAACCCGGGTGCCAGCAGGCTTTCCGGCTGCCAAACCAGCAACAGCACCGCCGCCACCGCAACCGAGCGGAGCGTCAACGCCCTGCGGTCCAGCATCACCGCACCCAGCAGAATTGAGACCATCAGGAACGCACGGGTCGTCGCGACATTGGCCCCCGACAGGATCAGGTAGAACAGCGCCACCGCAAAGGCCACGTAAGCCGCCACCTTCTTGGTGTTGACCCGTAGAGAGACCGGAGGGATCAGCGCCAGCCCATAGCGGATCAGGGCAAACACGAACCCGGTCAGGAACGCCATGTTCATCCCCGAAATCGCCAGCAAATGCGCCAGCGACGACACCCGCAGGTCGGTCACCACAGCCGCCGTGATCTCGGAACGGTCGCCGGTCAGCGCGCCCGAGGCGAAGGCCCCCGCATCGCCCGGCACCCGCGCCATGATTCCCGCCGACAGATGGTTGCGCAGCCGGTTGACAGTGGCATCCTTCGCCGCAGCAGGCGCCCATGTCACCACCGGGCTGGACGTATAGCCCACAGCCCCCAACTGTTGAAACCACGCCATCCGGCGAAAGTCGAATCCCCCGGGCTCTGACGCGCTTTCCGGTGCGGCGATGCGGGCCGTGACCTGAATGGTCGTGCCGGGTTCATAGCGTCGCGGCGGCCCGTGCAGGGAAATCCGCACGGTGAAAGGGGTCTGCAGCGGCTCCACCTCGCTCAGCACCACCTGATCCAGCGTCAGGCGGATCGCATCGGATTGTGAGCGGTCAATATCGATGATCCGGCCCTGAATAGGCCCATAATAGGGCGCGGCCAGCATCGGCGAGGTCACCACCCAGACCCGCGCGCCGCAGACCAGCGCGCCAAGGGCCATGGCAGCCAGCGCCACCACGAAGGGCCGGGCAAGATGGGGGCCAAAACGAGTGAGGATCCCAAACATCGCAGCCAGCCCGATCAGCAGGGCATAAAACACCGCTCCCGGCTCTACAGGCAGGGTGAACCACAGGCCGATTCCGATCGACAAGAAGATCGGGACGAACAGGAACAGGTCAACAGGCGCCTCTGACAAGGCGTGAACCCCGGCCATTGCCCATCTGACCGCCCACCTGCCCACCTTGTCTTGCCCTTCGCATTTGCCTAAAGCTGCCGCGAGCCTAGGC
>CANBRQ010000277.1 GCA_947371955.1 Paracoccaceae bacterium | reverse complement strand
GGTTTGAAATTGGCAAAGGCGTCCAGCGCCTTGGGTGTCGGAAACACCAGCCGCACGCGGCGGTCGGTCGGGTCTGGCGCGCGGGTGACCCAGCCCATGACCTCCATCCGGTCCAGAAGGCGCGAGACGGAGATCGGCTCGATTTCCAGAAGGTCGGCGAAATGCGACTGCGGCGCGCCACCTTGCGCCTTGCAGACCCGCAAGAGCATGCGCCACTGCGCCGAGGTCAGACCATAAGCCACAGCCCGCGCTTCAAAGCGTTTGCGCACCGCGCGGGCGGCATCATGCAACAAAAGACCAAGGGAGCGGGTTTCCATAAGCCTCGCATATAATAAGCATGTATACCTTTCAAGCGTGAAAATGCTGCGAATGCGAAAAGGGGGCGCAGGAAATCCCGCGCCCCCCCTTCATTCAGGCCCAAATATCCCGGGGGTGCGGGGGGCTGGCCCCCCGCTTCCGGCGGCCGCAGGCCCAGTCCCCGGGCTAAAGCCTCAGCCCATCACCTTGGTGCCCAGACCATGCCCCTCTGCGGCTTTCTTCTTGGCCGAAGCCTCGCGCAGCACCTCGACGGATCGCACATCCAGCCGCGCCGCCCCGTTCCACTCCCGCGTCTTCACTTTCGGGTTCTCCAACCGCTTCTTCGCGTCCGGAATGGCATGGGCGTACTGCGGCAGCCACTTCTCCTGTGCCACCAGCATCTCATCGACCATCTGCCAGACCTCCTCCGGCGTGCAGATGGCGCCGACCAAGGGATCATGCAGCACGGATTGCTTCAGTAGTTCCACATCCCCCGTGATCGCCGCCTTCATCCCCATCCGCTGCACATTGACCGAGGCCATGCAGGTCGCCGCACAGGCATCCGGCAAGACCACCCCTTCCACCATGTTGATCCCGAAGCGATCCACAAACCCGGGGCTCTCGATGATGCAATCCTCCGGCAAGTTCCGGATGATCCCGCCATTCTTTACATTGAAGTGCCCGCGATAGGTCCGCCCCGTCTCCAACCCTTCCAAGATGTGCGAGGCATGTTCATCCGTCCGCACATAGTCCGACAAAGACCCGCCCGCCTCATCGAGGAACTTCGGGAAGTCCTCCTCGAACCAGTTCCGGTTCTCGGTCGAATAGCGCAGGTACCCCCCCGTCTCGCCATGGATCCATTCATCCATGCTGATCCAGTCCAGAATCTGATCCGGACGCTTGCGATACCACGGCAGATATTCGCTCAGGTGCCCATTGCTCTCGGTCGAGTAGAACCCGAACCGCTTCAGCACGTCGATCCGAACCTTCTCCTGCTTGGAAAACACCGGATGCGCCTCGAACGCCGCCGTCAGCTCATCCCGCGAAACCTTCCGCCCATTGTGCCGGATATCCAGATACCACGTCTGGTGGTTGATGCCGGAACAGATGATATCCACCTCCTCCATCGGCACACCCAAGGCCCGCGAAATCTGCCGATGCCCGTTCTGCACGCCGTGGCACAGGCCCACCGTATTGACCTTGCCATGATCAATCGCCGCCCAAGTCATCATCGCCATCGGGTTGGCATAGTTGAGCAACAGCGCCCCCGGCTCGCAGACCTCGCGGATATCCTTGCAGAATTCCAGCATCGCGTTGATGCCGCGCTGGGCATACAGGATGCCCCCCGCGCAGATCGTGTCGCCCACACATTGATCAACGCCATACTTCAGCGGAATGGAGATATCGGTGGCAAAAGCCTCCAGCCCCCCAATCCGCACCACGTTCATCACATAACGCGCCCCTTCCAGCGCGCGCCTGCGGTCCGTCGTCGCCGTCACCCGCGTCTTCAGCCCGTTCACCGTGACGATCCGCTGAATGATCTGCGCGATCATGTCCAGATTATGCGCGTTGATATCGGTAAGGGCGATCTCGATATCCTCGAACTCCGGCACCTTCAGAATATCCTGACACAGCTTCTTGGTGAACCCGACCGAGCCCGCCCCGATGATGGTGATCTTGAACGCCATATCTCTCTCCCCCGGCCCGCAGGCCGTCTGTTCCATCGGAATTTTCTAGCCCCGCGCCCCGAGCCGATATAGAGAAATCTTGTGCCTTCATGGGTAATTTCATGCTCTCTGACCTCCTCTCGCACGGCCACGACATCCGCCACCTGCCCCGCCCGAAAGAGGCGGCACCCCTGCACTGCATGGCGGCCTCCGCAGGCTACGAACAGCGCAAGAACGAGGTTTACAACTGGGACGGCCTGAAACGCGGCACCTCCCCCTTCCTCGTCCTGCAACACACGACCTTCGGCGAAGGCCGCCTTGACTATGCCGGAACCCACTACCGCCTGACCCCGGGTCAAACCATGCTGGTCACCATTCCCCACACCCACCGCTACTGGCTGGAAAAGGGTGGCCATTGGGAGTATTTCTGGGCCGTCCTGCACGGCCGCGAGGCCCTGCGCCTCGCCCGCGAAATCCTCGATGCATCCGGCCCCGTCCTGACCCCCGGCCCCGCCCTGACCGACCGTCTGGCGGGGGCCGTTCACGCCCTGATCACGACACCAAAACTGACCCCGGGCGAAGCCTCGACCGCCGCCTACACCGCCATGTCCGCCCTGCACGACGCCGCCTTCGCCACGCGCAGCGCCGACACACCCCTTCCCGCCGCCCTGACCCGCGTGACTGTCTTCATCGAAGCCAACCTCGCAGCCCCCCTTCCCGTGGACCGCCTCGCCGCCATAGCCAACCTCTCGCGGGCCCACTTCGTCCGCCAATTCACCGCCGCCCTATGCCTCCCCCCCTCCGACTACGTCCTCAATCGCCGCCTCGAACGCATCGAACGCCTCCTCCTCGCCACCGAACTGAAGATCTCCGAGATCGCCGAGGCCACCGGCTTCAACGACGCCAACTACCTCGCCAAGGCCTTCCGCAAGCATCGCGGTTTGGCCCCGCTGGAATTCCGCGCCACACGGGCCGAGGCGGTCTAGGTCAGACCCGGGTCCAGCGCCCGCAGAACCTCCGCCACGACCGACCGGAACCAGCGATGCGCCGCCGCACCCGTGCTGCGCTTGTGCCACAGCATGCAGATCGTCGCGGCAGGAAGCGGCATCGGTGCTGTGTAGACCTGCAGCCCAAGACGCGGCGCCATGCTGGCGGCCAGATGTTCGGGCACCAAAGCCACCAGATCGCTGCCCGCCACCGCAAGGCAAACCCCGGAAAACACCGGCATTGTCATCACAACCCGCCGACTGCGCCCAACCCGGGCCAAGGCCGCATCGCCCATCGCCCTCAGATTGCCCTCGGGCGAAAACACAACATGGCCCAGATCGCAGAACAGGTCCATTGGCACCACTGCCCCCGGTCGCACGCCGGACTGAAGCAACTCTGGCTGCCCCTGCCGCGCAACCATGACAAAGCGTGACCGGAACAGCGGCTCATACGCGCTCCACGATGGGAAATCCGTCTCCGGCACCAGCGCCAGATCAATGCCCGGTCGTTCCAGAATGCCAACGTAACTGCTGGGCAGCAAGTCCACCAGTTGCACCTGCATCTGCGGGGCACGCCGCGACAGGATGTCGGCCAGATGCGGCATCAGCATCACCGCGAAGAAATCCGAGGCGGCAATCTTGAAACTTTGCGTCACGCGAGAGGGATCAAAATCGACATGTTCCTGCAAAAGCTGTTCCAGATCGGTCAGGATCGCCTTCAACGGCACCTCAAGGCTGCGGGCAAAGTCGGTGGGCACAATCCGCTGGCCTTGCCTCACAAACAACGGGTCCTCCATCGCCGCCCGCAACCGACCCAGTGCCGCCGAGACGGCGGACTGCGACAGCCCCAGCACCTCCGCCGCGCGCACAGTTGAAGGATCGGCCAGAAGGGCGGCAAGGACCCGCAGCAGGTTCAGATCGAAGGTGCGCAAATTCATATGGTGAATATATACTATCCTGAAGATTTGTTTCTCTAATTCTTCCGGCAGGCGGATCATGGCCGCAAGCGACCATCAAAGGAGTCCGCCATGGATCAGCGCAGCACCCCCATTTCCGTCGAGTGGTTGGGCACAACCTACAAAACCCTGTTGGCCGCCTCTGAAACCGCGGGGCGTCTCAGCGTCTTCGAAAGCCTAGACCAGCCCGGTTATGGCCCGCCGCGCCACATCCACAAGGCCGAGGATGAGACCTTCTATGTCCTGTCCGGCGCGGTTGAGTTCTGGCAAGAAGGGCAAACCACCCGGCACGGCCCGGGCGACGTTGTCTTCATCGAGAGGGGCCGCAACCACACCTTCCGCATCATCGGCGACGGGCCGGCCCGCATGGTTACCGTGATGAGCCCCGGCGGTTTTGACGGCTTCTTTGCCGAGATGGCCAAGGGCCAGTACCAGATCCCGCAAGACATGGCCCAGATCGCAAGGATCGGTGCACTCTTTCACCTCGAATTCACCGGCCCACCCTTGGGGCATTAGCCCCGCCCGAAGGGTCAATCCGCCCCATGGCAGGGCGGAAACCCTAAGAATGTCTTAAGAAATTTCAGAAATACGTTTTATTTCAATTTATTAACCAGTCTTGCACGCGTGCAATGCCAAGTCTTTCACGCAGCCTTCAACCCCGCCAACCACTTCGCCAAGGCCTTTCGCAAGCATCGCGGCCTCTCCCCCCCGGGAATTCCGCGCCACACGGGCCGAGGCCACCTGACATCCCGAATTCCTTCGGGTTTGATCAAGGTCATGGCAGGCGATCCCGGAACGCCGCCATCCTGACCAGACACTGGGAGGGAGCAATGAACGCAGGCTTTCGACTTTGGGCGCTGGGGCTGGTCACCGTCCTCCTGCTGATCATGACCGGCGGTGGCTGCATCCTGACCCTCATCCCGATCATCCCGCCGGGCGGAGGAGAGGACATCGGCCCGATCCTGTCCTTCACCCGCTTCTCCCCGGTGCACGATAG
>CANBRQ010000276.1 GCA_947371955.1 Paracoccaceae bacterium | reverse complement strand
AATGAGGCGCTGGCGGCGTTGTTTGACGCGGTGGCCAGCAATGACCTGCCGGACGTGCCGCAGTTCAACCTGTGCCCGACCGAGACGGTGCCGGTGGTGACCTCGGACGCCGGGTTGCGGCGGTTGAGGCCGATGCGGTGGGGGTTGCTGCCGGGCTGGTACAAGACGCCGACGGATGGGCCGCTGATCATCAACGCGCGGTCCGATACGGTGGCCGAGAAGCCCGCCTTCCGTGAGGCGATACGGCAGCGGCGCTGTCTGGTGGTGGCCAGTGGCTTTTACGAATGGAGTGCGGGCGAGGCTGGGGCGCGGTTGCCGTGGTATATCACGCGGGCGGATGGGGCGCCGATGGCGCTGGGTGGGGTCTATTCGGCCTGGGCCGATCGGATGACCTGTGCGGTGGTGACCCTGGATGCGGGGCCGAACATGGAGGGGATCCATGACCGCGAGCCTTTGATCCTGGACGCCTCGGACTGGCCCCTGTGGCTGGGCGAGGCAGGGCATGGCGCGGCTTTGTTGATGAAGCCGACTTTGCCCGGGGTTCTGCGGTCCTATCGGGTCGACAAGGCGGTCAATTCGAACCGGGCGCGGGGGCCGGAGTTGATCGAGCCGTTCGAGGCCTGAAAACTGCGCCGGGGCGGGTTGAGCCTGCGGGTCCGGGCTGCTATAGGAAGGGGTGCGCGGGCGTTGTGTAATGGTAAGACCTTAGCCTTCCAAGCTAAAGACACGGGTTCGATTCCCGTCGCCCGCTCCAAAATCACTTCGTTCGGGGGCGTCAAAATAGTAGGATTGCACGCGTGTAATCCTTTATATGCCATTGATTTCGCATGATTTTCGGAAAAATCTTCAACCTTTGTTAACTTCTGACCCCGCCGCCGCCGGGTCCATCCACATGGGGCCGAAGCCGTTGCCGTCAGGGTCCTCGAATGCGCGGGAGTACATGAAGCCGAGGTCTTCGGGGTCGTGCAGGGATTTGCCGCCCGCCGCGATGGCGGCCTCGGTCAGGGTGTCGACCTCGGCGCGGCTGTCGCAGGACAGGGCGAAAAGGCAGGTGGCGCCCACGGACGGCAGGATCAGGGGTTTGGGGGAGAATTGGCGGAACTGGTCATGGGACGAGAGCATGAAGTAGATCGCTTCGGAGACGACGACGCAGGCCGAGGTTTCACCCGAGAACTTCTCGTTGATCGAAAAGCCCAAAGCTGCGTAGAACTTGCGGCTGCGGGCGACGTCGGTGACAGGCAGGGTGATGAAGATCATCCGGGGCATGGCTGTGTTCCATCCTGATAAATCTTGATATCAAAGTATTGGCGCAACCCGGGGTTTTTGGCAAGCCAGTTGAATTGTCCGCCGGGGGGAGCCTCCGGCGGGGATATTTGGTCCGTGTGAATGGGGAGGTGGCTAGCCGTTGACGGCGGCGGGGTCCATCCAGAAGGCTTCCAGCACGTTGCCGTCGGGGTCCTCGAAGGTCCGGCCATACATGAAACCGTGGTCCTGCGCGGGTTTTGGCTCGGTGCCGCCATGCCTGAGGGCGGCTTCGGCCAGCGCATCGACGGCGGCGCGGCTTTCGGCGCTGAAAGCGGTCATGACGGCGGTGGTGGTGGCGGGGTTGGCGAGGGGTTTGGTCGCGAAGGAGGCGAATTTCTCGTGGGTCAGGATCATCAGGTAGATCGTGTCCGAGACGACGACGCAGGCGGCGGACGCATCGGAGAACTTCTCGTTGATCGTCCAGCCGAGCCCTTCGTAGAAGGCACGGGCGCGGGGCAGGTCGGTGACGGGCAGGTTGACGAAAATCATCTGGGGCATGGCGCGGGGGTCCTAATGGTTAGCTAATCATGCAAGTATCAGCGCAAAGTTGGGAGTCGGGCAAGCAAAAAGCGCGCCTGCCCGGAGGCGGCGCGCTTTTTGGGTGGGTTGGCGGGGTCAGAGGTTCTCTTGCTGCGGCATGCCGAGGACGTGGTAGCCGCCGTCGACGTGGATGATCTCACCTGACGTGCAGTTGCCGTAGTCCGAGCAGAGCCAGACGGCGGTGCCGCCGATCGCCTCCAGCGTGGCGTTCTGGCGCATCGGGGCGTTCGCCTCGGTATGGCGGAAGGTGGCACGGGCGCCGCCGATGGCCGCCCCGGCGAGGGTTTTCATCGGGCCGGGCGAGATGGCGTTGACGCGGATTTTTTGCGGGCCGAGGTCGTTGGCGAGGTAGCGGGTGGCGGATTCCAATGCGGCTTTGGCGACGCCCATGACGTTGTAGTTGGGTGTGACGCGGTTGGAGCCGGCGTAGGTCAGGGTGATAAGGCTGCCCCCGTCGGGCATCAGGTCGGCGGCGCGGCGGCTGACGTCGATGAAGGAGAAGCAGGAGATCGAGAGGGAATGGCTGAAGTTGCCTCGGGTGGTGTTGATGAAGCGGCCTGTCAACTCGTTCTTGTCGGAGAAGGCGATGGCGTGGACGAGGAAGTCGATCGTGCCCCAGCGGTCCTTGAGCCCGGCAAAGCAGGTGTCGAGGCTTTCATCGTTGGTCACATCGACATCGACGAGGAAATCTGACCCCAGCGAGGCGGCCAGCGGTTCCACCCGCTTACCGAAGGCATCGCCCTGATAGGAGAAGGCGAGTTCCGCCCCCTCGCCATGCAGGGCCTTGGCAATACCCCAGGCAATGGAGCGTTCGTTGGCCACGCCCATGATCAGGCCGCGCTTGCCCTTCATCAGTTCCGCCATCTTGTCCCCCTTTGAGGCTCCGGTTGCTCCGGATTAGCCGAGATATTTGCTCATCACGAGCGTCGCATTGGTGCCGCCGAAGCCAAAGCTGTTGGAGAGGACCGAGTCAAGCTCGACGCCGTCGCGAAGGGTCATCACGATCTCGGCTGGGTCAAGCGCCGGGTCGAGGGTGGTGATGTTGGCGGAGGCGGCGATGAAGGACTTGTTCATCATGATCAGGGAATAGATCGCCTCGTGCACGCCGGTGGCACCCAAGGAGTGGCCGGTCAGCGACTTGGTGGAGGCCACGGGCGGGGTCTGGCCCCGGCCGAAGACGCGGCGGATCGCTTCCATCTCGGTCACGTCGCCGACGACGGTCGAGGTGCCGTGGCTGTTGATGTAGTCGACGTGGCGGCCCTGCGGCAGGGTGGAGAGGGCGAGTTTCATTGACCGTTCACCGCCTTCGCCGGAGGGGGCCACCATGTCATGGCCATCGGAGGTGGCGCCGTAGCCGGTGACCTCGCCATAGATCTTGGCGCCGCGGGCGAGGGCGTGGTTGAGTTCCTCCAGCACCACGACACCGCCGCCGCCTGCGATGACGAAGCCGTCACGGGTGGCATCGTAGGGGCGCGAGGCGGTGGCGGGGGTGTCATTGTATTTCGAGGACATGGCACCCATGGCGTCGAAAAGGCAGCTTAGGGTCCAGTCGAGTTCCTCGCCGCCGCCGGCGAAGACGATGTCCTGCTTGCCCATCTGGATCAGCTCGGTGCCGTTGCCGATGCAATGCGCCGAGGTGGAGCAGGCCGAGGTGATGGAATAGTTCACGCCCTTGATCTTGAAGGGGGTGGCGAGGCAGGCGGAGTTTGTGCTGCTCATGCAGCGGGTGACCATGAAGGGGCCCATCTTCTTGGGCGCGCCCTTGTTGATCACGGCGTCGAAGGCGGCGAAAAAGTTCGAGGTCGAAGGGCCGCCCGAGCCCATGATCAGGCCGGAGCGTTCGTTGGAGACATCTTCGGGGGCGAGGCCCGCGTCGGCGATGGCCTGTTTCATCGCAAGGAAGTTGTAGGCCGCTCCCGGTCCCATGAAGCGCAGGTCGCGCTTGTCAATATGATCTTCGAGTACGATCTGCGGTTGGCCCTTCACTTGGCTGCGGAAGCCACGCTCCGCGTAATCCGGGGCGGCGACGATGCCGGATTTGCCGGCGCGGAGCGAGGCTTCCACCTCATCCGCCGAGTTGCCGATGGGAGAGATGATGCCGATGCCGGTGATGACGACGCGACGCATGGGATATCCTTTCCGGGTAGGTTTGGCCCGCTTTGGGCCGCAATGAGCTGGCCGCCTTTAACTTGCAGATAGGGCGACTTTCATGTCTGTGACCTGATAGATCACCTCGTCATCCGCTTCGACGCGGCCGTTGGCCACGCCCATGGTCAGGCGGCGAGAGGTGAGGGCCTTGGTGAAATCGACGAAATAGCGCAGCATCTTTCGGTCTGGCCGCACCATGCCGGTGAGCTTGACCTCGCCCACGCCCAAAGCATAGCCGCGCCCCTGCCAGCCGCGCCAGCCGAGGTTGAAGCCGGTCAGTTGCCAGAGGCCGTCGAGGCCAAGGCAGCCGGGCATGATCGGATTGCCGGGGAAGTGGCAGGCGAAGAACCACAGGTCGGGCGTGATGTCGAACTCGGCCACGACATGGCCCTTGCCGAAGGCGCCGCCGTCTTCGGAAATCTCGGTGATGCGGTCCATCATCAGCATCGGCGGGGCGGGGAGTTGCGCATTGCCGGGGCCGAAAAGCTCACCCCGCGCGCAGGCCAGAAGCGCTTCCTTGTCAAATGTGGTCGGAAAAGCGCTCATGGTGCCGGTGTCTCCCTTGGGTCTGCGTCAGGCTGTTTCAGTCCGTGTAACATTTCGAGAGAAGGGCGCGCAAGGTGGCGTCCTGCTTAGGGCGTTGCCAAGGTGCCGTGGTTCGCTATCTTGCGCCGTGGCGGACAGTTGGATGCAAGGGATTGGGAATGACTGAAGGTTCAGGCGGGCTGTCGAAAGAGGCTTTGGGCGGGCTGGCGTTGATTGGGGCGACGGTGCTGGCGCTGGTGGCGGCGAACTCGCCTTGGGCCGGGGCCTATCAGGCGTTTCTGGGCTTGCCGATTGCGGTCTCGGCCGGGGCGTATGCTTTTGACATGCCGTTGATTTTGTGGGTGAATGATGCCCTGATGGCGGTCTTC
>CANBRQ010000275.1 GCA_947371955.1 Paracoccaceae bacterium | reverse complement strand
AGAATGCTGGCCTGCCGTTTCACGAAGATCCGGTCCAACAGGCTTTCGGCAGTGGTTGTCAGCGTATCGCCGTGATGGCGGGCAAGATCGCCCATCATGGCATGGACTTGGCCAATGTCATCGGGAACGGCCGGCCTTATGTTCAGGGTCATGTCTTTCTTCCTTGGGGAGAGGGCCCGCAAGGCAGAATTGGAACCACCTTGAGGGCGGTTCACGGGTCTGATCGGGGTAAAACGATGCTGACCGGCCGCCTAAAGGGCGTCGGTAAAATACCACGGGCAAGGGCGCATCAGGGTCAGCATGAAGTTTGGATAAGGCCGGAAGACGTCGCTTGTCAACATCACAGACTGGCACGACGCCCCGGTTCCCGCCTATAGTGCAGCAAAACCCGAAAGGTGCTACATGACATTCGGCAAGGGCCACCATCTTCACCTCATCGACGGCTCGGCTTTCATATTCCGCGCCTATCACGCCTTGCCGCCCCTGACGCGCAAGTCGGATGGGTTGCCGGTGGGGGCTGTCGCAGGGTTCTGCAACCTCTTGTGGGGGGAACTGACGACCACTCGCAGCCAGAATGCGCCCACCCATATCGCAGTGATCTTCGATGCGGGGGCCAAGACCTTCCGCAATGACCTTTTCCCCGCGTACAAGGCCAACCGTCCGCCCTTGCCCGAGGACCTGCGCCCGCAGTTCCCGTTGACCCGCGACGCCACCCGCGCCTTCAACGTCGCCTGCATCGAACTGCCGGGATATGAGGCCGATGACATCATCGCCACCCTCGCCAAGCGGGCGAGCGAGGCGGGCGGGACGGTGACGATTCTCTCCTCCGACAAAGACCTGATGCAGCTGATCGGCAATGGCGTCGACATGCACGACCCGATGAAGAACAAGCGTCTTGGTCTGGACGAGGTGATGGAGAAATTCGGCGTCGCCCCGAACCGGGTGGTCGATGTTCAGTCCTTGGCGGGGGATTCGGTCGACAACGTGCCGGGCGCGCCGGGGATCGGGTTGAAGACGGCGGCCTTGCTTATTCAGGAATATGGCGACCTTGATACGCTGCTCGCCCGGGCCGGAGAGATCAAGCAACCCAAACGGCGCGAGGCTTTGGTCGATCACGCGGACCAGATCCGCCTGTCGCGCCAGTTGGTGACCTTGAAAGACGACACGCCGATCGAACTGGACCTTGCGACCCTGGAACTGCGCGCGCCAGAGCCAGACACCGTGATGGCATTCCTGAAAGAGATGGAATTCCAGACCCTGATCCGGCGTGTGTCCGAAAAGCTGAAGGTCGAAGCTCCGGTTCTGGAGGCTGGCAAGGGCTATGAGGTTGCGGGCGCCCATGATGCGCCGGAAACCCAGGCGCTGCCTTTCGACACTGCCGCCTATACCTGCATCAGCGATGCCGTGACGTTGGAAAAGTGGA
This sequence comes from Paracoccaceae bacterium, assembly GCA_947371955.1. GTDB lineage: Bacteria > Pseudomonadota > Alphaproteobacteria > Rhodobacterales > Rhodobacteraceae > Stagnihabitans. The sequence goes on along the minus strand of CANBRQ010000275.1, from coordinate 3,522 downwards.
TCGCCCGCGCCCGCGAACGTGGCTATCTGGCGGTGGATACCGAAACCACCAGCCTTGACGAGATGCAGGCCGAGATCGTCGGCATCTCTCTGGCCATCGACCCCGGCCAGGCCGCCTATATCCCGCTTCTGCACCGCACCGGGACCGATGATCTGCTTGGCGCGGTGACGAAGACGGAAGGCCAGATGCCCTTGGCCGAGGTTCTGGCCATGCTGAAGCCGCTCTTGGAGGAGGATGCCGTCCTCAAGATCGGGCAGAACATGAAGTATGACATGAAGATTTTCGCGCGGCTTGGCGTTCATGTAGCACCCTTCGACGATACGATGCTGATGTCGGGCGCGATGTATGCGGGTCTGAACAACCACGGGATGGACGAGCTTTCCCAGAAATACCTGTCCCACAAACCCATCCCGATCAAGGACTTGATCGGTTCCGGCAAGTCGGCGATCACCTTCGACAAGGTGCCCTTGGACAAGGCCGTGGCCTATGCCGCCGAGGATGCAGATGTCACCCTGCGCCTCTGGCAGGCTTTCAAGCCGAACCTGCACAAGGCCAAAGTGACGACCGTCTACGAAACGCTGGAACGCCCGCTGGTTCCAGTTCTGGCCGAGATGGAGATGGCCGGGATTCAGGTGGACCGCCAGACCCTCTCCCGCATGTCCGGTGCCTTCGCGCAGAAGATGGCCCAGCTTGAGGAGGAGATTCAAACGCTGGCCGGGGAGAAGTTCAACGTCGGCTCCCCCAAGCAGCTTGGTGAGATTCTGTTCGACAAGATGGGCCTGCCGGGCGGCGAGAAGGGCAAGAATGGCGCTTATGGCACTGGCGCTGATGTGCTGGAAGACTTGGCGACCGAGCATGAACTGCCGGGCCGGGTGCTGGACTGGCGGCTGTTGTCCAAGCTGAAATCCACCTACACCGATGCCCTGCAGGAATACATCAACCCCGAAACCGGGCGGGTCCATACCAGCTATTCGATCACGGGGGCGGTGACCGGGCGGCTCGCCTCATCCGACCCCAACCTGCAGAACATCCCCGTCCGGTCCGAAGAAGGCCGCCGCATCCGCGAGGCTTTTATCGCACCAAAGGGCAAGGTTCTGGTCTCACTGGACTATTCCCAGATCGAACTGCGCATCCTTGCCCATATCGCCGACATTCCCGCCCTGCAGCAGTCGTTCAAGGATGGCATCGACATCCACGCCATGACGGCCTCGGAAATGTTCAACGTTCCCTTGGACCAGATGACGAGCGACATCCGGCGCCGGGCCAAGGCGATCAACTTCGGGGTGATCTACGGCATCTCGGGCTTCGGCCTTGCCCGCAACCTGCGGATTCCACGGGCCGAGGCGCAGGGCTTCATCGACCGCTATTTCGAGCGTTTCCCCGGCATCAAGGAATACATGGCCACCACGGTGAAGTTCGCGCAGGAACACGGCTATGTCCAAACCCTGTTCGGCCGGAAAATCCACACGCCCGACATCAACGCCAAGGGCCCGGGCCAAGGCTTCGCCAAGCGCGCCGCCATCAACGCGCCGATCCAGGGCACGGCGGCTGACGTGATCCGCCGCGCGATGATCCGCATGCCAGCCGCCATTGCTGGCATACCGGCCAAAATGCTGCTGCAAGTCCATGATGAATTGCTGTTCGAGGTGGATGAGAGTTCCGCCGAGGTGCTGATCAAGGTGGCCAAAGAGGTGATGGAGGGCGCATCGCACCCGGCGGTCTCGCTGAAAGTCCCGCTGATTGTCGAGGCCGGACAGGGGCTAAACTGGGCGGCGGCGCATTGATTGCCAACTGGCCAGAGTTGCGGGATTTTGCCTTGGGCTTGCAATTGCCCGAGGTGGCGGTGGACCACCCGCATGGCCACGAAAGCCTGAAGGCCTTCGGCAAGCTTTGGTGCCACTGATCGCCCTAAGTCGATGGCGGTGTCTTCAAGGCCAGCCGTGACGCGCGCGAGATGCTGATACTGACCGACCCAGAGACCTTCTTCCTGCATCCGCACTATGCCAACTACGACTATGTTCTTGTCCGCGCAGGCCGGATTGAACCCGCTTGGGCAAAGGCCAGACTCATGGCACGTTGGCGCGAGAACGCCCCGAAGCGGTTCCTGAAAGACTGGGATGCAAGGCATGGCCTCTGAACCCTTGCCCTTCGCAACGCCGCAGGCGTGGCGTGAGTGGCTTTCGGCCCATCCAGACGCGGGTGAGTGCTGGGTATTGCTGCACAAGAAGGCAACCGGCCTGCCCTCCATCACATGGGAAGAGGCGGTGGTTGAGGCCTTGGCCCATGGCTGGATTGACGGCGTGAAGAAGTCGGTCAGCGAGACGCAGTGGCTGCAAAGGTTCACGCCACGAAAGGGCGGCTCGGCCTGGAGCCAGAAGAACATCGCCCATGCGGAGACGCTGATCGCCGAGGGGCGGATGACACCGGCAGGCCTGGCGCAGGTGGCGCTGGCCAAGGCGAATGGGCGGTGGGAAACCGCCTATTCCGGCGGCAAGGGTGCTGATCTGCCAGCGGATTTCCTGAAGGCTGTGGCCCAGAACCCGGGTGCGGCAGAGGCGCTGAAGGCTCTTGATGCCAAGAACCGCTATGCCATCTACTACCGGTTGACCACGGCGAAGCGTCCTGAGACGCGTGCCAAACGGGTGGCGGATTTTGTGGCGATGCTGGCGCGCGGAGAAAGGCTTCACTGATGGCAGAGGCGCCGCAGGTGCATGTGTCTGGCCGCAGCGCCTTGCGCGATTGGCTTGCCGCCAATCATGCCACCTCGGGCTCGGTCTGGCTGGTCAGCCCCAAGCGCCCGCATCCGGGTTTCATCCCCTATGATGAGATGGTCGAGGAACTGGTCTCATGGGGATGGATCGACAGCCTTCCGCGCGCCATTGACGAGGCCGTCTCGGCCAACCTGATAGCCCGCCGCAACCCGAAATCGGCGTGGAGCGCCATCAACAAGGCCCATGCCGAAGCCGCCCGCGCCAAGGGCCTGATGACCCCAGCTGGCGAGGCTGCAATTGCAGCGGCGCAGGCCAACGGCCAATGGGATTTCCTGAACGATGTCGAGGCTTTGACCCTGCCTGCCGATCTTGACGCCGCAATGACAGGCAAGGCGCGCGCGGTTTGGGACAGCCACCCCCGCTCGATCAAGCGGGCGGCTCTGGAATGGATCAAGACCGCAAGAACCGCCCCGACCCGCGCCGCCCGCATCGCTGAAGTGGCGGGCAGCGCGGCCGAGGGGCTTCGGCCAAAGCCCTTTCGGCGCTAGGCGTCGATCCTGACCTGAAAGCAGTTGTTGCGCGCCGAACGGACATGGACATAGGCCACCCGCGGGTCCGACATCCGTTTCCCGGCCTCAGACAACAACGCCTCGGTCGGCACAATGGCGCCGGTGCCATAGACGATACGGTTATCGGCGCCATAGCCCCGCACAATATAGGTGGGGGAGTCCAGAATCTCGGGCACAGCCGCGCCGCCGCCCGCGGTGCAGGCGTCGGCGCACAGAAAGATCGGCCCGACTTCGGCATAGGG
>CANBRQ010000274.1 GCA_947371955.1 Paracoccaceae bacterium | reverse complement strand
GGGCCTTATTCGGGGCCGGGCGGCGACTGGTGGGACAATGCGCAACGCTTTGCGGCCCTGAGTTGGGTGGCGGCGCGGATCGCGCGGCAGGGCTGTGGCGATGGCTGGAAGCCGGATGTGCTGCATGTGCATGACTGGCAGGCAGGCCTCGCACCCGCTTATCTGGCTTATGGTGGCAGCGAGGGGGTGGGCTCGGTTCTGACCATCCACAACATCGCCTTTCAGGGCTGGGCGGCGGCAAGCCAGCTTCTGGACCTGCGCCTGCCGGCGGATCAGTTCTATCCGGGCGCTTTGGAATATTACGGCGGGCTGTCGAGTTTGAAGGCGGGCCTGATCACTTGCGACCGGATCACCACCGTCTCGCCTACTTACGCCGCCGAACTGATGCGGCCGGAGTTTGGCATGGGGCTGGAGGGGGTGATTGCCGCACGTGCCCCGGTCGTCTCGGGCATACTGAACGGGGTGGACACCGGCGTCTGGTCACCGGAAAGCGAACTTCTGCCCTATTCTGCGGCGGCGATGGAGGGCAAGGCGCAGAACCGCACCTCCTTGTGTGCTGAATTCGGGCTGGAAGTGCCTGGGCCGCTGGCGATCATCGTCAGCCGTTTGACCGACCAGAAGGGCATTGATCTGGTGCCAGAGGTGCTGCCCGAGTTCATCGAGGCGGGCGGCGGGCTGGTGGTGCTGGGCTCGGGTGATCCAAAGCTGGAAGGGGCGATGCGTGACCTCGCGGCGCGGTTTCCGGGGCGCGTGGGCTTGCGGATCGGTTATGACGAGGCTTTGAGCCACCGGATGTTTGCGGGGGGCGATGCGGTTCTGGTGCCCTCGCGCTTTGAGCCTTGTGGGCTGACGCAGATGTACGGCTTGCGGTACGGTTGCCTGCCGGTGGTGGCGGCGGTCGGGGGCTTGGCGGATACGGTGATCCATGCCAATCCGGCGGCGCTTTCGGCGGGGGTGGCGACGGGCATCACCTTCCATCCGACCGATGCCGTGGCCTTTGCCACCGCCATGCGGCAGTTGCTGGCGCTGCATGCCGATGCGGTGCTGTGGGTCAAGGTGCAGCGCAACGCCATGAAGCAGGACGTGTCCTGGGCCGCCTCTGCCGCCGAATATGCTGCCCTATACGAAAGTCTGATGGCGTGACCGCACCACGCAGCAATCTGCCCGGCATCTTGCCGGGGATGACCTGTGCCTCTGGTCGCCCCTGGCCGATGGGCGCCAGCGTCGATGAGGGCGGCGTCAACTTCGCCGTCTTCTCGGCCCATGCGCATTTCATCGAGCTTTGCCTTTTCTCGGACGATGGGCGGCGCGAGGTCGCCCGCCTGCTGATGACCGACCGTGAGGGTGACATCTTCCACCTGCGGGTCGAGGGGATGAAGGCCGGCCAACGCTATGGTTTCCGCGCCCATGGGCCCTATGCGCCGGAGGAGGGCCACCGTTTCAACCCGCACAAGCTGCTGCTGGACCCTTACGCCCGCGCCTGGGATGGCCGCCTTCGCTGGTCGGATGCGCTGATGGGCTACCGGATCGGATCGAGCCGGGCCGATCTGTCTTATGACACCCGCGACAGCGCCTTTGCCGTGCCGAAGTCCGTGGTGGTGGACGAGCGCGCCTTGCCAGCCTTGCCGCAGGGCCCTAACCGGTTGCTGGCCGACAGCGTGATCTATGAGGCGCATGTCAAGGGCCTGACCGCCCGCCAGCCAGATCTGCCCGCCGGCGCACGCGGGGTCTATGCCGGTCTGGCGCATCCTGCGATGGTGGATCATCTGGTCCGCTTGGGCATCACCGCCGTCGAACTGCTGCCCGTGCATGGCTTCTTCGACGACCGCTTTCTGGTCGCCAAGGGGCTGACCAACTATTGGGGCTACAACACCATGGGGTTCTTCACCCCCGAGCCGCGCTATGCCGCCCGCAACCCGCGCGCAGAGTTCCGCCAGATGGTATGGCGTTTGCATGAAGCCGGGATCGAGGTCATTCTGGATGTGGTCTACAACCACACCGGCGAAGGCGATGAACTGGGGCCCACGATCAGCTTTCGGGGCTTGGACAATGCCAGTTACTACCGGCTGACCGGCGGCGGGCGGCATTATGCCAATGACTCGGGCACCGGCAATTCGCTGAACATCTCGCATCCGATGGTGCTGCGGATGGTGACCGACAGCCTGCGCCATTGGGTCACGCATTTCGGGGTGGATGGCTTCCGCTTTGACCTTGCAACGTCCTTGGGTCGTGAGCCGGGTGGCTTTGACCCCGGTGCAGGGTTCTTCGATGTGCTGCGGCAGGACCCGGTTCTGGCGGGCGTGAAGCTGATTGCCGAGCCTTGGGACATCGGCCCGGGCGGTTATCAGTTGGGCGCCTATCCGCATCCCTTTGCCGAATGGAACGACCGCTACCGCGACGGCGTCCGCCGCTTCTGGCGCGGCGATGCGGGGCTGACGCCGGACCTCGCCAAGCGCCTCTTGGGCAGTGCCGAGAACTTTGACCACGACGGGCGCAGTTCCTCAGCTTCCGTCAACTTCCTGACCGCGCATGATGGCTTCACGCTTCAGGATCTGGTCAGCTTCACGGTCAAGCGCAACCTTGCCAATGGCGAGGACAACCGTGATGGCCATTCGGAAAACCACTCTGACAATCTGGGGGTGGAAGGGGCCACCGCCAATCCGCTGATCACTGCCGCCCGCATCCAGCGCAAGCGCAACCTGCTGGCGACGCTAATGCTGTCGCAGGGCACGCCGATGATCCTGTCGGGCGACGAGGTGGGTCATACGCAGGGCGGCAACAACAACGCCTATGCGCAGGACAACGAGACAACCTGGATCGACTGGGCCAAGGCTGACATGGGCCTTGCGGCCTTTGTCGGCAGGCTGATCGCGATGCGCAAGGCCCATCCGGTTCTTCGCCAGCGCCGCTTCCTGCATGGCCGCAAACGCTCGCCCGAAAGCCTGCCGGATGTGATCTGGCGCCATGCCGATGGCCGTGTGCCGGAATCGGCCGAGTGGCACGACCCCGCTTTCCGCTGCCTGTGCCTTGAACTGCGGATGGCTGCCGAGGTTCCGTTCAGCACCGACGTGATCTTCGCCGTCTTCAACTGCGGTCCGGAGCGCGCATTGACCCTGCCCGATACCGCGCCCTACTGGCGCCTGATCATCGACACGACCCAGCCCGAAGCGCCCGAGGCACGCGCCACGCCGGGCCTGACTGTGCCCGCCAATTCCGTTCTTGTCTTTACCGCTGATCCGCAAGGAGCGTCAAAATGACTGTCCACACCGTCACGACCCAACCGATTGCAGGCCAGAAGCCCGGCACCTCGGGCCTGAGGAAGAAAACCCCGGTCTTCATGGGGCCGCATTATCTGGAGAATTTCGTCCAGTCGATTTTCGATGTCGTGGGGGCGGAAGGCAAAACCTTTGTGCTCGGCGGCGACGGGCGCTATTTCAACGACCGGGCCGCACAGGTCATCCTGCGGATGGCGGCGGCCAATGGCGCGGCACGGGTGATCGTGGGGCAGGGGGCGCTGCTGTCCACTCCGGCGGCAAGCCATCTGATCCGGCTGAACAAGACCGACGGTGGCATCATCATGAGCGCCTCGCACAACCCCGGCGGGCCGCATGAGGATTTCGGCGTCAAGTTCAACATGGCCAATGGCGGGCCTGCGCCGGAAGGTGTGACCGAGGCGATGTTCCAGCGCACGACGTCAATCACCGCGTACAAGATCCTTGAGGCCCATGACGTGGACCTCTCTGCTATCGGCCGCTCCACCCTCGGAGGGATGGTGGTCGATGTGGTCGACCCGGTGAGCGAATACGCCGCCCTGATGGAGACCCTGTTCGACTTTGACGCCATCCGGGCACTGTTCAACGGCGGCTTCCGGATGCGGATGGATTCGATGTGCGCCATCACCGGGCCCTATGCCGTGGAAATCCTTGAGAAGCGCTTGGGGGCTGCCTCGGGCACTTGCGTCAACGCGTCTCCCTTGCCGGATTTCGGCGGCATGCATCCCGACCCCAACCCGACCTGGGCCAAGGTGCTGATGGATGAGATGTTCGGCGACAATGCGCCGGACTTTGGTGCTGCTTCGGATGGCGACGGCGACCGGAACATGGTGGTGGGGCGGGGGATTTATGTCTCGCCATCTGACAGCCTTGCCGTGCTGGCGGCCAATGCGCATCTGGCCAAGGGTTACAAGGGTGGCTTGAAGGGCGTGGCACGCTCGATGCCGACTTCGGCTGCGGCAGACCGGGTGGCGGATGCCTTGGGCATCGAGAAGTTCGAAACCCCCACCGGCTGGAAGTTCTTCGGCAACCTGCTGGACGCAGGCCGCGTGACGATCTGCGGCGAGGAATCGTTCGGCACCGGATCAGACCATGTCCGCGAGAAGGATGGGCTTTGGGCTATTCTGCTGTGGCTCAACATCCTCGCCGTGCGGGGCGAGACGGTGGCGGATATCCTGAAAGGGCATTGGGCGCGGTTTGGCCGCAACTACTACTCCCGCCACGATTTCGAGGCGATCGAGACGGTGAAGGCCGATGCGATGATGGCTTCGCTGCGCGGCATGCTTAAAGCACTGCCGGGCACGGTGATCGAGGGCATGACGATCTCAGCCGCTGATGACTTCGCCTATACCGATCCGGTTGATGGCTCGGTCAGTCTGAAGCAGGGCGTACGCATCCTGTTCGAGGACGGCAGCCGGATCGTGCTGCGGCTGTCAGGAACTGGAACGGAAGGCGCGACGCTGCGGCTGTATCTGGAGCGCTATGTGGCGGGGCCGGAGGGTCTGGACCATGACGCGCAAGAGGCGCTGGCGCCTGTGATCCGGGCCGCGCATGACCTGGCCGGGATTGAAGGCTTTACCGGGCGTGTGGTGCCGAATGTGGTGACCTGAACCGGCGCTTTCGGGCTTGCAGCCGGCGGACATCTTGGCGTCACCGGCGGCAACATGGAAGGCAAGGAAGTGCGTTTCGGC
>CANBRQ010000273.1 GCA_947371955.1 Paracoccaceae bacterium | reverse complement strand
TGATCCAAAGGGCCGCCCGATTGCGCTGGCAAGGGCGGCCTATCCGCTGCACTCTCGGCCTATCAGTGCGCCGCAAGACCCGGTGCCCCAATATGGGAAACCACGGCATGACCCACCCCATCACCCCCGACGGCACCTTCTGGATCGGCTCCGACCACCCCTTTGATCTGGCCGAAGCCTACCTGAACTTCCGCCGCGACCTGATGCTGCACGAAGCACCGCAAAAAGCCACCTTCACCCTGACGGCCGACAGCCGCTATCGCCTGTGGGTCAACGGCCAATATCTGGCCCGAGGCCCCGCCCGCTCATGGCCCGACCACATGGCGCTCGACACGCTGGACGTGACCCCATACCTGCAACCCGGCCCCAACCATCTTGCAATCCAAGTCTATTCCCCCGGCTACTCCCATTTCGCCCATGTCCACAAAGCCGCCACAGGCTGGCTCGGCTGGCTCGACATCGACGCAGAGATCATTCCCTCCGACCGCCACTGGCACGTCAAACGTGACCCCAGCTACGACGCCCAAGTCCCCCGCGTCTCGATCTACGGCACAGGAGTCGAACGCCGCGACATGGGCCAGGACACCCCTTGGCAAATCGACGCCGCCACCACATGGGCCCAAGCCCGCATCGTCCAGCCGCCCGAAGGCCCGATCTGGAGCGGCCTGCACCCCCGCACCGTCCCGCACCTGACCGAGACCGCAACGCCCCTCACCACCCCCTGGCAAACCCGGCTCGGCCCATCGACCGCTGCAACCCAAGACCCCCACCAAGACCTGCGCCAAGCCTTCCCCGCCTGCCCGCCCGCTGAAATCCCCACCACCCTGAAGGCCAACCAGACCGCCCTCTGGGTCTTCGACCTCGGCCACAGCCAGATCTGCACCGCCGGCGCCACCCTGACGGCAGCGGGAGGCGAGACCCTCTCCGTCTCCTACGCCGAAAAACTGCGAGACGGCGAAATCCTGCTCTCCAACCCCGAAACCTACTGCCGCATGCGCGTGACGGACCGGGCCACCCTGCACCCCGGCACCCAAACCGTCGAACCCTTCACCCAACGCGGCGCCCGCTACGTCATCTTCCGCCTCGACACGGTGGACCAAGTCACGCCCGAGATCACCTTCTTCAGCCGCACAACCCACTACCCGCTGCAGGAACTCTCCCTAAAACCGCAAAACGACCCCACCCTCGACGCGGTAAACCAGATGTGCCGCACCACGATCCTGTCCTGCCTGCAAGACGGCTTCGTCGACTCGATCTGGCGTGAATCCTCGCAATGGCTGGGCGACGTGGTGGCCGAGGCCTTCGCCTTGCAAGCCATCAGCGATGACCCCCGCCCCCTGGCCCTTGCCATCACCATGGCGGCTCAGGGTGCGGCCCCCGACGGCATCCTGCCTTCCGTCCTGCCCGGCGATGTCCCGGCCTATGTGGTGACCGACTACACCTTCTCCTGGATCGAACTCCTTGAGATGTACACCAAACACCCCGCCGTCACCGACGCGCCGCAAATGATCGCCCACCACCGCGCGACGCTGGAGAAACTCCTCGCCCGCCTGCACGCCGACGTCGGCCGCAACGGGCTGATCAAATCAGAGCCCGGCCGCCGCCTGTTCCTCGACTGGAGCCAAGCGCCGCGCGCCGAACCCAACCTGACCTACAACCTGCGCTACCTGCACGCCCTGCAAACCGCCGCCCGCCTGACGGCCAGCCCCCACACCCGCCAGCAAGCCGATGCCTTGCGCGCGGCGATCTGCTCCAAATTCCACGACACCCAATGGCACGAGACGCCTGAGGGGGCCCCCGCCTCTCAACTCTCCCTCGCTCTCCTGATCCTGACCGACACCGTCACAGGACCCGAAGCTGAACCGCTCGCCGCCCGCATCGTGGCCCGCGCGCTCGACCTCGACGACACCGCCCCGCCCGGCAAGCTGGTCCTCGCCAGCCCCTTCATGCACCACTACATTTTCCAGGCGCTCGACCACCTCGGCCATTCGGCCCAAATCCGCGCCATCATCAAGGCCCGTTGGGGCCGCTGGGCCAATGCAGGCGAGCCCACGACATGGGAGAACTGGGACATCTCCTTCCCCGACGGCTCGGCCTGCCACGGCTTCTCCGCCCACCCGCTCGGCTGGCTCAACCGCTGATCCAAAGGAGCGCGCAAGCGCGCGTTCTTTTGTCTCGCCTCTGGCGCAAGCGCCAACCGGCTCGGGCGAAGACCCTCCGGGGGGAGTATTTGGGCAAAGAGCAAAGGCAAGAAAGCCTCGCTTCGCCCTTTCACATTTGCGCAAATATCCCCGCCGGAGGCTCTTGCGGAGACAAGCGGCCATGGCCGCGCAGGCGACCCAAACGGCGTGCGGCGCCCTTGCGCCGCTCCTTTGGATCAGGCGGGCAGATGGATCAGGCGGGCAGAACCTGCGCCAGCCATGTCCGCTGGCGCTCCTCCTGGAACGGCCCGCCGCCTTCGTGGTCGTTGTAGGTGTAGCGCGTCATTTCCTTGGTCCCGGTGTAGGCGTTGAAGGCGGCATAGACTGTCGAGGGCGGGCAGATCGTGTCCATCAACCCGACCGAGAACAGCGCCGGTGCCGTTGCGCGGGCGGCAAAATGCAGGCCGTCGAAATTGTTCAGCGTGGCGAAGGTCTGCGCCTCGGCCCAGCGGTGCACCGACAGAAAGCGGGCGATTTCCAGATAGGGATCGCGCGTCGCCACCACGACCGAGCGGGCAAAGTCGCAGAGATAGGGCACATCGGGCATCACCGCCGCAAGGCCCGGCACCAGACCTGAGACCGCCAAGCTGATGCCGCCGCCCTGACTGCCCCCGGTCACGGCGATCCGGGCGGGGTCGATGCCGGGGAAGCTTTGCGCGGCTTCCACCGCGCGGACCGCGTCCGAGAAGACGCGGCGGTAGAAGTAATCTTCGCGCCGCTGGATGCCCTTGGTCATGAAGCCCGATTGCGCCGGGTCCGAGCCCACCGGGTCGGGTGTCACCCCATGCGCCCAGCCCGAGCCCTGACCGCGCGTGTCCATCACCAGCACGGCGCGGCCCGTCGCGGGCCAGAACAGATGCTCATGGGCAAAGCTGCGCCCGCCGCCGTAGCCTATGAACTTGACCACGCAACTGCGCGCGCCGCCCTTGGGCGCAATGAACCAGCCCCGCACGGGATGGCCGCCATAGCCGTTGAAGGTCACGTCGTAGCTGTCAAACAGCGGCAGACCCGCATCGTGGGGCACGAACCGCGCGTTCAGCGGGTGGGCACGGGTCTCGGCCATGGTCTGCGCCCAGAAGCCGTCGAAATCCGCCGGTGCCACGGCATTGCTGCGGTAATCGGCCACCACATCGGGGGCAAGGTCTGGAAAGGGCATCGCATTCTCCTGTTTTCCCCACTTCACCCGATTTGCGCCCTTCAATCCAGCCCCTCTGCCGCCTATAAGTTGCCCGACAGCGATGGAGACCCCGATGCGCACCGGCACAATCACCCGCAAGACATCCGAAACCGAGATTTCCGTTTCGATCGATCTTGATGGCACAGGCTCGGCCACGATCTCCACCGGGGTCGGGTTCTTTGACCACATGCTGGACCAACTTGCGAAACATTCTCTGATCGACATGGAGGTCCATGCCAAGGGTGACCTGCACATCGACGACCACCACACGGTCGAGGATGTGGGCATCGCGCTGGGTCAGGCGATTGCCCGCGCGGTGGGCGACAAAAGGGGCATCCGCCGCTATGGCCACTTTGCCCTTGCGATGGACGACGCCCAGATCGCCTGCGCGCTGGACCTTTCCGCGCGGCCTTACCTGATCTGCAACCTCGATTTCCCGACGGCCAAGATCGGGACCTTCGACACCGAACTGGTGCGCGAGTTCTTTCAGGCGCTGGCCACCCATGGCGGCATCACCCTGCACATCGACAAGCGCCATGGCTTCAACTCCCACCACATCGCCGAGGCCGCCTTCAAAGCTGTCGCGAAAAGCCTGCGCATGGCGGTGGAAAAGGACCCCAGGAACGACGCCCTGCCTTCCACCAAGGGCGCGCTATGAGCCTGACGGTTCTGGTGGATTACGACAGCGGTAACCTGCATTCGGCCGAGAAAGCCTTCCAGCGCATGGCAACCGAGGTTGGGGCGGGCAACATCCTCGTCTCCTCCCGCCCCGAGGATGTCGCCCGCGCCGACCGCATCGTGTTGCCGGGCGATGGCGCCTTCCCGGCCTGCCGCCGCGCTTTGGGCAGCTACGGCGGATTGTTCGAGGCCATTGAAGAGGCCGTCACCCACAAGGCGCGACCCTTCCTGGGCATCTGCGTCGGCATGCAGATGCTGGCCACGTGGGGGCGAGAGTACGAGGATGTTGCAGGCTTTGGCTGGATCCCGGGCGAGGTGGTGAAGATCACCCCCGCAGACCCGCATCTGAAAGTGCCGCACATGGGCTGGAACGATCTGGTGCTGGATCACCCGCATCCGGTGCTGGAGGGCATCGCCACGGGCGACCACGCCTATTTCGTCCATTCCTACCAGTTCAGCGTGACTGACCCTGCCCAGCGCCTCGCCCATGTCGACTATGCGGGCGACGTGACGGCCATCGTGGGTCGCGATACCATCATTGGCACCCAGTTCCACCCCGAGAAAAGCCAGACCGCCGGCCTGCGCCTGATCGGCAATTTCCTGCGCTGGACGCCGTAACGACGTCAGGGGCAAGGTAGGATGGGCCATTGGCCCATGCTACCCAAATCACAAGATCAGGATATCTGCCGCCGTCAGCACGACCCCGGCCTGCAGCGTGGCCAGCAGCACCTGCCCGCCCGGGCCGCTGCCATTGGCGTCACACCACAGCTGATGGCGGACGGTGTCGAAGATGAAGCGGTCATCGGCATCCTGCGCCACGTTGTCGGCCCTTGCCTGAAATTGCACCGCCGGCAGCAGGCCTGCCACCAGCCCCGCGCCGAAGCCCGCAGCCGAGATCGCAAAGCTGTCATTGTCCCGCAGGGTC
>CANBRQ010000272.1 GCA_947371955.1 Paracoccaceae bacterium | reverse complement strand
AGTCCGCCGCCGAAAAGCCGGCGTTGCGGTCGAACATCGGGCGGTAGCGGGCGATATAGCGGGGGTCGGTGAGCAGGAAATAGGGAATGGAATTGGTGTCATAAAGGGGCGATGTGCCATGGTTCAGCACGGTATAGCCGAAGGGTGCTGGCCCATCGGTCCAGCATTGGTACTTGGTGAAGGGATCGGCAGACCAGCAAGTGTCCCAGAACGGCTCTTCCGACAAGAGAACCGGCTTCAGCCTTGGATGCGCCGCCACCATATAGGCCAGCGCCTTGGCATACGCCTGCAGGTCATGGGTGTGGCTGAACAGCGCCAGGTGCGCGTCGGCGGGGTCATCGACGAAATCGATCCGGTCCGCAAGACGGTCACGGATCGGGGCATAGGCCAGAGGCTGGCGGTTCCAGAAATCACCGACCAGAACAATCCGGATCATTTTTGGCCGACCCCTGCATCGGTGTTGGCGGCCTCAAGGTCGCCCGCGACCGAGCGGCCCAGCGCCTCCAGTTCGGCGGCCACGTCCTTGGCGGCGCGCTTGGCGGCATCAAGGGCCGCCATGTCGCCGGTCACGGCGGCCAGACGCCCCTCGGCGATGTGGCGGCGCCAGCGTTCCATCGCATTGTCCTGCGCCAGACGGCGCATGACCAAGGCCACCTGCGGCGCGAACAGGCAGGGTGCTTCGACGATGTCGAGGTTGCCGATTTCGTCGTGCTGCGACCAGTCTGGTGTCAGTTCCTCGAAGGTGATGTCGGACCGGCGTTGGGACAGCTTGGTGTTGCAGTCATCGAACCGCGCCTGCAGTTCCTGGGCCAAGGCACGTCCCAGTTGCAGACGTTCGGACCCCTTCATCTCGTCCAGAAAGAGGCCCGGCGCCTTGCCCAGACCCAGTTTGGCAAATCCGGTCTGCACCGCGTTGGACAGCGCCAAGGCCTGCCAATCAAGGCTGGGGTTGACGCTGACGACAGGCGGCAGGCGGCTGGTGTCGATCAAGAGTTCGTCGATCATGAAGCCGGTGATGTCGGGGATGCGGCGGTAGGGCACCAGACGCAGGTTCTGCGCGCCGAAGACGCCTTCCCAGTTGGTGACGAAGTTGTTGTAATTGTAGAAATTGCTGACGGCGCTGACGCCGTGGCGGGTCAGGTCGGCGCGGTTGACCTGAGCCCCGTTGCGCGCGGTCTGCGACGCGTTCGAGACCAGAAGGTCAACCTGCGGTCGCAGATGCAGGTAGACGGTGATCTGGGAAAAATGCGGTTTCAAAAGGGCATTCAGCCGGTTGATCATCGAGGGCTTGGCGATCCGGCTGTGCAGCAATTCGCTGGACATGATCCAGGTGTGGTGGCCCATTTCCTGACTTAAGGCTATTTCGTGCGCGAGGTCTTCACGGGTTTTGCTGCGGAACGCCTCGTGGTCGGATTCCGAGCGGATGCCGAGATTGGTCAGCATGGATTCCGACACGACGGTGTCGAAGGCATAGATCATCAGGCGGCGGTGATTCTTGACGCCGGGGCTGGTGGGGTAGCAGATGCCCTGATCGGCAAGCCCCGCCCGGTTGGCGGAAAACCATGTCTGCAAGGTGGTGGTTCCGGTCCTGGCGGTGCCAATGTGCAGGGCGAGCTTCATCGACTGCAGTTCCTTCAAATGGTCGTATGGGGCATGGTGTCAGCGGCATCGAGCGCCTGCAAGGCACGAAATTCTTCGATCAGGTGCAGGGCCTGCAGGTGGTCCGACATCTGGGCGATGCGCTTGGGCAGGTCCGGCGTACCCACAGGCTCGCCGCCCCAAAGCAGGTAATCGATCCGGCCATTGACCTCGACCACGCTTTGCAGCGTCCGGTCGGCCATCCAGGCCGCCACTGTGCCGGCGATCTGGCCGCGCACCAGCGCCTCGACCATGCCACCGATCGCTGTGGCGGGGTAGCGGTTGCGCAAAGAGGACCACAGCGCCTCTTTCCCCTCCAGCACCTGTGCTGCGCGGGTGGCATAGGCCCAGAAGACGCCCGGGTTCATCCGCCCGATCTGCCACGACATATTGTTGACCAGCCATTCCAGCGCTGCCGTTTGCAGGACGGTGTCATCCGGGGCGATGGTGCTGCGGATCGTCTCGTAATGGTCGAAGAAGGCCAGAAATTCGGTCCCGGTGGAGGCCATTGTCTGGCCGGGCCGGTTCATCCGGTGGCGGCAGAGGACGGCATCGTGGAAGCGGATCGTCTGGGCGGTACGGCAGACCTGCCAGTGGAAGGGATTGTCCTCGAAGAAGAAATCACCCTCGGGGAAGCGCAGGGAATTGGCTTGCAGGAACGCCCGGCGGTAAAACTTGCGCCACGGCACGGCGATCATCGACAGGGCCAGCATGCGCACGGCGTCAAGGCCCGCGTCGCGGCCGGGCAGATTGGCCCAGCGGTGGATGTCAGAGGGGGATTTGACTTTTCCTGTTGCCTCGTCATGTTCAAGGTAGTTGCCGATCAGGATATCGGGCTTGGTCGCGTCAAAGGCGGCGCGGCAGGTGCGAAAGCCCGCAGGCTCCATCCAGTCGTCGCCATCGACGAAAAAGACCGCCTCGCGCGTCGCATGGGCAAGGCCCACGTTGGCCGGAATGCCCACACCGCCGATGGTGTTGGTGCCCAGAAGGACCAGTTGCGTGGCGACATCCGGCCCGAACCCCTTGGCAAAGCGCTTTTCCGCCAGAAGGTCGGTGTGGTCGCTGGAGCCGTCATCGACCAGAATGACCTCGTCCCCCGGCCGCACGCAGCCCTTCAGGCTGTCGAGACATTGCGCGATATAGGGCGCCACGTTGAAGCTGGTGATGATGAAAGAGATATTCATTTGCCCGCCGCCAGCACCATGCGGTTGATCCGGGCTGCCACACCGGGGCTGCGGAGCGCGATCAGGGTATATTGGGGCAAGGTCACCTTGCTGAGCAGGAAGGCGCGCGCTTTTTCGGCAAAGCCGTCGCGCAACTCGGGCTCCAGCTTGTCGATGATCCAGCCGAAAAGCCTTGTGTAGAACTCGGCAAAGGGCACGAGGAAATCGATGCGGCGTGGGTTGCGTTCCAGTTCGGCGTGCAGGGCCTGCAGGGCTTGAAAAACCTGAAACCGCTCGCGGCCTGACCGGTTGGTCAGGCGTTTGCCGTCAACCTCGACAAAGTGTTCGCAGCAGACCCGGCGCGAGGTCAGGATGCGGCGGGCTTTCAGAAAGCTCATCCAGTGCAGTTCCAGATCGTTGTGGACCGGAATTTCGGTGCAACGGATGCCCGCCTCGCGCAGAAAGGCAGTGCGGTAGATCTTGTTCCACGGATAGGCGCTGATCCGGCACAGCTGGGTGGCGCCTTTCAAGGGCAGGGCGGTCGGCTTGGCCGTCATCGCCCCGGCGCTGGCCCAGACGCCATCGTCCGACCCCAGAGGGCCAAAGCCGCCCTTGGCGCGGTTACGGCTGTCAACATGGCGGAAGATGCAGAAGTCATAGTCCTGCCGGTCCTCGCGCTGATCCAGTTCGGCGACCAGCGTGCTGAATTCGGGCAGGAAAACATCGTCGGAGTCAAAGAAGATCACACGGCTGGTGCTGATGCGGTCCAACGCCATGTTGCGGGCATGGCCTGCGCCGCGCTGCGCGGGACTGCGCAGCCACAAAAGCCGGCGATCACGGGCCAGTGCGGCTGCAACGTCCTCGGTCAGCCCCAGGGCATCGGGGGCGGCTGGAGGGTCAGAGGCGTCATCCGAGATGATGATCTGGTCAAACACCGGCATGTCCAGAAGCTGGCTCAACAGCCGCCCCAGACCCTCGGGATCATTCCAGACCGGGATGACGACGCACAGGCTCATATCGAAAAGACACCGAAGTTCAGCAGGCTCACCTCGATGGCGGTGGTGTCGAACATCAGGATGATCTCGCGCCAAGGCGCTTCGCGTGGGACGGAGGGGTCGCGGGTCAGGTCGATGACATCCATGTGGACGCTGGGTTCGTTGTAGGCGACTGCGGTCTTACGGAACATCGTGTCGACAAAACCGCCGGCCACGCCAGACCGCAGCGTCATCCGGAAGGTCACCGATTTCGGTGCCTGCGAGCGGCAGACGACGCCCAGCATCTGCACCTGTCGCAGATCGGCCTGACCCAGCTGCAGGTGCACGCTGATCCAGCGGGTTGCCCCATGAGGGTTCAGCCGCAGAGACAGAAGCATGCCGTGGGCCGAAGACAAGCTGCCGCTGATCGACGCTTCTGGGTCGACAGAAAAGAAGATGCCGGGGCCAAGATCGACCCTTGGGTCCACCTGCTTTTCGAAAGCATCCGCCCGCAGCAACGCCAGACTGTGATTGACCCCGGCCTCGGGCCCGAGGAGCAAGTTGTCGGCCATCTATTACCCTCGCACAATCATATTAGGCGCTAGCCGGGCGCGCGCCTTGGCGAAGCCCCGGTTTGCGTGGATATGGACGCTCTTTATCTGCCTTGTCAACAAACGCGCCGGGATTGCGGCTGGTTGCCCGCACAGGATTGCCGCTTTGGCAAAATCCAGTGGCATCGGGCCCAATGACGCGTTAGCAAAAAGGGGACGACGGGTTTACCGACCCGTCCGCTGCGTTGATTGCACCAAACTGACTTGAATTAAGAGGACCCTTCCATGTCGCTGCCCGAAATTGACCTCTCGCAGGGAACCTTGATCGACATCGGCGCAGGCACCGCGCCAGATCTTGAGGCGATCCTCGAAGGCCCCGGCGCGCCTGCCCGCGTTATTCTGGTGGAGCCGCATGCGGCGACGGCCAAGGCCCTGGCCAGCCGGTTTGCGGCCTGGCCGCACGTGACGGTGCTGGACGTGGCGGTTGGCGCGAAGGCGGCCTCGGGCGTCAGCGTGTTGCGTGTGACCAGCAATCTGGCGCATTCCAGCCTTTACCCTCCGCTGCCGGCCCTGAAGGCGCTGCTGCCGGGCTTGCGTCTGAACAAACCCCAGTCGGTTGAGGTCGTATCGGGTGCCGAATTGATGGCGCAACTGGGTGATCT
>CANBRQ010000271.1 GCA_947371955.1 Paracoccaceae bacterium | reverse complement strand
CCGCGCCCCCGTGGGATATTTGGACCTGAATGAAGGGAGAGGGGATGCAACTTTCGGAACGGATCGCGGAATGCCGGCTTTGTGCGCAGCGGTTTGCGGCGACCGAGACGGGGCATCAGCCGAGGCCTGTGGTGTGGTTCAGGTCCTCGGCCCGCATTCTGGTGGCGGGGCAGGCGCCGGGGGCGCGGGTTCATGCCTCGGGGATACCGTTCGATGATGCGAGCGGGGAGAGGCTTCGCGACTGGATGGGGCTGAGCCGGGAGGCGTTTTATGACCGGGACCATGCGGCTGTGGTGCCGATGGCGTTTTGCTTTCCGGGCTATGATGCCAAGGGGTCTGACCTGCCGCCGCCGCCGATTTGTGCGGCGACCTGGCGGGCGGAGGTGATGGCGGCCTTGCCCTCGGTGCGGTTGACGCTTCTGATTGGCGGTGCGGCGCAGGGCTGGCATCTTGGGCGCGGGCCGGTCGCGGCTCGTGTGGCGGCGTGGCGAGAGACGGCGGCGCAGGGTGTTTTCCCCTTGCCGCATCCCTCATGGCGCAATACCGGCTGGCTGAAACGCAACCCGTGGTTCGAGGCCGATCTGGTGCCGGAGTTGCGGGCGGCGGTGGCGCGGGTTTTGGAGGCGGAATGACGGTTCTGGATATGGCCCATCAGGCGATGACCGATGGCGGCGAGGCTGAGGCTTTGGCCTTCTGGCGCGCCTTGGCGGATGCCGAACTCTTTCTGGTGCTGGAGCGCGAGGCAGAGGGCGTCACGATGGAGCCCCGGGTCTTTGATCTGTCGATGGGCCGGATGCTCTTGGCCTTTGATGCCGAGGAACGGCTGGCCACCATTTCCGACGATCCGGTGCCCTATGCCGCCCTGCCGGGCCGGGTCATTGCCGCACAGCTGGCGGGGCAGGGGCTGGCCTTGGGGTTGAACCTTGGCACCGGGGCTTTGAGCGAGACCGTGCTGCCGGGCGAGTCGATCGACTGGCTGGCCGAGATGCTGACGCAGGCCGAACCGGAGGAGCGCGAGGCGCAGATTGCGCGGCTGGCATTTCCGTTGATGCCGGAGGGGCTGGTGCACGCTTTGACCGGCCTTCTGCCGCCCGGAACCGCCGCCGCTTTGGCGCAGGCGGAGTATCAGGCGGGCGGCTGGGGGCACGTGCTGGCCTTGGCAGGGCTTGGGCCCGAGGACGAGGCGCGGATGGCGCGGGCGGTGACCGAGGCTTTGGCGTTCTCGGGTCTGGATGCGGCGGCGCTGGATCTGGCGTTTGTGGCACCAGAGGCGGCGTTGTTCCAGCGCATAGCTCAGGCGGGGCGGGTGTTGGAGGCGGTGGCGCCTATGGCAGTGGTGGAGTCGGTGGTTGAAGCCAAGGGGCCGGGGATGGACCCGGCGAAGCCTCCGCGGTTGAAATAGATGGGGTATTCAGATACCGTATATCTTAAGCTATTGAAATACATCAGTTTAAAGATTATTGCGGCTCTTGACCTGTGAAGCGGGTTCAGCGATAAGCCCCCATCCGAGATCACAAGGTGGTTCGCCACCCTTCAACTTAGGTTCCGATATGAAAACCTTTACCGCAACGCCTGCGGATATCGACAAGAAGTGGGTCCTGATCGACGCTGAAGGCGTCGTTCTGGGCCGTCTTGCGACGCTGGCAGCCTCGATCCTGCGTGGCAAGAACAAGCCGACGTTCACGCCCCACATGGACATGGGCGACAATGTCATCATCATCAATGCTGACAAAGTCCAGATGACCGGCACCAAGCGCAAGGACAAGCGCTACTACTGGCACACCGGCCACCCGGGCGGCATCAAGTTCCGCACCGCGGAGCAGGTTCTGGATGGCAACCATCCCGAGCGTGTCGTGGAAAAGGCTGTCGAGCGTATGATCTCGCGCAACCGTCTTGGCCGCGTCCAGATGACCAACCTGCGCGTTTACGCCAGCGCTGAGCATCCGCATGAAGCCCAGCAACCCACGGTCATCGACATCAAGGCGATGAACCCGAAGAACACCCGGAGCGCATGATCATGGCCGACATCAAATCTCTCGACGATCTGAAATCGGCCGTTGGTGCTGCAGAGCCGCAAAAGACGATGGCTCCGGTGCGTGTGGCCGTGCGTGACAAGCTGGGTCGTGCTTATGCCACCGGCAAGCGGAAGAACGCGGTCGCCCGCGTCTGGATCAAGCCGGGCACCGGCAAGGTCGTTGTCAACGGCAAGACCATGGCGGAATACTTCGCCCGTCCGGTTCTGCAAATGATCCTGGCGCAGCCTTTCACGATTGCTGGCCGCGAAGGCCAGTTCGACGTGATGGCAACGGTTGCTGGCGGCGGTCTGTCGGGCCAAGCCGGTGCTGTGAAGCACGGCGTGTCGAAAGCGCTGCAACTCTACGAACCCGGCCTGCGCGCTGCATTGAAAGCCGCTGGCTTCCTGACCCGCGACAGCCGCGTGGTGGAACGCAAGAAGTACGGCAAGCGCAAAGCCCGCCGGTCCTTCCAGTTCTCCAAGCGCTGATCTGGTCTGCCACTACAAAAGAAAGGGGTGCGGTGTTCCGCACCCCTTTTGCTTTGCCTCACTATCCCGCTTCATCCTGTCGTGAATTCTTTCGCCATCCTGAAACTTCCTTGAAATTGTCCCCGTACCTCCCACATGCCCAACGTGGAGGACGGAAGCATGACCTTGAACACCGATTTCGTGATCAACGCCAACCCGCTTGGGACGACCTATAGTCCCTTTGCCTCGACCATCGCGAGCCTGCCGGATGGCAGCGCCTTAGTCGCCTGGGTGACCGTGGCCGATGACGTGACGACCGATTCCGAAATCCATGCTCGCTGGATCAAACCAGATGGCAGCTTCGGCGAGGAATTCGTCGTGAATTCCACCACCGAAGGCTTTCAGTGGCGCCCGGTTGCCACCTTGACCGCCGAGGACAAGGTGTTTCTCGCCTGGGAAAGCGGTGATCCGGGCGACGGCGATGGCCTGACGGTGCGCGGGGCGCTGATTGATCCGCTGATCAACGAGGCGGGGCCGGATTTCATCCTCAATTCATCGGCGGCAGGCAACCAGAGCCAGGTCGAGATGACAGCTCTTGGGGATGGGCGGGTCTTCGCCCTCTGGACCAGTTTTGACGGCAGCGACGGCGACGGTCTGGCCGTGCGGGGCCGCTATTTCGCCGCCGATGGCACGGCCCTGGGCGACGACCTTCTGATCAACACCACCGGCGTCGGGGGGCAAATGGACCCCCATGCCGCTGTGTTGAGCGATGGGCGGATTCTGGTCACCTTTACCAGCACCGATGATGCCGATGGCACGCCGGGTTGCGTGCGGGGCCGGATCATCGCGGCGGATGGCAGGTTTAAGGGCGATGATTTTGTCATCAACTCCACCGCCGGCGGCTATCAGAGCTATGTCGATGTCACGGCCTTGGCGGATGGGAAGGCGCTGGTGGTGTGGTTCTCCTCGGGGCTATATGCGGATGACCCCGAGGGCGGCAACGGCTCTTTCGGGCCGGGCGAAGTGCGGGCGCGGATCATCGGGGCCGATGGCCAGCCCGAGGGGGCCGATTTTCAGGTGAACTCCACCGATCTTGATTTTCCCTATGCCAAGCCCGCCGTCACCACGCTGCCCGATGGCCGCATCTTCGTGGTCTGGCATTCCGGCGATGCGGGCGATGGCGATTGGGGCTCCTTGCGGGGCAGGGTGATCGAGGCCAATGGCCAGCTGGTCGAAAGCGATTTCGTCATCAACACGACGGGGGTGAACAACCAATCCTCTCCGGCTGTGGCGGCATTGCAGGATGGGCGGGTGCTGGTGACGTGGTCCAGCGATGACGGCGGCGCGTCGGGTGCCTTGACGCGCGGCCTTTATGTGACCCCCAGCATCGGCAATGCCAGCGCGGACCGGATCGTGGGCTCTGCAGGGCAGGACATCCAGATGGGGCTGGCCGGCAATGACCGGCTGAGCGGCCTGCAAGGCGACGACCAACTGATGGGCGGGCGCGGCAAGGATGTGCTGAAGGGCGGCACAGGGACGGATATCCTTGACGGTGGGACAGGCAGTGATCTGCTGAGAGGCGGGGCAGGGGCCGATGTTCTGGCAGGCGGGCGTGGCGATGACGCGCTTTATGGCGGGGCCGGAGCGGATGTCTTCGTCTTTTCCACCCTTGGCGGTCACGACAAGATCGGCGACTTCCGCGCCGGGGATCATCTGCAGATCGCAGCCAGTCTCTGGTCCGGCTCGACGCTGGACTTCGTGGCGAGCCATGCGAGCGTGACCGAGGCTGGCGTGCTGCTGCATCTGTCGGCGAACAGCGACATTCTGTTGGTGGGCCTGACCCAGACCACGGGTCTGGCAGACGCGCTGCTGTTCTTCTGATGGCCTGACACACCGCCCGCGTCAGGCCCTTTTCGGCCCGGCGCGGGGGGCTAACGGCAGGCAACCGGATGCATCCCGATAGGGTACGCGTTGTCACGCGCAAGCAGCTGCGACCGCTGCTCCATCTGCCAGGCGGGGGTGCATTTCGAGGTCAATTGGCCGTTTGACATGATCCTGGCCGAAATCCTGACGTCCCCGGACCATGAAAAAAACGGGCCGCATCAGCGGCCCGAGTCAGGGGACAGGGAGACTTGTGGTCTATGGGCACCGGGCGTCAGCGCCGCCAGAAGGGTTTTGCAGCCTCGACAGCGGCGGTGAAAGGGTCAAGACCGATATCGCGCAGCATGTAATCCGGCAGGGCGCGCAGGTCCTTTCGGGTGCGACGGCGCAGGTCCCATTGCACGACAACCAGAAGCGCGCGCGACAGGGGCGGCAGCGGCTGATGGGTCAGGGCAAGCACAGCAGGGTGCGAAGCGGGAAAGGCGGTCATGTTCGTCTCTATTGTATTGATACAAGTTGCGTTCTTCGGTATACAATAGATACAATGCCATGCGCAGAATCGCCAGAGGACAATTGTTATGGGTACAATATGGCAACCTGTTCTGGTCGAGGATGGTCCGAAGTACCTGTCCCTGGCGCAGG
>CANBRQ010000270.1 GCA_947371955.1 Paracoccaceae bacterium | reverse complement strand
GGCGACCAGATCGGCCCCCGCCGCCTTGCCCATCCCCCAAGCCGACAGGGCGAGAGCGGCGTTGGCGTCCAGCGCGCCAACCGTGGGGTTGGCTTGCACCATCGTCAGGCGGAAGGTCGCGGGCATCTGTCTCTCCATGTTACCAAGGGTTCTAGCAGGTTGTTGCGCAGGGAAAAGCCTTTGACGCCGTGGCTTGGCCCCTCTGTGTCTTGTCAGGTGATAGCGAGGGCGGCTAGGGTCGGCCCGGTGACGATTTGGAGGAAGCGATGGCTTGGGGCATCAGGATCACGACGTTCGGTCTGGCGGCAGCGCTGATGACGGGATCGGCTTGGGCTCAGGATGTCGTCACCAAGCAATATGACGACGGCTCAGTCTATGAGGGCACCTTCAAGAACGGCCGGCAAGACGGCACCGGCACCTACAAGCTGGCAAATGGCTTTGAATATACCGGCGACTGGGTGGCCGGAGAGATCAAGGGCAAGGGCCGCGCAAAATACCCCAACGGGTCGGTCTACGAGGGCAGCTTTGCCAAGGGCAAGCCCGAAGGCAAGGGCAAGATCACCTTTGGCGACGGCAGCACCTATGACGGCGATTGGTCGGACGGGGCGATGACCGGTCAGGGCAGTTCAACCTATGCCAATGGTTCGACCTATGTCGGCGCCTTCGTTGACGGCAAGCATCAGGGCAAGGGCGCGCTGACCGAAGCGGGTGGAACCAAGTATGACGGCGACTGGGTCGATGGTCAGAAGGAAGGTCAGGGCAAGATCACCTATGCCGACGGCACGGTCTACGAGGGCGGTTTCAAGGCGGGCGAGCGCGATGGCAAAGGCAAGCTGACCATGGCCGATGGCGTGGTCTATGACGGCGCGTGGTCCGCGGGCCAGATCAGCGGCAGCGGCACGCTGAAACAGGCCAATGGAGATGCCTATGCCGGCACCTTCAAGGACGGCAAGCGCGACGGCAAGGGCACGGTCACCTACAAGAATGGCGACGTTTACGACGGTGAGTTCAAGGCTGACCAGCGCGAGGGTCAGGGCAGCTTCACCGCCAAGGATGGCAGCAAATATACCGGCACCTGGGTGGCCGGACATATGGAGGGACAAGGGTCGATGGCCTATGCAGACGGCTCCATCTTCGTGGGCACCTTCAAGGCCGATCAGCCCGATGGAACCGGCAAGATCACCTACAAGGACGGGTCAAGCTATGCCGGGATCTGGGTAGCAGGCGCAATCTCGGGCAAGGGCACGGCCGTCTATGCCGAGGGCAAGACCTATATCGGCGACTTCGTGGCCGGCAAACCCGAGGGCCTTGGCCTGATGCAGTATCCCGACGGCTACACCTATGACGGCGCTTGGAAGGCCGGAGAGCGCGAGGGTGATGGCACGGCGACCTATTCGGACCTGTCGGTCTACAAGGGCCATTTCACTGCCGGCCAGCGCGATGGCAAGGGCAGCCTGACGATGACGGACGGGTTCTCTTATGTCGGCGACTGGAAGATGGGTGTGATCGAAGGGCAAGGTGTTGCGACCTATCCCAAGGGCGAGGTCTATGAAGGTGCCTTCGTCGCGGGCAAGCGCGAGGGTCAGGGCAAGTTGACCTACAAGAAGGATCAGGTCAGCGAAGGCGTGTGGAAGAATGGCATGCTGATAGCCCCGACCGCCGCAAAGACCGAAACGCCTCCGGCCAACTGAGGCGCACCCAAGATTTTTCGGCGAAAAATCTTGGGCTTGGCATTCGTCTCAGATCTTCATGTTGAAGCCAAGGTGCTTTGCGACCGTGAAGATATCCTTGTCGCCGCGACCACACATGTTCATCACGATGATATGGTCTTTCGGCAAGGTCGGCGCGATCTTCATCACATGCGCCAAGGCGTGTGACGGCTCCAGCGCCGGGATGATGCCTTCCAGCTGACAGGACAACTGGAACGCCTCCAGCGCCTCGGCATCGGTGATCGAGACATATTGCGCCCGGCCAATGTCATGCAGCCATGAATGCTCGGGCCCGATGCCCGGA
This sequence comes from Paracoccaceae bacterium, assembly GCA_947371955.1. Classification (GTDB taxonomy): domain Bacteria; phylum Pseudomonadota; class Alphaproteobacteria; order Rhodobacterales; family Rhodobacteraceae; genus Stagnihabitans. Next base: position 3,078 of record CANBRQ010000270.1, on the reverse strand, counting down.
TAGTCGAGACCTGCCGAGATCGAGAACCCTTCCAGAATCTGGCCATCAGGGTCCTGCAGCAGATAGGTCCGGTTGCCATGCAGAACCCCCGGCCGACCGCCGGTCAGCGAGGCGCAATGCTGCATGCGGTCGTCAACGCCTTTGCCACCGGCCTCGACGCCGATGATCCCCACCGAGGGGTCATCCAGGAACGGATAGAACAGCCCCATGGCGTTTGACCCGCCGCCGATGGCAGCGATGACGGTGTCGGGCAGACGGCCCTCGCCTTCCTGTTCGGCCAGTTGCCAGCGAACTTCCTTACCGATGATCGACTGGAAATCCCGGACCATGGCCGGATAGGGATGCGGGCCGGCGACCGTGCCGATGCAGTAAAAGGTATCGCGGACGTTCGTCACCCAATCGCGCAGGGCATCGTTCATAGCGTCCTTCAGCGTGCCACGGCCAGAGGTGACCGGGATCACTTCAGCGCCAAGCAGACGCATGCGGAAGACGTTGGGCGCTTGGCGTTCGACATCATGCGCCCCCATGTAGACCACGCATTTCAGCCCGAACTTGGCGCAGACGGTCGCGGTGGCCACGCCATGCTGGCCCGCCCCCGTCTCGGCGATGATCCGGCTTTTGCCCATGCGGCGGGCGAGGATGATCTGGCCCAGCACGTTGTTGATCTTGTGCGCGCCGGTGTGGTTCAACTCGTCGCGCTTCATGTAGACCTTGGCACCACCCAGATGCTCCGTCAGACGTGGAGCGAAATACAGCGGCGACGGGCGACCGACGTAGTGCTTCCACAGGTCATCCATCTCGGCCCAGAAGGTCGGGTCGGTCTTGGCGAATTCATAGCGCGCTTCCAGATCAAGGATCAGCGGCATCAGGGTTTCGGACACGAACCGCCCGCCGAACATGCCAAAGCGGCCATGCTCATCCGGGCCCGTCATGAAGCTGTTAATTCCGTCCTCGGCCATGGCATCCTCCGCACTTATTTGCAGAAACTCATATAGTCCGGGCGGACGAATTGCCACGGGGAAAGCGACGGGCTGCACCCTGCCTCACGCCTCTGTCGGCGCGACCCCGGGTCTGATGTAGATGAACCGGCCCAGGGTCTGATCGGGCAGGAACCCCTCGCCCGCAGCGCCCATGAACCGCCGCAACCGTGCCTTGTCGCGGCACAAATGCACGGCCAGCCGAGAAAATCCGCTGAGGCGGGTCTGATCGGTCTGAAACTTGTTCAGGCCCGCGGGGGTGTCGTGCGAATCCAGCGCGCAAACGAAAAGCGTGTTGGCCCCTGCCAGGGCGCAAAGCTCAATGATACTGTTTTCTGCGACATCCCGGCGCACCTTGGCCTCGGCATTGCGGGCGGTGCGATGCAGAGGGCCGGTTACCTCGACCGCGGGGGTGGTGATCCGATGCATCCGAACTTTCGGCAGGCCGGCTCGGAACCAGTCGTAAGTCGCCGGGTTATCGGTGCACAGAACCAGATTGCGCCGGACATTCCGTTTCAACATGAACTCCATCACCATGTTGAGATCGGTCTTGTAGTCAGTGTTCCGGATGTGCAGAGCAAGATAGGGCTGCGGCACGGCCTCGATCGCCGCACGGATCCGGGCAGCAAGGGCTGGCACCAGAGTCAGATGTTCCAGCAGATCGAACGAGCTTATCCCGCCGCCCGACTGCTGATGGATCAGCAGGGGCACCTCATGGTTGCAGGTCCAGTCAAAGCGCAGCGGAACGCCGGTGATGGAATCGATGGTGACATATCCCTCTGGCGAGGTATAGCCACTCCACTTGATGGTCGAAACGCGGCCCCGCACCTCGGCGGGCAGGCAGTCCATGGCGTCGATATCGGGCATCTCGGGCGAGGTTGTGCTTATGATGTGGTCCGTGCCAGCCATCTCGAAGTAGTCGCCGAATTCACCGAGAATGCCGGAATAGCGGCCATCGACGATCAGAATTCGGCCGTATTTCTCAGCGTAACGGCGGCAATGGTTGATCTGGCACAAGGTATCGTTCAACCCGCCAAGAGGTCGGCACAGCAAAAATCTCTTTTCAGCCAAGCCCGCGCTCCGTCGCTTCCACAAATGCCTTTATCCGGCCAGCATCCTTGACGCCGGGCGCAGATTCAACGCCCGAGGCCACATCGACCTGCCGGACATTGGTCAGCCGGATGGCTTCAGCAACATTTTCAGCGGTCAGGCCGCCCGCCAGCATCCACGGGCGAAGCCAGCGGCGCTGCGCCACCAGACGCCAGTCGAAAGCCAGCCCGTTGCCGCCCGGCAGGATGGCATTGCGCGGCGGCTTGGCGTCGATCAGCAACTGATCGGACACCAGCGCATAATCCATGATCGCCGGCAGATCGCCCTCGTCCGCAACGCCCACCACCTTCATCACCGGCAGGCCATAGCGCGCCCGCACCTCGGCCACACGGTCCGGCGTTTCGTGGCCATGAAGCTGCAGCATGTCCAGCGGCACGCCCTCCACAATCGCGTCCAGCACTGCATCCGTGGCATCGACCACCAGCGCCACCTTGGCCAGCCCGACCGGAGCCGCCAGCGCCAGAAGCCGCGCTTGGTCCACCATCACATAGCGCGGCGACTTGGGGAAGAAATTGAACCCGGCATAGGCGGCCCCCGCAGCGGCCACGGCCAGCACATCAGCCTCGGTCCGCAGACCACAGATCTTGACCCTGATCCGATCCATCAGCGGGCCTTCGGCTTTTCCAGCAGCGCCAGCACCGGGTCATCGGGCAGCGAGGTCTGATCTTTCAACGCCGCCAGTTCCCGCTCCAGCTTCGACACGGTGCGGGTCTGCACGCGGGCGGTCTTGCGGTGCTTGTGTTCGCGCAGCCATTCCCAGATGAACCCCAGCGCCAGTCCCAGCACTGCGCCCAAAGCCAGCACCAGAAACAGCGGCACATCCATCCGCCACTGCCAGCCCATCAGCACCGCGATGTCATCCGGCAGAAGGCTAAGCGTGACCAAGGACCGATTGGCGAGCGCCACGGTCAGCAGCATGACCATCAGAACGACCAGCAGAATGTAACGCAGATAACGGCTCATGCCCGCACCTTTGGCAAAGGGGTTCGCC
>CANBRQ010000269.1 GCA_947371955.1 Paracoccaceae bacterium | reverse complement strand
GCGACCTTCTTCAAGGACCCCGACCGGGCGCAGAAGGTCCGCATGTCGCAGTCTGACAAGGACGATGCCTTCTGGGCGCGCTATGTGACCTTTGGTCAGCAGGCGCAGATGGCTTGCTCCGGCTAAGGTTCAGCCGAACTTGACCTGAGGCAGGGCCAATCCGGGCGGGCAATCGGGTGCAGGCTCGGGCGTGCCGAGGCGGGTTTCCAAGGGGACGATGCCAGCCCAGACGGGCCAGAGGCGGTCCTCGGGCGGGTCATCTGGCATTTCGGCTGAGATCTTGGCCGAGGCCTCGTCGATGGGCATGGTCAGGATTGTTGTGGCCTTCAGTTCCTGTGCCGTCATCGGGCGCAGTTGTGGCCAGCGGCCGGGGAACATCTGGTCCATCATTTCCTTCAGGCGGGCTTCTTTCTCGGCCGGGTCGGTGACGGCCTGAACCGGGCCGAACAGCATGGCGGAGCGGTAAGAGATCGAGTGTTCGAAGCCGGACCGCGCCAGCACAAGGCCGTCGGTCAGGGTAACCGTCAGGCAGGCTTGCGTGCCAAGGATGGCGCGCAGGAAGCGGCTGGCGGCAGAGCCGTGCCAGAAGACACGGTCGCCCTCGCGCCATTGCAGGGTGGGGGTGACATGGGGCGCGCCGTCCACGACATAGCCGACATGGGCGACCGGACAGGCATCCAGAATGGCGTGGATCGTCGCCTTGTCATGCGCGGCCTTGTGGCCCATGCGGCGCAGGCGGGTGCGGTCGGTGGGGGCGTGCTGGGACATGGTAGCCTTTTCAAAGCGGATTTTGCGGCGAAAGCCACGTCAGGGACAAGGTAGGATGGGCAATCTGCCCATGTTACCGGAAAGCAGGGCCGTGTGACCACAGCGTCAGTGACCAGCGCGTGCCGGAGGTGACGGGGGTCACGCGGTGCAGAACGAAGCTGGGGAAGATGATCGCGGTACCACGGTCGCGCGGGGCTTGTCGCACATTGCTGTCGGGGCGCAGTTCCAGCGTGCCGCCCTCGTATGCGCCGGGATCGGACAGTTGCACGACGATGGTCAGCTTGCGCTTGGCGGCCAAGGCCCCTGACCCGATGTCGGAATGCCAGTCGAAATGCCCCTCGCGCTCTGCGCCATAGCGGGCGACCTGGGCGCTTTCGGCGAATTCGGTCAGGTCAAAGCCAAAGGCCTCGCGGTTGGCCTCGGCGGTCAGGCGCATCATGCGGTCCATCACCCAGGAGGCCTGCGGCAGATCGTCGAGCCATGACAGTTCCGCCCGGCGGATCTGATGGGCGGTGGTCTGGCGCACCAGACCGGCATCTTTCATGGGGGCGGATTGGCAGAAGGCGATCAGGGCGTCGCATTCGGCAGGTGTCAGGGCTTGCGGGATCAGGTGGAACGGGGTCATGGCTGAACCTTGCGAGGCGGCCTCGGGGGCGGGGGTCGGCCCCGACTTGGCGGAAATCGGGGCAAAGTGCAACCGGTTCGGCTATTTGGCCGAGGCCGCATCATAGGGCGTGGGGCCGGTGCCGGAGTCTGAGCGGCGCGTGTTGTCGACGGGCAGGGTCACGGTGATGTCGCCCGCCTTCTGGAAGGTCAGGACCAAAGTCACGGTATCGCCACCTTTGATCTTTCGGGTCAGGTCCATCAGCATGACATGGTCGGCGGCGCTGGCCAGCACGCGCTCTGCGCCCGCCTTCACGGCAAAGCCATCCGGCACATCGGTCATCTTCATCACGCCGTTGGCATCCGCATGATCGTTCATCAGCATCACCATCCCGGCATCGGGGCTGGTGGCGGAGATCAGGGTGTCATCCGACGTCTCTTGGTTGAGAATCCGGAAAAGCGCCACGCCAGAGGGGCCGATCACGCGGGCATAGGGGTCGGTGATGTGCACGCCATCGGCGGCGGCGGGAAGGGCGAAAAGGGCCGCGAAGGCGGCGAGAAGGGTCAGGTTCATGATGTCCTCGATGCGCTGAAAGGGAAGGGTTTCAGGCCAGAAGGACGGGGGGTGCGCGTGCTGAGGGGGTGATGATGAGAGTCCCCGGCGCTTGGGCGACCGAGGCAAGCGTCAGGCTCTTGCCTTGGGTCAGCGGGGCCAACGGCAGCGTTGCGGGGCCGGGAAGATCGCCCGCCTCCGCTGCCGCCCTACAATGCGTGCAAGGGTGGCGGTGCAGAGCATGGCCGGTGGCGTCGAAGGTCACGCTGACCGCGCCACCCGCACCGCACAGGACCTGATCGGTGGCACCGGCCATTTCGGACCGCGCCACAGCCTCGGTCTGCGAGGCCAGCGCGAGGATCAGCGACAGAAGAAGGGCGAGGAGCGCGCGCATGCCGGGCTTTTAGCCGGGATGCCACGATCAAACAAGCAAAAGCCCCGGCGCCACAGGCTCCGGGGCTTTGTGTTGGTTGCCAGTTGCCGATCAGGCGACGGTGGCGTGTGCCTTGACGACTTCTTTCTTGATTGCCAGCGCGTCGGAAGACAGTTCGTCATCCTTGGCCTTCAGCAGGAAAGCGTCGAGACCGCCACGGTGGTCGACCGAGCGGAGGGCAGCTGCGGAAATCCGCAGTTGGAAGCTGCGACCCAGAGCGTCCGAAATCAGGGTGATTTCGTTCAGGTTCGGCAGGAAGCGCCGACGGGTCTTGTTGTTGGCATGGCTGATCTTGTTGCCGGACATCGGGCCCTTGCCCGAGAGTTCGCAGACGCGCGACATTGAGGTGTTCCTTCGTGTGTCAAGACGACGGAGCACCGCCAAACGGGCGGCGTCCGAATTCGATTTGTGGCGTTTAAGCGCCTTTCCCAGCCGCGTCAAGCGGGAAGCCTTGGAAAGCGCTGTCCACCCTGCCCTGCTGCTACCGGTTTTCCAGCCCGCGCGCCAGATCGCCCAGATGCGAGGACCGGGCGCGCAGAAAGGCTGCCAGCCGCGCGGCATAGTCCACGCCCACGGTGCCCGCAACCGAGGGCCGCTGCGCCAGCTTTTGCCGCCAGAGGGCCAGGTTTGGCGTATCTGGCATTGGATTTGGCAGGCCAAGTGCTTCAAAAACCTGAAAATACCGGAAGACAGGGGCGAAGGCGGCATCGACGAGGCTGAAATCGCCGGCAAAGAAGGGGGCTTGCACTTCGGCCTCCAGCCGCGGCAGGCGGGTGGTCAGCGCGGCGCGTTTGGCCGGGAAGGTCGCGGCATCGGCGGAGTATAGGGCGGCGAGGTCGTTGAGGCAGGCTGACGCATATTCGATCCAGCCGCGCGCCCTGGCGCGTTGCAGGGGATGCGCGGGGTGGAGGGGGTTTGGCGAGGTCTCCTCCAGATACTCCAGAATCACGGCGGATTCGAAGATGGGGTCTTGGTCGGCCAAAAGGACGGGGGTCTTGCCCAAGGGGGAGACGGCAAGGAACCAGTCGGGCTTGGCGGCAAGATCAATATCGCGGCGGAGGAAGGGCAGGCCCTTTTCCGCCAGCGCGATGGCGGCGCGCTGCATGTAGGGGCACAGCGGGTGCGAGATCAGGGTCAGCATCACTCGCCCCAGACGTAGAACAGGGCCCCATTTTCGACGCGGGTGGATACGAACATCAGGCGGGACCCGGCGGGGGCCGGACCCTCGATCCAATACGGGCTGTCGCGGCTGGTGGAGCGGCTGGACAGGGCAGGATATGTGACTCGGTTGGCCTAAGCCGAGGATGGGCCGGGGCAGGTTCTGGTCTTGACTGCGGCTGGCAGGGAGGCGCGGGCGCGGATGTGGCCGGTCTATGCTGGCGCGCTGGTGGCGGGGCTGCAGGAGCGGTTCAGCCGCGAGGAAGCTGTGACGCTGGCGCGTCTGCTGGAGCGGCTGTCAGCGCCCGAGCAGGCGTAACAGGTCCGCCGCAGCCGCTTCGGGCGTCATTTGGCCTTGCGCCACCTGATCGCCAAGGCTTTGCATCAATCCCTTGGCAGGTTCGCGGGTCAGGGCCGAGAGGAGGCCCTGACGGACTTCCTGATCGAACCAGTGGCGGGCCTGCTCGGCGCGGGTCTGGGCCCAATGGCCGTTGGCCCGACGCCAGGAGGCCAAGCGCTGCACGGTGTCCCAAGCCTCGGCCAGGCCACGGGATTCCAGCGCTGAGACGGGGAGGGCGGCGGGAAAACCCTCGGGGTCTTGCGGGCGGTGGCGCAGAAGGCGCAGGGCACCGGCATATTCGGCGAGGGTGCGGTTGGCGGTGGCAAGCAGGGGGCCGTCGGCCTTGTTGATCAGCAGGATGTCGGCCATCTCCATGATGCCGCGCTTCACACCCTGCAGTTCGTCGCCTCCGGCGGGGGCGAGGAGCAGAAGGAAGACGTCGCAGAGCTGCGCCACCACGGTTTCCGATTGGCCGACGCCGACGGTTTCGATCAGGATGATGTCGAAGCCTGCCGCCTCACACAGCGCCACGGCCTCGCGGGTGCGGCGGGCGACGCCACCCAGTTCCGTGCGGCTGGGGCTGGGGCGGATGAAGGCGAGCGGGTCGCGGGACAGGCGTTCCATTCTGGTCTTGTCGCCGAGGATCGATCCGCCGGTGCGCGCCGAGGAAGGGTCGACGGCCAGAACGGCGACGCGGAGGCCCTGAGCGGTCAGCATCAGGCCAAATGTCTCGATGAAGGAGGATTTGCCGACGCCGGGCGTGCCAGACAGACCCAGCCGAAGCGCCTGTCTGTCCGAGCCAAGGGCGCCGATCAGCGCCAAGGCCTGCGTCCGGTGATCGGCCCGGCCGCTTTCAACCAAAGTGATCGCCCGCGCCAGCGCCCGCCTGTCGCCCGCCCGTACTGCGCCTGCCAGTTCCTGCACGTCCATGAAGCCCCCCGCGCGGCAACCTTGCCCCATGCGGCAGGGATTGGCCAGAGGTCGGCGGGGCTCGCTGCCGCCGGGGTCGGGCGTGCCGCCGCCGGGAGCCCCCTCCCCGGCCCTCCCCGCAAGCGGGGCGGGGGCGCGGGTTGCGCCGCCGGCGTCGGGCTTGACGGGGCGCGCTCGCTGCGGCCTCAGGGCCTCCGGCGGGAGTATTTGGCAAGGAGCAAATGCAAGAACCCCTCTCTTCCCATTTGCTCTTTGCCAAATACTCCCGCCGGAGGCCCTGAGGCCGCCACGTGCGCGCGCCATGAAGCCCGTCACAGGCGGCGCAGCCTGCGCCCCCGCCCCGCTTGCG
>CANBRQ010000268.1 GCA_947371955.1 Paracoccaceae bacterium | reverse complement strand
GAGCCGCCTGCTTTCTTGTGTGCCATGTGGGATTACTCCTGTGCAGCAGCGTTGTGGGCAGCGCGGCGCGCATCGGCGGTGCCGGTTGCGGCAGCCACACCGGTGGCTTCGGCGCCCGAGGCCAGAACTTCGGTCACGCGGACCAGAGTCCACTGTTGACGGTGGCCCTTGGTGCGTTGCGACGAGTGCTTGCGGCGACGCTTGACGAAGTGGATCGTCTTTTCGCCCTTGATCTGGTCGATCACGTCGGCCTGAACCGCAGCACCGGCCACGGTGGGCGAGCCGATGGTCACGGTCTCGCCGCCAACCATCAGAATTTCATTGAACTGGATCTTGTCACCAGCAATGGCGGCCAGCTTTTCAACGCGCAGAACGTCACCCGCCTGCACTTTGTACTGCTTGCCACCGGTCTTGAGGACCGCGAACATACGTCTTCCTTCTCTTTCTCCGCGCTCTTCGGCCCCTGTTTCCAGGCGTTTCCGGGTTCCCCCGCCTACGAACTGCGCGCCCGATCGGGCGTCATGACAAAAACCCCGCGCTGCCAATTGACAGATCGGGATGGCGCATATGCCCCGACAGCGGGGACAGAGTCAAGTCCGCCAAGATGCCGAAAGCACAAGAAATGATTCCCCGGCGTGACGCATTTTCGGTCTTGCCCTCGCCACGCCCTGCCGCTAAACCCCGCGGCACTTACGACCCAAGACACGGAGAGGTGGCGGAGTGGTCGATCGCGCCGGTCTCGAAAACCGGAGTGGGTGCAAGCCCACCGTGGGTTCGAATCCCACCCTCTCCGCCATAATTCTTTGGAATGAATAGACAAGTTTCTATTTTATGGCTTTCAGCGCCATAAAACCCGTCGGGATGGGTTTTGTCCCGGTGTGATGCTTGCGGTGCAAGATGAAATACTTGGCATGATCGCCGAAGCTCTGAGCATGTGGACTTGCGGTGGCCTGCAGCACAACTTGGCGGCTCGAACAGATCGTTCAAACGAGAGCGCAACCCGGACTCTTAGCCGATATGGAACGCGGCGAGGCTGATCAAGGGTCGGCGGTGCTGTCGACAACGACGGGGGCATGCAGGCGCGGGGGCTGCGGGAAAAGGGCGGGTTCGATCCTGTCGCCGTGTTGGATGGCGCAGTGGCCAAGTGGTTTCTGGCCAAGCTGATCGCGGCCACTGCGCGGTGCCGCGCGCAGGACGTTGTGGGCCTTGGCAACATGGTCATGCTGGCCGATGAGCCAATCCTGTCAGGCCAGCGTGATTTCAGGTGCTGGCGCGGTTCGGCAGGTTTTCACGACACAGAACACCCGAAGGCGGACGGCAAGGTTGGTGCGGTGCGGCAGATGCAACGGCGCTTGTTGACATTGGTCAGGGGTAACATAGCTGAGGTGGGCAGCGGCGTATCTGATCAGGATCACATCGTGGGCCTGCCAGAGCAGACAAGACGCGGGCGGCATCTGGGTTAAGGACTGGCAATGGCGCAGGGCGCGGGACGGGATGAACAGGTGCTGGCGGCGATGTTGCTGCCGGTGAGGGCGCAGTTGCGGTTGGCGGCGGGTATGTCGACGGCAGCGTCGCTGATCTGGCCCATGCAGGCGGCACTTGTGGCATGGGCCCTCGCCGGCTTGCTGGGCGGCAACTTGCCGTGGGCCGCGGTGGCGGGCTTTGCGGTGGCGGGGGTCTTGCGGGCGATCCTGACCTATCTGGCGGAAGGACGGCTCTTTGAGGCGGGCCTGCAGGCGGTGACCACGGCGCGGGAACGGATCGTGCAGCGCGAGGCGCTGGCGACCGAAGGCATGGGTGCGGGGGCAGTCGCGGCGCTGGCCGGCGAGAAACTGGACGCGGTGCTTCCCTTTGTGACCCGCTACGCGCCCGCGCAGGGACGGGTGATGGTGGTGCCCTTCGTCATTCTGGCACTGGCCTTCTGGCAGTCCTGGGCGGTGGGGTTGGTGTTCCTGATCACAGGGCCGCTGATCCCGGTCTTCATGGCATTGGTCGGCATGGCCGCCAAAGACGCCAGCAAGCGTCAGATGGCCGAGGTCGGGTCGCTGAACGATCTTCTGGTCGAACGCTTGCAGGCGCTGGTCGATATCCGGCTTTTGGGGGCCGAGAAGACCGTCACCTCCAGCTTTGCCGAAGGGGCGGAGCGGTTGCGGGCGCAGACCATGTCCGTGCTGCGGGTGGCCTTCCTGTCCTCGGCGGTGCTGGAGCTTTTTGCAGCCATTGGGGTGGCAATGGTGGCGGTTTATATCGGGTTCGATCTGCTGGGCGTGCTGCAGTTTGGCACCTATGGCGCGCCCCTGACCCCGGCGGCAGGGCTGTTCCTGTTGCTGCTGGCGCCGGATTACTACCAGCCGCTGCGCGATCTGTCTGCGGCATGGCACGACAAGGCGGCGGCCTTGGCTGTGGCCGGTGAACTGGGGCTGTGGGAGGCGGCGGAGGCGCAGCCTTTGCTGGGCACTGGTGGGGGAGTTGCAAGGCTGTCGGGCGCGGCAGAGATCGCTGTGTCGGGGCTGCGGGTCCGGCGCGGTGGGCGCGATCTGTCTTATCCGGATTTCACCGCCAGCCCGGGGCAGACGCTGGCCCTTCTGGGGCCGAGTGGCGCGGGAAAGACCACCCTCTTGCGGCTGCTGGCCGGGATGGCGGTGCCAGAGGCCGGGCAGATCACGGTGGCGGGGCAGGCCCTGACGGCAGCGACGGCGGATGGCTGGCGCGCAAGGCTGGGCTGGATGCCGCAGACACCGCATTTCCTGAATGCGAGTCTGGCGCATAACTTGACCTTTGGTCGGCCCGCCGATGTGACGGGGGCATTGCGCATGGCGGCGGTCGAGGGTGTCGTGGCCGGGCTGCCTTCTGGTCTTGCCACCCGTCTGGGGGAAACCGGTGGCGGCCTTTCGGGGGGCGAGGCGCGGCGATTGACCCTCGCCCGCGCCATTCTGACAGCACCCGATGTGCTTTTGGCCGATGAACCGACCGCTGATCTGGATGCTGAAACCGCCGCCAAGGTGACCGGGGGGCTGATGGCCTTGGCCGCGACCGGATGCAGCCTGATCATCGCCACCCATGACGAGCGCCTTGCATCCCGGATGGACCGCGTGATCCGGATCGGTGGGCAGGCATGAGCGCGCTTGGGCAGATCTTTGCGCTGATCTGGCGCGACCAACAGCTAGCCCTGCTGCGCGGCGCGGCGCTGGGGGTGCTGGTGCTGCTGGCGGGCATCGGGCTGCTGGGTGTTTCGGGGTGGTTCATCACCGCCTCGGCTGCCGCAGGGCTGGCGGGCACGGGCGCGGTGTTCGATGTCTTCCGCCCCTCGGCCATGGTGCGGTTTCTGGCGCTGGGGCGGACGGCGGCGCGTTATGGCGAGCGTCTGATGACCCATGACGCGACGCTGCGCGCCTTGGCCGGGCTGCGGGTGCGTCTGCTGCGGGCCACGGCGGCTTTGCCCTACGACCAAGTGGTGCGCCTGCGCGGATCGCAGGTCTTGAACCGGCTGACCGCCGATGTGGACGCGCTGGACGGCGTGCCGCTGCGGTTGATCTTGCCGCTCGGCTCGGGCCTTCTGGCGCAGGCTTTGACCTTTGCGGTGGTCTGGGCGCTGGTGGGTTTGACGGTTGCGCTATGGCTGGTGATTGGCTTTGTCGGAGGTGCGGGCGTCACCTTGCTGTGGGCAGGGCGACAGGCGCTTGTCCCCTCGCGCCGGGCCGAGATGGCGGCGCAGGCCTTCCGCAGCCGGTTCATCGACCTTGTGCAGACCCGCAGTGACCTTGCAGTCTACGGGCAGATTGCGGTCCAGACGCAGGCGGTTCTGGCGGCGGATGCGCGGCGGCAGGCGGACCGCCGGACATTGGACCGGATCGAGCGTCGGGCGGGGCTGGCCTTGTCCATCCTTGGCACCGTGATGGCGAGTGGGGCCTTGGGATTGGGCATGTATCTTGCCTCTCGAGGTGATTTGGTCCCGGCCGACGCAGCGGCGGGGTTCTTTGCAGCTTTGGCGCTGATGGAAACCGTGGCCCCCTTGCGCCGCGCCGTGGCCGATGTGGGCCGGATGGGGCTGGCGGCGCGGCGGGTCAATGGCACACTCGCTGCGACCCCGGCTTCTGCCACGGGACAGACTGGAGCGGGCACCGGGCTGCAGGCCGTCAACCTTGGCTTCCAGCGTCGGGGTGCTGCACATCCCGTCCTGACCGGCCTGAATTTCGCAGTCCTGCCCGGTCAAACTCTGGCACTGGCAGGCCCCAGCGGATCGGGCAAAAGCACGGTCCTGCTGATGGCTGCAGGGCTCCTGCAGCCGACCGGGGGGCATATCCGTCTGGGATCGCTGGACCTTGCGGACTGGGCGGAAGATTCCTTGCGCAATCATCTGGTGCTGGTGCCGCAACGCGCCGCGCTGATGGCGGGCAGCATTCGGCAGGCGTTGACGCTGGCCGCACCTGCGGCAGCCGATGCGGACCTGTGGGACGTGCTCACGGTGATGGCGCTTGACGGGGTCGTAAGGTCCAAGGGCGGGCTGGACTTCGCCCTTGGTCCCCAAGGCACCGGCCTGTCGGGCGGCGAGGCGCGGCGGCTGGTTCTGGCCCGCGCTCTGCTCCGCAAACCCCTGGTCCTGCTGCTGGACGAACCCAGCGAGGGGCTGGATGACGCCACCGCCGCCCGTGTCCTGACCGGCATAAGGCGTTTTTTGCCCGAAGCCGCAATTCTGACCGCGTCACACCGTCGCGGCGAACTTGATTGGGCGGACAGGGTGCTAAATCTGTCGTGAACCTGTATCTGTGATGTGGGTCTATTGAACCATGTCAGCAAAGGTCCCCGGGCTTCGGCGTAGATGCAATCAGGTTTCCATATCCGTGAGGGCCATCCGCCCTTGCATTCCGCAGGAGCGTTAGAGAATGGACTTCGGCATCGTTGAACTGTCCCGGCTGCAGTTTGCCACGACAGCGATGTATCACTTCCTGTTCGTGCCGCTGACACTGGGCCTCTCCATCATCGTCGCCATCATGGAGACGGTCTATGTGATGACGAACCGTCCGATCTGGCGCCAGATGACCAAGTTCTGGGGCACCCTGTTTGGCATCAACTTCGTGCTGGGTGTCGCCACCGGCATCACGATGGAATTCCAGTTCGGCATGAACTGGAGCTATTACAGCCAATATGTCGGCGATGTCTTCGGCGCGCCTCTGGCGATGGAGGGTCTGATGGCC
>CANBRQ010000267.1 GCA_947371955.1 Paracoccaceae bacterium | reverse complement strand
GTGTCGTCATGGCAATGGATGCCCAACCGCGCGCCCGGGATGCCTGCCGCGATCACTTCGCCCACGATGCGCGAGACCTCTGCCGGCAGCGTGCCGCCATTGGTGTCACACAGCACCAGCCAGCGCGCGCCGGCCTCCAGCGCCGTGCGCAGGCAGGACAGGGCATAGGCGGGATTGGCCTTCCAGCCGTCGAAGAAGTGTTCGGCATCGAACAGGGCTTCGCGGCCCTTGGCCGTGACATGGGCGAAGCTGTCAGCGATGGCCTGACGGTTCTCCTCCAGCGTGACACCCAGGGCGGTGGTCACATGGAATTCATGCGTCTTGCCGACCAGACAAACCGCAAGCGTCTGCGCATTCAGCACCGCCGCCAGCACGTCGTCATTGTCGGCCGAGCGCCCGACTCGTTTGGTCATGCCAAACGCGGTCATCGTGGCGCGCGTTGCGGGCGGGCTGGCGAAGAATTCGCTGTCCGTCGGGTTGGCTCCCGGCCAGCCACCTTCGATGTAATCCACCCCCAAAGCATCCAGCGCGACGGCGATCTGGCGCTTCTCGGCGGTGGAGAACTGCACGCCTTGGGTCTGCTGGCCATCACGCAGGGTGGTGTCGAAGAGGTACAGCCGATCACGCATGATGGACACCCGAAGCGGCGGCGCGCCCAAGAATTTTCGTCGAAAATTCTTGGGGTTTCAGGGTGGGGTTCATTTCAGCGCCTCCAGTTTGCCTGCGTCGAAGCCCGGGCCCGGCAGCAGTTCCACCCCCGCCTTCGACATCCGCACTTCCACCCCTGCCGCCATAAGGGCCGCCTTCATCGAGTCCACGGCGGAAAAATCCTTCTGCGCCATGGCTTCGCTGCGCAGCAAGGCCAGACGCTCGGCATAGGGCGCCAGATCCACCGTCCGGACCCAATCGCCCAATTCCGGCGTCAACAGTCCCATCAGCCGTGCCGAGGCGGCAAGACCCGCGAAATCCCCGCGCCCCGCCGCCGCGTGCAGTTCGGCCAAAGCCCCGGCCGTGTTCAAGTCATCCGCCAGAGCAGAAAGGACGCCCGACAGGGGGCTTGGCGCGGGTTCGATACCCGCGACGAGACCGCGCCACTTGCGCAAGGTGGCCTCGGCTTGGGCCGCTTTTTCGGTGGTCCAGTCCATCGGCTTGCCGTAATGGGTGCCAAGGAAGACCATCCGGATCACCTCGCCCGGGATGCCTTGGTCCAGCAAGTCCCTGACGGTAAAGAAATTTCCCAAGGACTTGGACATCTTCTTGCCCTCGACCTGAAGCATCTCGTTGTGCATCCAGACCTTGGCAAAGCCCTCGTCCGGATGGGCGCACTGGCTTTGGGCGATCTCGTTTTCATGGTGGGGGAACTGCAGGTCCAAGCCCCCGCCATGGATGTCAAACGCCGCGCCCAAGAGTTCATGGCTCATGGCAGAGCATTCGATATGCCAGCCGGGCCTCCCCCGACCCCAAGGCGAATCCCAGCCCGGCAGATCGGCGTCCGACGGTTTCCACAGCACGAAATCCATCGGATCTTCCTTGAAGGGTGCCACCTCGACCCGTGCCCCGGCGATCATGTCATCGACCGAGCGGCCCGACAAAGCGCCATAGTTCTTGTAGCTCCGCACCCGGAACAGCACGTGGCCTTCCTTCTCATAGGCGTGGCCCGACGAGATAAGCCCTTGAATCATCGCAACCATCTGGCCGATGTAGTCGGTCGCCCGAGGCTCATGCGTCGGCCGCAGGGCGCCCAGGGCGTCCATGTCGGCGTGATACCAGCCGATCGTCTCATCGGTGCGCTCGTGGATCAGCACCTCTAGCGACCGAGGATCGCCCCCCGCCTTGCGCGCCTGTGCCGTCGCGTTGATCTTGTCATCGACGTCGGTGAAGTTGCGCACATAGGTGACGTGCCCTTCCCCGTAAACATGCCGAAGCAAACGGAAAAGCACGTCAAACACCACCACGGGCCGTGCATTGCCAATATGCGCCCGATCGTACACCGTCGGCCCGCAGACATACATGCGGACATTCAGGGGATCGATCGGCGCGAAATCCTCTTTCGCGCGGGTGGCCGTGTTGTGCAGACGGATCGTGACCATTTCAGACCTTTGGCAAGCGGCATCAAGACAGAACTCGACCGCGCGGGGTCTAGCAACTTCGTTCAAGTGAGGGAACAGAAGAAGAGCCCGCGCGACCTGAGGTCAGCGGGTAATGCAGCAAATTAGGGTGATTGCGGCGTTCTTCATGGGTCCCTTCTAGCGCGGCGCGGCCTTGTTGCCAAGCCCTTGCGGACGCAGGATTAACCGGGCGAATTCGCCGGTTGGCGGCGGTCTTTTTGCCGTCTTCCTTGCGTCTTCCTTTCGTCTCTACGCGCGCAAGACGCAGGGGGCGTTAACCAAGTTACAGCGAATCAGTGAGGGATTTGGATCAAAAAGACCGCGCAGGTGTTTGGTTTCATGTGATAATCTGGGAATATTCGTAGGGGCGTGAGGTCACGCACCACCGCTCACAGGTGCGTGATATCACGCACCCTACCTATCAATCGCCCAGCCGCGTGAAGCTGCCCCGCACGTCCGGGCCGATCCCGAGCCAAGCCGCCACCGTCGCCGTCACATGGGCCGAGATCTGGGACTTCTGCGTCTCGCCCCGGGCGCGGGCCGCTTTCATGGCCTGTCCGGACAGGGCCGGCAGATCGGGGAGAATGGGCGTCGGCCCCGCGATCACCGCGCCGGTCCTGGGGTCCAGCGCCCAGAGGGTGAACTGGATGTTGTGGACACCGGCATCGGAAAGCTGGGTTTCGGCCTCGAAGGTCAGGGCGTGGAAGCGGTTGACCTGCAGCTGCAAGATGACCGGATGCTTGCCATGCAGCCCCTTGGCCGCCTCTGCCACCGCCGCCACCAGAATGGCCCCGACCTGCGCCCGGCGGTCGCCCCGCGGGTCATCCTCGCGCCAGACGATGTCGGCCTGCGGCACCAGACCGGGTGCCTCTGACACGGTCAGGCTTTCGGGCACCAGAACCTGCACATCGACCACGCGCCACTGTTGGGTCAGATCAGCGGACAGGCCTTGGTCGAAGGCGGTGGAATAGGTGGTGGCGCAGCCCGCCAGAGGCAGGGCAAGCGCAGAAAGCAGAAGGAAACGGCGGGAAACTTGCATGGCACACTCCTGTCAACGGGCCCCTTGATGCCGCAGCATTGTGGCTTCAGTTCGGCAATCCTGCTGCACGTCTGGGGTGCCCACGTGGCGATTGACTCGCATTGCCGAGACCCGCATCTTTCCGACATGAGCCGCGCTCTCGTCAATCAGGTTTGTGCGACCTTGCCCGGGGCCGTCTGGTCCGACCCCTGGGGCGGTGGGCATGATGCCTGGAAGGTGGGCGGCAAGCTTTTCGCCGTGGTGGGTGCGCGCGAGGAGAACGGGCTGAACGTCAAATGCCCCGATACCGACACCTCCGCCCTGTTGATCGACATGGGCCGCGCCTTCCGCGCCCCTTATTTCCACGAAAGCTGGGTGCGCATCCCCTTTGGCCATGTCCCCGAGGATGAGATGGCCGACCGCATCCGCATCTCTTACGGCGTGATCCGCGCCAGCCTGACCAGGAAGGCGCAGGCCGCCCTTGACCCTTGGCCGCCCGCCTGACCTCTTGCCATTCGCGCCCCCCTCTGCCTTGATCCGCGCCAAAAGATGAGGTGAGCCATGAACCACGACGATCTGCGCATCTGGTCCAAGCGGGCCGCCGATTGGGCGCATGACTATCATGCTGGCCTGCGCGACCGGCCTGTGCGCGCGCCCCTCGTCCCAGGCGCCATCTCGCGCCAGTTGCCCTCGGTGCCCCCCGAGGCGCCAGAGCCGATGGAAGCGATCTTCGCCGATTTCGAGCGCATCGTCCCGCCCGGCCTGACCCACTGGCAGCACCCGCGCTTCTTCGCCTATTTCCCGGCCAATGCCTCGCCCGCGTCCATGCTGGCCGAGCAACTGGCCAATGCCATCGCAGCCCAAGGGATGCTGTGGCAGACCTCTCCGGCGGTGACCGAGATTGAACAGGTGATGATCGACTGGCTGCGCCAATCGCTTGGCCTGCCCGAAGGCTTCACCGGCACGATCCACGATTCGGCCACGACCGCGACCCTGTCGGCCATCCTGACCATGCGGGAGCAGGCGCTGGACTGGGCGGGCCTGTCCGACGGGCTTTCGTCGCAGCCCCGCCTGCGGCTGTACGCCAGCGCCGAGACGCATTCCTCGGTCGACAAGGCCACGCGGATTGCCGGGATCGGTCAGGCCAACCTTGTGAAAATCTCCACCGACACCAGCCTGTCGATGCGCCCCGAAGCGCTGGACGCTGCCATCACCGCCGACCTCGCCGCCGGCTTCCGCCCCATCGGCGTGGTCCTCTGCGCTGGCGGCACTTCGGTCGGCGCGTTTGACCGGATGGCGGATTGTATCGCCGTCGCCAAATCCCACGGGTTGCCGGTGCATGTCGATGCGGCGTGGGCCGGTTCTGCGATGATCTGCCCCGAGTTCCGGCCCCTGTGGGACGGTGTGGAGGGCGCGGATTCCATCGTCTTCAACCCGCACAAATGGCTGGGGGCCCAGTTCGACTGTGCGGTGCAGTTCCTGCGCGACCCGACGCCACAGGTCAAGACCCTCGGCCTGCGCCCGACTTATCTGGAGACGGCAGGCCGCGAAGAGGTGGTGAATTTCAACGAATGGACCGTGCCCTTGGGCCGCCGTTTCCGCGCCTTGAAGCTGTGGTTCACGCTCCGCGCCTATGGGCTGGAGGGTCTGCGCGCCCGGGTCCGCAACCATGTGACCTGGGCGCGGGAACTCGCCGCAGCCCTGGCCCAACTGCAGGGTGTCAGCATCGTCACCCACCCGTCCCTGTCGCTGTTCACCTTCGCCCTGCACGACGATGCCGCAACCGAGGCGCTTTTGACCCGCATCAATGACGATGGCCGCGTGTATTTGACGCAAACCCGCCATCAGGGGGCTTACGTCATCCGCGTGCAGGTCGGCCAGTTCGACTGCACGCAGGACGATGTCAGCATGGTCGAACAGGTGGTGCGCGAGTTCCTGTGATGCAGCCAATCTGATGCGCCTGCAAAACCGCGTCCTTCCTGACCAAAGCATCGTGGCGATCCCCGCCCGCGGCACCCTCACCGGCAACCGCGGCATCCTGCATGACGCCATGAAAATCCTGCGCCACCGCTGGACCTCGA
>CANBRQ010000266.1 GCA_947371955.1 Paracoccaceae bacterium | reverse complement strand
TGCGGCCGCAGGCTGGTACACGCCGCTGCAGGATACCATCGATGCGGCGACGCTGGAGGACATCAAGGGTTCGTCCCTGTTCAACATCAACGGCGATGTGCTGGCGATCCCCTATACCAACGACTTCCGCGTGATGCTGATCAACCGCAAGCAGTTCACCGACGCCGGGGTGACCGGCACACCCGCTACGCTGGACGATCTGGTGGCCGCCGCCAAGGCGATCAAAGCCAAGGGCATCACTCAGTATCCCATCGGCCTGCCGCTGTCGGCGACCGAGGGGGCCTCGACCTCGTGGTACCTGTTGACCAAGGCTTTCGGCGGCGATCTGTTCGACAAGGATATGAAGCCAGCCTTCACCAGCCCGGATTCGGCGGGCTACAAGGCGTTGGCCTTTGAACTGCAGCTTCTGAAGGATGGCCTGGTTGACCCGGCATCGACGGGCCTGAAGGACTCCGAGATCAACGACACCATGTTCGCCAAGGGTCTGACCTCGATCATGATCTCCGGTGAGCCGGGACGGTTGGGGCAATATTCTGACCCGAAGCAGTCGGTCGTGGCGGGGCAGGTTGAGGCTATTCCGGTTGCCACCGCTTCCGGCACCACCCGCAGCTTTGGTCTGCTGGAAGGCTTGGGCATCCCGAAGAACGCCGAACACCCGGATGCGGCGAAAGAGTTCATCAAGTGGATGACCTCCAAGGAATTTCAGGTCCACAACTATTCCAACGGCGTGCTGCCGACCCGCACCTCGGCGCTGGCCGAATTGCAGGACGCGGGCAAGCTGATCAGCGGCGCGGCCTTGGTCGCGCAGGCCCCCACGGTGGAACCCCTGTTCCCGGCTGGCGCTCCGACCTGGTATCCGCAATTCTCGCTGGCGGTGAACACCTCGATCAACTCGGCCGCCAAGGGCGAGATCAACGTCGATGAAGCCGTCAAGCGCATCGCCGACGCCGTGGCCGCAGCTCAGAACCAGTGAGCGTGACCTCAGCGACTCCGACCCAGCAAAGTTACCGCATCGGCGGAAGGGCCGATGCGGTAACCGGCGTTTTGCTGGTTCTGCCGATCCTGCTGACGATGGGTGGGCTGGTGTTCTATCCGTTGGCCAGCACCGCATGGGATAGCCTGCACCGCGTGAACCCGATGCAGCCCGGCACGCCGTTTGTCGGGCTGAAGAACTACATGAAGATGTTCGGCGATGCCGAGGTCGGGCGGTCTTGGCTCAACACGCTGGAATATGTCGTGATGGCCGTGCTGGCCGAGACGGTGTTTGGTATCCTTGCAGCCGCGCTGATCAACCAGCTTGACCGGGGGCGGCGTTGGGTTCTGGCGGCGGTGGTGCTGCCATGGGCCCTGCCCGGTGTCGTTAGCGGTGTTGTCTGGCAGTGGATTTATTCGCCGGGGCCGGGGCTGCTGAACGCGCTTTTGGTCCGCGCGGGTTTCGATTTCGACGCGCATTTATGGTTCAATGACACGACCTCGGCCATGCTCTGCATCACGGTCGTGCATGTCTGGCGCATGATGCCTTTGACCATCGTGATCGTTCTGGCGGCAATGCAGTCGATCCCCTCCGAATTGTACGAGGCAGCACGGATGGACGGTGCCTCGCGGGCCGGAATGTTCCGCCTGATCACCTTGCCGCTGATCCGCAGCGCCATCGCGGTGGCGATGACCAATGCCACCGTATCCGCTTTCAACCTGTTCGATGAGGCGATCGTGCTCGCGCATAACAGTGTGGAAACAAGGCCGATCCTGATCCAGATCTATCTGGAGGCGTTCAAGAAATTCAACTTCTCTTACGGCATGGCGCTGTCTTTGGTGGTGACGCTGATATCCCTGCTGATCTCGCTCGGCTATGTGCTGCGCATCCAGCGCACGACGAGGCTGGAATGACACGGACCCCCATTTACATCCGCATCGCCGTCTGGGCCGGCGTGGCCGTGCTTCTGCTATGGTCGCTGGCGCCGATCTACTGGACGCTGGCGTCCTCGATCACCCCGACGGTGGAGTTCAGCGACAAGCCGCTGCACCTGTTCCCTCAGATGCCGACAAGCGAGCATTATCAGCGCCTTGTCGGCCTGATGGATGGCCATTTCGGCGGTGTGGATGTGGCACAGGGCTTCCGGCTGGCGCTGTTCAACAGCATCGTCACCTCGGCGGCCGCAACTGTCCTGTGCGTGCTGTTCTCGCTTCTGGCGGCCTATGCCTTTGCAAGGCTGGAGTTCTGGGGCCGCGATATCCTGTTCTATGCTGTCGTGGCCACCATGGCCATTCCGGGCTATGCGGTGATCATCCCGCTCTTTCGCCTGATGGTCGCCACCGGGCAGATCGACAGCTATTTGGGGGTAACCCTCATCTATGTCTCGGCCTTCCTGCCCCTGTCCTTGTGGCTGATGAAAGGTGTGCTGGATGCGCTGCCCCGCTCGCTGGAGGAAGCGGCAAGGATGGATGGCGCGGGGCACCTGCGCATCCTGTTCTGGATCATCGCCCCGATCTCTGCCCCCGGCCTGACCGCCACCGCGATCCTGACCTTTCTGGGGGCATGGGGCCAATATGTCGTGCCGCTGATCTTCTCGCCCAAGCAGGCCAAGCCGCTGACCGTGCTGATCCCCGAATTTGCCGGCAAGAACTTCGTCGATTATGGGCTGATCATGGCGGGCGGGTCGATTGCCATCGTGGTGCCCTGCCTGCTGGTGATCTTCCTCAACCGCTACCTGATCTCGGGGCTGCTGGCGGGCTCGGGCAAGTAGGCTTAGCTCAAATGTCGCGCCAACCGCGGGCGCGGGTCAGGGCGGCGTTGAAACGGGCCTGCCACTCTGGCTTGGCGGGGCCGGGCGGCACGCGCCTTGCCGCGCCTTCCGGCTCTGGCAGGGTGGCGCCCAATGCCATCGCGGCCAGTTGTGCCGCGCCGAACGCCGTGCGCTCGCCAAAGCTGGAGACGGCAATCTCGCGCTGGCAAACCTTGGCCAGAAACGCCGTGAAGTCGCCGCTGGCCGACAGGCCGCCGTCAATGGAGATCACGGGGCAGAGTGGGATTGCCCGCGCCATTTCGGCCAGAAGATCGGCGGTTTGAAAGGCAATCC
This sequence comes from Paracoccaceae bacterium, assembly GCA_947371955.1. Lineage (GTDB taxonomy): Bacteria > Pseudomonadota > Alphaproteobacteria > Rhodobacterales > Rhodobacteraceae > Stagnihabitans. Next base: position 2,190 of record CANBRQ010000266.1, on the reverse strand, counting down.
CCTCGATCAGTGCCTGACACATGTCGCGGCGGGTCATCTCGGGGGCGAGACCGATCAGCAGGGGGGCAGCACTTCGGTCCCAATGCGGGGCGCCAAGGCCCGAGAAGGCGGGTAGGAAAAACAGATCGCGCGCGGCGGCGGCGGGGCGGTCGAAACCGTCGAAATCGGTAAGGCTGTCTGCGAGGCCCGCCTTCAAGGCCCATTCCACCGCTGAGCCGGCATCGTGCACGCCGCCGTCAAGCGCGTAGACAATGCCCTCGCCCAAGTCCCAGGCCACCGTCGGCAAAAGGCCCCCCACGGGCAAGGGCGGAGTGTTTCCGGTGACGCCCAAGGCAAAAGCGCCGGTGCCGAAAGTGATCTTTGCCTCGCCCCGGTTGCGGCAGCCATGGCCGAACAAAGCCGCCTGCTGATCGACGATCGAGGCTGCAATGGGCACGCCGCCGACGCTGCCGAACCCCGCCAGATTGCCCCGGATTTCGGGCAGGCAGTCGATTGGTACCCCGAAGATCTCGCAAAGCTGCGGGTCCCACTGGCCGCTGGCAAGGTTCATCAACCCGGTGCGCGAGGCGGTGGCGCGGTCTGTGGCAAAAGCACCGCCCAGCCGGTCCAGAAGGTATGCATCCGTCGTACCCAGACGCAGGCGGCCTGCACGGTGGGCGCGTGCCACCTCGGGCCTTTCGCGCAAGAGCCAGCCCAGTTTGGCGGCCGAGAAATAGGGGTCCAGCGGCAGGCCAGAGCGTGCGGTGACTTCCTCTGCCAGATCGGCCATTCGGGCCAGATTGGCCAAGGTGCGGCGGTCCTGCCAGACGATGATCGGCGAAAGCGGATGTCCCGTCATACTGTCCCAGGCGAGACAGCTTTCGCCCTGATTGGCGAGTGCCAGAGCATCCGCCTTGCCAGCAATGGCCAGAAGCGATTGGCAATGTTGCAGAATTTCGGCGGCGTCTTGCTCGACCCAGCCGGGCATCGGGTAGCGTGTCTGGTGACGCAACTGGCCCAGAACCTGCAAGCCGCCCGACTCTGCGACCAGCAGCCTTGTCGAGGTCGTGCCCTGATCCAGTGCCAGAATCCGCATCAGGCTTCCTCCATCGCCAGAGTCAGGGGGCCCGACGCGTCCTTGAGCGACAGTTGGTCCAAGGCCATCGCCACCCGCCGCTCCGGCGCGCTGTCGGTTTGAAGCGAGGCCAAACGGCGGCCTGTCGCGTCGCAAAGCGTCAGCGTCCCCCGCGCGGGCCTGTCCAGCCTGATCTGCAGCGCGGGCAGAGCGTTCGTGCTGCCCATGGCCAACCGCTGCGGCATGACATAGCGCAGGCCCTTGCCCGGCCTGACCACTAGGCCCTGCGCCGCTGCCGCATCCTTCAGCAGGGCTAGGGCAATGGCGCGCCCTTCGGCCCAGCACCAGCCAGCCGTCTCGACCCCGCGCAACAGATTGCCCGCCGCATAAATTTGCGGCTGACTGGTGCGGCCCGATTGATCAACGACGGGGCCTTGAGTTGCAGGGTCAATCTGCAGCCCGCACATCCGCGCCAGACCGCTGTCCGGGCGAAACGCGCCGGTCAGCATCAGTCCGTCACAGTCGATCTCTCGTGTCTGGCCAGCGCCCGTGCGAAGTACGATCTGGCTCAATCGTCCGTTCGTGGCGCGGATATCCTCGATGTCGGTCTGGGTCAGAATAGGAATTCCCAGCACCCGTGGCAGCCAGCGGTACGGCGCGCGGGCGATGGGTCGATCTGAAGGCTCAATGACCGCCACAGGCATCGCCCCCGCCTGACGGCAGGTCAGGATCGCCGACATGGCGACCAATTCGCTGCCCAGAATGACGGGGCGGCGGAACGGCAGGGCACGGTGGGCGAACCACATGTCTTGCAAGGCACCGGTGGTGACGATGCCCAAGGGCCGTTCCCCGGGCAAAAGCCGCTCCGCCCGCGACGCCTCGCGCGCTCCGGTCGCCAGCAGGATGCGGTCGGGTTGCAGCGTCACCTCGCCATCGGGTGTGGCCATGTGCACCACAAGGTCCTGCCCGATGGAGGTCACGCTGTGGTTCAGCAACATACGTGCGCCGGCCGAGACCGCCGCTTGGACCAACCGGCGGGCATAGGCCGGCCCGCCCATCACCCGGCGAAACTCGCGCAGGCCAAAGGGCGAATGGCCGCAGAGACGCGGCACACCGCCTGCCTGCGCCTGCCGTTC
>CANBRQ010000265.1 GCA_947371955.1 Paracoccaceae bacterium | reverse complement strand
GGTCCCTTTCAGGAACCCGCGGCGGGATAGTGAACTGTGTTTCATTTCAGTACCTCCGTGTTGATTTTGTTCGTTTCTTACTGCTGGTTCAGTAACGTCCGACCAGCAAACCACCGTCGACCACCACCACCTGACCCGTCATGTAACGGGCACCGTGGGAAGCGAGGAACAAGGCGACATCGGCAATCTCTTCAGGTTGGCCGATGCGTCCCATGGGGATGAACTGCCCCGCCGTCTCCGCAGCTTCCGGGCCGAGGGAGTGTTCCTTCGACAAAAGCTGCGCCGTCCGGATGTAGCCTGGTGCGATGCCATTCACCCGGATGCCGTCGCGGGCCAACTCGACGGCAAGGCCACGCACAAGGCCAACCACGCCGGATTTCGCCGCTGAATAATGCACATGTTCGTCCCAGCCGTAGGCCACGCCCATGATCGAGGACAGGGCAACCACTGCGCCCTTCTTGCGCGCCTTCATCCCAGCCAAAGCGGGACGCACGACCCGGAAGATGCCCTTCAGGTCGATCTCGAAGGTATGATCCCACTTGGCGTCCGTCATTTCCGCCAAGGGCACGCGGTGCGCGATGCCCGCATTGGCGACGATGACATCAATGCCGCCATGCTTGGCCTCGACCGCTGCGACCACGGCATCTGCAGCCTCGGTCGACCTGACGTCGAGGATGTGGAATTCCGCCGTGCCGCCCTCGGCCACGATCTCGGCCACGACCGAGGCACTTTCTGCGGCCAGCACATCAGTCGCGACCACATGATATCCCGCTTTGGCGAAGGCCTTAGCTGTGGCGCGGCCAATGCCGATGCCTGCGCCGGTGATCAGGACGATTTCGGTCATAGCATCACATCTCCGGAATTTGGCCCAAGTGTCTGGCCCACGAACAGCGAGGCTTGCGGTGAACAGAGGAATGCCACGGTGTTGGCGACCTCCTCTGGTTCGCCAAAGCGGCCCAATGGCAGTTCGGCAGCTTTGGCGCGCTGCCAGTCCTCGGACAGATTGCGCACCAGGGGGGTGTTGATCGGTCCCGGCGCCACGGCGTTGACCCTGACACCCTGCGCCGAGACTTCGCGCGCCAATGCTTTGGTCATCCCGATGATCCCGGCCTTGGCGGCAGAGTAATGCGCCAGCTCGATGCCGCCGATCTGACCCAGTTGCGAGGCGATGTTGACGATCACGCCCGACCCGCGCGCCAGCATGCCTGCCAGCACCGCATGGGTGCACAAGAACGTGCCTCGCAAGTGAACAGCGATCATCCGGTCGAAATCGCCGACGGTCAGGTCGATGAAGCGCCCTTGATGGACGTGGCCTGCGCAGTTCACCAGATGGGTAACGGGCCCGAACGCCTGCTCAGCCGCGGCAACCATCGCCGCCACATCGGCCTCTACCGAGACATCACCCCCGATGGCGACGGCGTTCGCCCCGATCATCGCGGCCGTGGCCTGCGCGGCCTCGACCCGAAAATCGTTTGCCAGCACGTTGTAGCCGTCTGCAGCCAAACGCAGCGCAATGGCTTGCCCGATTCCCGACCCTGCGCCTGTGACGATTGCGGTCTGGTTCATGCAATATCCTCCTGCATGGCAAGTTTGCGGGCACGGCGGACCGACAGGCCCATCAAGACCCCATAAACCGACAACAACGCGAAGGAGAACAGCGTGGTCAGCACCCCGAAGGCAAAGATGTTCGGGTGAATTTCAACCGAGAAGGTACCGTAGATCGCCAGAGGCAGGGTTTGATCCTCGGTTCCCCCGGCCGCGAACAGCGATCGTGGGAATTCATCAAGGCTGAGCGTGAAAGCGAACAACATCGCGGACAGCACACCCGGGAAGATCAGCGGGAAGGTTACCTTGCGGAAGGTCGTCCAGGGGTTCACGCCCAGCGACCAGGCCGCTTCTTCCACCGAGCCGTCAAAGCGGTTCAGGATTGCCAGCATGACAAGGAACGCAAAGGGGTAGGTATAGGCCACATGGGTCGCAAAGGCCGTGGTGTACCAGTGCCGGGTGATCCCGATGACATTGTTGGCCAGAAGAGATGTTCCAAGCCCCGTCAAGACGCCCGGCACCATCATGCCCAGCACGATCAGGTAGAACACCACAGTCGACCCGCGGAACTTGCGGCGGAAGGCTTGGGCAGACATCACGCCCAATACGGTCGAGGTGACCATCGTCATGAAGGCCAGTACCAACGACCGGATCAGCGCTTCACCCACCGGCAAAGGAGCGATGCGAGACGGCGGGGTCAGACCGAAGATCTGCTGATACCAATAGGTCGACCATTCAATGATCGGGAACTGCGGCCCGCCGTCAGGCCCTTGCTGAAACGACAGGATCGTCAGCACAAAGAAGGGCCCGTACAGGAACAGGATGAAGGCCGCGACATAGAGAGCGAGGATTGGTTTGAGAACGCGCGATTCCATCGATCAAAGCTCCTGCTTCAGGTCGACGATCCGCAGGAAGACGGCAATCACCATCCCCATGACGACGGTCAGGATGACGCCGGTCACCGAAGCCATCGCCCATTTCAAGGAGCCGACTTGCGTGACGATGATGTTGCCCAAGAGGTTCACCTTGCGGCCCGACAACGCGCCAGAGGTGGCGAATTCACCCAGCACCATGACGCTGACGAAGATAGCGCCGACAACGACTCCGGGCAGGCTCAGCGGGAATATGATCTTCCAGAAGATTCTGCCGAAACCCGCGCCAAGGTCACGGGCGGCCTCGATGATGTTGCGGTCGATGCGGCCCAGCATGAAGGCAATGGGGCCAACCATGAACACGCAGTAGATCTGGCTCATTCCGATGATCACAGACAGTTCGGTGAACAGCAAAACCTCGATCGGCTGGGATATGATGTGCAGCTTCATCAGGATAATATTGATGGCGCCCTCCTTGCCCAGCATCGGACGCCACGCCAGCACCCGGATCAGGAACGAGGTCCAGAACGGAATGACGCAGATCACCAGCAGCACGGTGGATAGGGTTTTCGATTTCACGAAGAGACCGACGAACAACGCAGTCGGATATCCGATGGCAAAGGTCGTCGCCAGAACGATCAGCCAGATGCGAACCGTGGTCCACAGGGCGCCGGTGTAGGTGTCAGACGAGAAGAACTGCTTCCAGCTTGCCAGCGTCGGGGTGGAGGAGATGTTGAAGGTCGTCTGTGTCCAGAACGAGACGTAGCAGATCATCAGGATCGGCACTACCATGAACAGGGCCATCCAGATGATCCCTGGAAGGATCAGCCAGCTAGATCCCCGTCGCTTTGGAGCCACGGTTGCGTCAGTCATCACTTGCCCTCCCTGCCGAAAACGATGGCCTGATCCGGTGTCCAGGTCAGAAGGTAATCCTGCCGGGGTTCAAAGGTTTGGGGCGCACCAAGGCTGAGGTGGTGTTCCACCTCGACCACTTTGCCGTCTGCGGTCTCAAAGAAGTTCATCACCGACGACCCGAGGTATTCGCTGGCGATATAGGTTGCCTTCAGGGCCGGTCCGCTGGTCACTGCGCCAATCGGCTGAGCGCGCACCCGGTCATACCGGATCGCATAGACATCATCGGCGGCGCGCGTGGCTTTTGGAACCGCTACTGTGCCGAAGGGGCCGGTGAACACGCCTTGGGACAGTTTGCCGGAGAACAGATTGAACCGGTTCAGGAAATGCGCGACGGCCGGGCTGGCGGGGGTTGAATAGACATCATCGGGCTTGCCCGCCTGAATGATCCGGCCCCGATCAAGCACAACCACGCTGTCACCCATCGCCAAGGCTTCCGTTTCGGACCCAGTCACATGCAGGAAGGTCACGCCCATCCGCTCCCGAATGGCGCGCAATTCGTTGCGCATCCGGCCGCGCAGGTTGGCGTCGAGCGCACCGAGTGGCTCATCCAGCAGCACCAGTTTCGGCTGCATGACCAATGTCCGCGCCAAGGCGACACGCTGCCGTTGCCCGCCCGAGATCTGATCGACGCCGCGATCCTCCATCCCGGTCAGGCCGACCATGTCGATCACCGCTTGCGTGCGCTTGTCCGTCTCCGCCGCCGAAACGGTTTCGCCGCCGTACATAAGACCGAAGGCCACGTTCTTGCGAACCGTAAGATGCGGGAAAAGTGCGAAATTCTGGAATACAAAACCGATGCCCCGCTCGTGCGCAGGCAAGCCGGTGATGTCGCGGCCTTGGAAGTAGACGCGCCCTGCGTCTGGCACCTCGAACCCGGCGATCACCCGCAGCAGGGTCGTCTTGCCGGATCCCGAAGGCCCCAGCAGCGACAGGTATTCGTTCACCCCTGCCTCAAGCATGACGCTGTCGAGGGCTTTCACGCCCCCGTAGCTTTTGGTCACGCCGTCGACCCGAAAGATTGCCGTTTCCGTTGTCATTCGCCCCGTTCGCGGTGCCGCGCAAATCGCGCAGCCCGTCCCTTTTGTCCTGCCGTTCGGAGGTGCGCCGAACGTCGTATCCGCCGCGCCGATCTTTGCGCAAACTGCACTTCGTATAACATAGCGATTTTACACGACTGTCAACCGAACTTTTGTTGTCTTGTTGCGGTAGTTTTGCGCAACATTGGACGTGTTGACGCAAAAAATGCGCTACATGCGAACTCAGCGATCATTGAGTAAAAGGATTTCCAATCCGATGTTCATTTTATTGAGGGCTCAGGTAGGGGGCGATACCGACGGTCTCGCTGATGACCGCCACGATCTTCATCCGGGCGAGATTCTTCGCAGCCATGATGTGCAGGTGGTCCCGTAGGTATTCAGCCGCAGAATCAATCGGATGCCGCGCGATCAGATCGAAAAGGGTGCGGTATTGGTCCAAGGCGATCTCGTCCTCGGGCAGGCCCAGGCCGGTCAGGGCCCGGTTGACCGAGGTCAGCAGCATCTGGTTGGTCTGGATCATCCCGACAAGCGCTGTGTTCGGTGCCTGCGCGATGCAATGCTCCATCAAGGCATCTTCAAGGTTCTCAGGCTTCAAGCTTGTGTCTGCGCCGATTCGGTCACGGATTTCTTCGATGCGGCTGTAGTGGATAAAGGGGGCAGCCAAGCGCAACGCCGCGGGTTCGATGATGGCGCGCAGCTCGAACTTCTCGCGCAGGGTGCGGGCGGTCAAGGGCCCCGCGATCCAATGCGAACTGCCGTCTTTTCGGATCAGACCGCGTTCGTGCAGCCGCGACAGCACATCGCGCACAACGGTGCGGCTGACGCCGAGATACTCGGCAAGCTCTGTTTCCACGATGCGGAACTCGCCGAAGACCTGGCATGAGGCCACCTGTTCTTCGACTTCGTCATAAAAGTGCTTCCAGGTGCCACGC
>CANBRQ010000264.1 GCA_947371955.1 Paracoccaceae bacterium | reverse complement strand
ACAGGGTTCCAAGCCCAGCGGCGCACCGCGCCGGTCTGATCCACGTCCCGTGCGTTGGGCTGCACGATGACGATCTCGACCTCTGACACCGGCCAGTCGCGGGCAATGTCCGACAGAGCAGCGCCGGCGCCGTAGAACTTGCCTTGGTCGTTGTCCTCGGCCTCGACCGGCACATAGCCGTTCTTGTAGTCGAACACCGTCAGCTTGCGCGCCTTGCGGCTGTAGACGAGGCAGTCGTTCCGGCCAAACACCGCACCTTGTGGCGCTGATGCTACCGGCAGGACAAACTTTTGCTCGACGAGGTAGATGCTGTCGTCCTCCAGATCCACCTCGGCCCAGACGGCATCGAGGTAGAACTGGACGGCAGTCGCCATCTCTTTGGTGAGGGGCTTGCCGCCCGTCTCCAGCGTGAAGCCGACGAACTCCGCGCAGTTGCGCACGGCGTCCGCAAGGAAGCGCTCGGCGAAGGCGTGGGCGAGGGTTCCCTCGTCCGCCGCAGCGGAGGACGGAAGCTTCGGCACGGCGGCACAGGCCGCAACCGAGCCGGGGCAAGCGCGGTAGCGCTTGCACACCGAGCCTCCCCAGTTCGAGTGGGCGAGGGTGTCGGTCATGCCTCGGCGATCCAGCCGTTCAGGGCCTCGAGCGCTTCACCCAGCTTTTCCTTGGGCAGCTGGCTGATCGCGATGACGCCAAACTTGTCCTTCAGCAGCCCCTGCACAGCGCCTGCGGACTTCTTGTCCATCAGCGAGATCAGGGCTTCCTTGACTTGGTCGTAGGACGCGGTCGGCGCAGCGGGCGGCGGGGTCAGGCTGGTCGTTTGCGCTGCCGGGGTCAGCACCTCGATCTGTGCTTCGGGAGCCTTCTCAGCCACGGGCTGCTCGGCGGGGGTCACGACCGCAGCGACCGTCTCGGCCTTCTTGCCGCGCGGTGCAGCCTTGGGCTTCTCGGGAGCGGGAGCCGGGGCGGCGGCAGGCTGCTCGGCCTCGGTGGTGATCGCCTCGGCGACGACAGCCGCCGCGCTCGAGGTTGCCTGCCCCGCGATGCGGGAGACGATGTCGCGCAGTTCGTGCGCGTCTTCTGTTTCGATGTTCAGGGTGAACTTGGCCATGTGGTCCTCTGTCCTCGTTGATGTAGTTTCAATGCTACCTGTATACAGGCTTAGTTGGCGTCGGATACCACGTCAAGGCCCAGACGCGCAATCGCAGCGGTCTTGCTGGCCACGGTTTCCGACACCACTTCGTCGATGCTCCCGGCCAGCGAAATGAACCGGGCGCGCACTTGCCGCGTCTGGCCGAGGCGGTGGATCCGCATCAGCGCCTGTGCGTTGTCAGCCGGTGACCAGCTGCTCTCGAACATCACGATGTCAGCCGCAGCTGTCAGCGTGATGCCTGTCCCGGCGGCGCGGACGTTGCCGATGAACACCCGGGTGCCGGGGTCATTCTGGAAGTCCTGCACAGCCTTGATCCTGTCGCGCTCGGAGATCGAGCCGGTGATCATCACCACCTTGTGGCCTCGCGCGGCCAGCCCCTCGCGCACGATCTCGAGCGCCTTGGTGTGGATGCCCATGATCACGACCTTGTCCAGCCCGTTGGCCAGTTCCTCGGCCATGAGATCGACGAAGGCCGGGGCCTTGGCCTCACCCACCAGACGTCGCAGCGTGGCGATGTGCTGGGCGTCGAGGAAGGACAGGCCCCCGCGCTCGATGGCCTCCATGATCGCACCGGCAAGGCCGGGGAACTGCCGCAGGATGCCCTTGATCTCCTCGGTGTCGCCGTCCACCGTCTGGGTCGTCATCCAGATCGGCGGCAGCTTCATCCCGACATCGACCTTGGTGCGCCGGATGCTGTTGGCCGCGATGATGCCGCGCAGTTCCTCGAGCGTCTCCTTGCGAGGCTCCTGCCTCGCCGTGAAGGTTCCCATCCGGCTGACGAAGTACTTGTTGGTGAACTGGGCGATGGTCAGGTTCGTACCGCCGGTGAAGCGCAGGAACGGCCAGACATCGACCGGGTCGTTGGGGGCTGGTGTCCCTGTCAGGAACCAGACATGGCTGGCCCAGCGGGCTGCGCCCTTGGCCCCGTCGCAGAAGGTGCCGAGGAGGGCGCGGGTGCGCAGGGCGGAGTGGCTCTTGAGGTAGTGCGCCTCGTCGAGGACGAGGGCGTCGTAGAGGTCGTCGATCTTCGGCCCCCACTTCGTGACCATCTCGTAGGAGGTGATCAGCACGTCGGCCTTGCCCTTCATCCACATCCCGAAGTCGTGGATCGTCTTGCCCTTGATGATCTTGCGCGGGATGGTCGAGAACTTCTTGAACTCGCCCACCCAGACCTCGCGCACCGCCGCCGGGGCCACGACGAGGATCCGCCTCGCCCCGATCTTGTCGAGCGCCCCAATGGCCGTGGCCGTCTTGCCGACACCCATCTCGTCGAACAGGCCGAAGCGCTCCTTGCTGGTCAGCAGATCTGCGGCCTCGGTCTGGTAGGGGAGGAGCGGGAGGGTCATCCCCGGTCCTCCTGCAGCAGCTGCAGGATGCGCTCGGCGTCGGCCTTGTCCGTGCAGACGCAAACCGAAGCGCTATAAGACCAGCCCCGTTTTACGTCGACGACTCGCCAGCTTTTCCCCCACGGCTCGAGGTAGTAAACGCCGTAGCCTGTGCGGGATCCTGTGCGGGATTTTTCGACGGTGTCGCGTAACCCATTGATTTGATTGGTGCCTCCAGCCGGTTTCGAACCAGCGACCCCCTGATTACAAATCAGGTGCTCTACCATCTGAGCTATAGAGGCGTGACGCTTCAATACCGATGAAGCGGCGCCGATGCAAGCCTCAGGCGCGGCTTGATCTTGCCATCACGGCCACGGCCACAAGGCTCAAGGCGATCACCAACAGGGCGGCGGGGGCGGCGTCGGTGATCTTCTCAAGACTGGCAAGGTCATAGGCCCGGGTGGCGAGCGTGTTGAAGTTGAAGGGCCGCAGCATCAGCGTGGCGGGCAGTTCCTTCACGCAGTCGACGAAGACGATCAAAAGCGCCGTCGAGACCGATCCACGCATCAGGGGCAGGTAGATGCGGCGCAGGACACCTCCGGCGGTCTGGCCCAAGGACCGGGCGGCCAGCGGCAACGAGGGCGAAACGCGGCCGAAGGCGGCATCGACAGCCCCTTGCGCGATGCCGAAGAAACGCACGCCATAGGCCAGAACCAAGGCCGCAGCGGTGCCGGTCAGCATCAGGCCGGGGTCATGTCCCGTGACGGCCAGCACGGCATCGGCCAGTTTGTGGTCCAGCGCGGCCAAGGGGATCAGGATGCCCACGGCCAAGACCGCTCCGGGTGCGGCATAGCCCACGGCGGTGACAGGCAGGATGAAGCGCGCGATGCGGTGGCCGGTCAGGCGCATGCCATGCACGAGGAAGGTCGCGGCGGCCACAGTCAGCAGGGCGGCAAGGCCACCCACCACCAGCGTGTTCACCACCGCCTGCGCCAGACCAGGCGCCAGCCAGACCTGCGGCTTCTTCACTGCATGGCCCAGCATCACGGCCACGGGCAGCACGAAGCCCATCGCAAAGGGCACGCAGCACAGAAACGTGGCCGCCCAGGCCGATGGCCCGCTCAGGTCCACCGGCACCACGGGCCGCACCGCGCGCGAGGGTTTGTGGAAGCGCGCATTGCGGCGGCTGGCACGCTCGACAAAGATCAGGCCAAGGATAAGGACAAGGATCACGCCCGCCAGTTGCGCCGCCCCTCCGGCATTGTCGCCGTTGAGCCAGGTGGAAAAGACGCCCGTCGTCAGGGTCTGGACGGCGAAGTGCTGCACCGTGCCGAAATCGGCCACCGTCTCCATCAGCACCAGCGCCAGACCGGCGGCAATCGCAGGCCGTGCGAGCGGCAGTCCCACGCGCAGGAAAAGGCCAGCGGGTCCCGCACCCAAAGCGCGGGCCACCTCGTAGGTGCCGCCCGATTGCTCGCGGAAGGCGGCGCGCGCCAGAAGGTAGACGTAAGGGTAATAAGCCGCCGCCAGCACTACCGTGGCAAAACCCAGCGAATGCACCTCGGGGAAAGCATAGTCCTTCGCCGATTTCCAGCCCATCGTCAGCCGCATCCCCACCTGCAACGGCCCGGAATAATCCAGAAAATCCACCAGCGCGTAAGCCCCGATATAGGCCGGGATCGCCAGCGGGAATAGCAGGGCCTGGTCCAGCAGACGCGAGCCCGGAAAGCGGTACATGACCACCAGCCAGGCCGCCCCGGTGCCCACGGCGACCGACAGGCCCCCCACGCCAGCCGCCAGAATCAGCGTATTGGCCAGATAGCGCGGCAAGACGGTGGCCATCAGATGCGGCCAGATGTTCTCGGTCGGGTGAAACGCCAGCCAGATCACCGCCAAGACCGGGGCCACCACCACCGCGCCAATCACCAAGGCCCCCACCGACCACAGGTCGGGCACCGGAAAGCGGCTTACTTGAGTGTTTTGCTCGGTCATAACCGGCTGTTAACGGAAAGCTGTTTCTCTGTCCAGAAAACCTCGTATATTCAGGCGCAAAGAAGCATAGCCCGGGCAGGAGCATAGATGCGGATCGTTTACCACCTTGGCGCCCATTGCACCGATGACGAGCGCCTGCTGCGCTGCCTTTTGAAGAACCGGGGCAAGCTGGCACCTCAGGGCATCACGGTGCCGGGCCCGACGCGCTATCGCAACCTGATGCGGGATACGGCGATTGCGTTGAAGGGTCAGGCCGCCTCGGCCGACACGCAGGCGCTTGTGCTGGAGCAGATCGTCGAGCAGGACCGGTCAGAGCGGCTGGTGCTGTCGTGGGACAGCTTCCTGTGCTTTCTGCCTTGGGTGATGGATGGCGGGCTCTATATGGCCGCAGGCGACCGCACGCGGGCCTTTACGCAGGTCTTCCCCTCGATGCAGGCGGAATTCCATCTGGCGATCCGCAACCCCGCCACCTTCCTGCCCGCCGTCTTTGCCAAACAGGCCCCGATGAAGGGCGGCAAGCCGCGCTATGAGGATTTCGTGCGCGGCGTCGACATCTTCGCGCTGCGCTGGTCGCAGGTGGTGACGGCCATTCTGGCGCAGAACCCCGGCGTGCCGCTGACCGTCTGGTGCGACGAGGACACGCCGCTGATCTGGCCCGAAGTGCTGCAGGCCGTGGCAGGCTTTGCCCCCGGCACGGTGCTGGAGGACGAGGATGACCTTCTCACCTCGCTGATGCCGCCCGAAGGCATGACGCGGATGCGGGCCTATATCGAAAACCACCCGGTCACCTCCGTCGAAATGCGGCGGCGGATCGTTTCAGCCTTCCTCGACAAGTTCGCTTTGCCC
>CANBRQ010000263.1 GCA_947371955.1 Paracoccaceae bacterium | reverse complement strand
CTGCTGCATGAAATTGAGGCTTATCTGGTCGTCGCCGGCAAACCTGCGCTGACCAAGGATCAACATGACCTGATGCTGGCTGCGATGTATTGCCTCAAGGATCGCGCGAAGACTTTCCCGGAACTGCTTGAAAAAGCTGAGTTTGCCTTGGCCTCCCGGCCCATTGTTCCCGATGCGGCGGCGGCAGTGCATCTGGACGCGGTATCCCGTGGTATACTGAAATCGTTGACGCTGCAGTTGCAAAATGGTATTTGGGAAAAAGCGGAACTGGAGCATATCCTGACCGCAGCCGCGACCGAGGCGGGTATCGGATTCGGCAAGCTGGCTTCCCCCCTGCGGGCGGCCCTGGCCGGACGAACCGCGACGCCGAGTGTATATGACATGATGCTGTTACTTGGACGTGACGAAACAATTGCAAGGTTAAGCGGGGCGGCTGGCTGACGCCCCCTTGGCCTTGGATGCGGCGTCCTGCTGGGCCCATGCATCCGAAACGGACGTGATCCGCTGACGCCCGCTGCCACGGGCCGAGGCTCCCAACGGGGGACGAGAGATGTGTGCTGACAAGACCGCGACACTGAGCCTCAATGGCCAGACCTACGACCTTCCGATCATGTCCCCGGTTCTGGGGCCCGATGTGGTGGACATCCGCAAGCTTTATGACGAGGCGGACATCTTCACCTATGACCCCGGCTTCACCTCCACCGCTGCCTGCAAAAGTGCCATCACCTATATCGACGGCGACGCGGGTCAGCTCTTGTATCGCGGCTATCCGATTGACCAGCTGGCCAAGGAAAGCTCGCATCTGGAAGTGTGCTACCTGCTGCTGTACGGCGAACTGCCGACCGCAGACCAGCTGGACGACTTCCGAAACCGCGTGACACGGCACACGATGGTGCATGAACAGATGCACTATTTCTTCCGCGGCTTCCGCCGTGACAGCCACCCGATGGCAACCATGGTGGGCGTGGTCGGTGCAATGTCGGCCTTCTATCACGACAGCTTGGACATCAACGACCCGTGGCAGCGCGAAGTGGCCGCGATCCGGATGATCGCCAAGCTGCCGACGATTGCGGCGATGGCCTACAAATACTCAGTCGGCCAGCCCTTCGTGTACCCGAAAAACAGCCTGTCCTATGCGGGCAACTTCCTGAACATGTGCTTCGCGGTCCCGGCCGAAGACTATGTCGTGAACCCGATCCTGGAAAAAGCCCTGGACCGGATCATGATGCTGCACGCAGATCATGAACAGAACGCTTCGACCTCGACCGTGCGCCTGGCAGGGTCATCGGGCGCCAACCCGTTTGCCTGCATCGCGGCTGGCATTGCCTGCCTGTGGGGTCCGGCACATGGCGGCGCGAATCAGGCCTGCCTTGAAATGCTGCGCGAGATCGGCACTGTTGACCGCATCCCGGAATACATTGCCCGCGCCAAGGACAAGAACTCGGGCTTCCGCCTGATGGGCTTTGGCCACCGCGTCTACAAGAACTTCGACCCGCGCGCGACGGTGATGAAGGAATCGGCGGACGAGGTCTTGGACCTGCTGGGCATCCACAACAACCCGATCCTACAGGTCGCAAAGGAGCTGGAGCGGATCGCCCTGTCGGACGATTACTTCATTTCCAAGAAGCTCTATCCGAACGTCGACTTCTATTCCGGCATCATTCTGGAGGCCATGGGCTTCCCGACCTCGATGTTCACCCCGATCTTCGCAATTTCCCGCACGGTTGGCTGGATCAGCCAATGGAAAGAGATGATCGCCGAGAACGGCAAGATAGGCCGCCCGCGTCAGTTGTATATCGGGCCGAAACAGCGCGATTATGTCGATGTGACGCAGCGCTAAGTCCAAATCAGCGGGCGTTTGTTGCACAGGCGACCGGATCAACGCTAGGATCCGGTCGTTTCGTTTGGGCGAGATCCGCCCGCCAGACCAGAGGTGCCTTCAGCGTGACACGACGACTTTGGCTTCACATCGGCTCGCACAAGACGGGCACATCGTCGCTGCAAGTGACCCTGCGTGCCAATGAGGCTCTGCTGCTGGAACGCGGTCTGGGCGTGGCCCGGTCGGTGCCTTGGCCGCATGTGCATCCGCATCTGGTTCATGTGAGCCCGGGCAAGGTGATGCCGGAGGGCTTCAAGATGGCCGATCCGGCGGGTTTTGCCACGTTCGTGGCGGCGTCGCCGGGTGATACGGTGATCGCCTCGTCCGAGAATTTCGCCTTCATCTTCCAGCAATACGCCATCAATGACCTTGCCGCCGCCCTGAAGCCGCATTTCGACGAGATCCGGATTCTGGCCTATCTTCGCCGGCAAGACCGTCATGCCGTGTCCCACCATCAGGAGGGCGCCAAGCATGACCGCCGGGCCGAATCTGCGCTGTGGGGCCATGGGTTGAACGCGCTGCCCGACCCCTCGCCCATGCATAAGCTCTATCTGGACTATGACCAGCGCATCTCGATGTGGGAAAGGGCCTTCGGCTCCGACAGTCTGGTGGTGCGGGTGTTTGACCGCAAGCTGTTGAAAGACGGCGATATTGTCAGCGATGTGCTGGAGCAGGTCGGCGTATCGGATGAAGGGTTGACGCGGATGCCCGACCGCAACATCTCGCTTGGCCGGATGCAGGCCAAGATCGGGCACATCGCCAATGCGACGCTGGGGGATGACATCATCACCCGCGCGCTGGTTGAATCCATGCCCGAGGAGGACCGGATGGCCCCCTCGCTCGCGCAGGCCCGGGCGTTTCTGGCGCCTTATGTCGAGGGCAACCGCCGCTTGAACGAACGTTTGAAAATCAGCGCAGAGCCGGATCTGTTCACGAACGATTTCAGCGACTACCCCGAGGAGGCCAACGACAGGCTGGAAGAGGCCGCCTGCGTGACGATGGTTCAAGAGACGATCGTGACGCTGGGCCGCCGGGCGAAAAGCCTGCAAGAGCTGACGGCGGATGATCTGAAGCTTGCGGCCCATTCCTTGCAGACCGCCAACCCCGAGGCCGCCCTGCGCCTTGTCCGCGCCGCCCACTCGCTGCGGCCGAAGGGTCCGAACATCAACAAGCTCTTGACCAAGCTGGAGGCGCTGGCCAAGCCCGGCTGACCGCAACTCGTTGAATTTTCCAAAAAAGAAAACCCCCGGACGATGCGATCGTCCGGGGGTTTTTCGATCAGGCCGGCTTAAAGCTTCAGCGACAGGACCGTGACGCAGGCCAGTTCGCCAAAGCCGTTGAAGCGGCTGTTGGTGACGGTGGAATAGGCACCCATGCCCTGGATGATGACGTAGTCACCCTCGGACACATCGGCGGGCAGCGGCACTTCGCCCGGCAGACGGTCAACCGAATCGCAGGTCGGGCCGAAGACGACACGGCCCTGGATGGCGCCCATGCGGCGGTGGCCGCGCGGGTCCAGCACGTCGATCCGGTTGATGATGCCGATCTGGCTGAATTCGAACATCGAACCGTAGATGCCGTCATTCAGGAAGATATGCGCATCATCGCGCACCGATTTTACCTTGGCGGCAACGGCATAGGCATCTCCGCAGAGACCCCGACCCGGCTCGCAGACCAGCTGGGGACGGTCAGCGCCGAAGCTTTCGGTTGCGACACGGTCAATGGTCTGGAAGATCGCTTCCAGATCGACCTTCTCGCCGCCGACACGGTTGTTCGGGAACCCTCCGCCGACATTCAGACGGGCGATCTTCACACCAGCCTTGGCCGCAATCAGGGCTGCTTCGCGGATGTAGGACGCCCAGGCTTCCGGATCCGTGCATTGCGTGCCCGGGTGGAAGGTGATCGACGGGATGAAGCCCGCCTCGGCCACGGTCTTCAGCAGGTCCGCCGCAAGCTCTGCGGTCGCACCGAACTTGGCACCGAAGTTGTAGGCCGCACCCGAGACCGGCAACTTGAAGCGCACCGAAATCTCGCAACCCTCGAAGGGGACGAGTTCGATCAGCTTGGCCAGTTCCGAACGGCTGTCCACCGACCACGATGTCACATTGCGGGCAACCGCATGTGCAATCTCGGGCCGCGAACGGACCGGGTTGTGGTAGTGGATCGCCGTGTCCGGGTCCAACCGGCGGATGAGGTCGATCTCGAACGGCGAGGCGCAGTCAAAGCCCTTGACCCCCGCTGCCATCAGGTTTTCCACCACCTCTTCCGAGGGGTTGGACTTGACGGCATAGGTCACAAGACCCGGAAAACCATCAAGAAAACGGCGTGCGGTGGCCTGCACGACCTGCGGCGCAAAGAACAGCACGGGGTTTTCCGGCTGCTGATTGCGGAGGTATTCGGTCGGATTGGTCCAGATCGTTTTGGACAGTCCCATCGGCGTTATCCTTTCTGCCAACAAGATGCTGAACCCTCCCCGTTGCCACATTGTGGACAGGCGGCCTTGGGCACCAGCGCGGTTTTTCCAACCAGGCCAGGTGCGTATGAACCGCCCTTTTCCTGCAACTGAGGATGCGTGATATGCGTGACAACTTCACCGAACAAAACTATATAATTGCAGCAATGGATCGTCATAATGACGAAAAAGGAAGGCATATTGTATGGACGACCTCGACAGCGGCATCATCAGCCTGCTCAGCGCCGATGCGCGCACCTCGGTGGCCACTTTGGCGCGGAAATTGAAGGTGGCGCGGTCCACCATTCAGGCCCGCCTGGAGCGGCTGGAGACCGGCGGCATCATCGCAGGCTACACCTTGAAGCTGGGGGAAGAGGCGCGGCAGGGTCGGTTGCGCGCCTCGGTTCTTTTGACCATCGAGCCACGCGGACAAGCGGCGATCCTGTCGCGGCTGAAGTCGATTGCCGAGGTGGAGCGGGTCTTCACCACCTCGGGCCGGTTCGATCTTTTGTTGCAGGTGGCCGCTCCCAATACCTCGGTGCTGGATGGCGTGCTGGACCAGATTGGGGCGATGACGGGGGTGAAATCCTCGGAAAGCCTGATCCACCTGTCGACCCGGATTGACCGTGCCGTCTGACGGGGCGGTCTGAAGCAGCAAGGGCTCGCCCCGCACCCCCAGAGTATTTGTGCCAAGATGAAGGGGTCAGGCCGGGACAAGGGCGAAGGGTGCCGGCTCGGGGTCACTGCGCTGAAGGTCAAAGCCGTCAACGAAGGCTTGGGCGAGGGTCGGGTCGCCCGTCACGCTGATCCGGCCCTCGGCGACACTTTCGGCCAGGGAAAACGGCCCGTACATGGCAAAGCCCACACCGTTGGGCGTGCCAGTGAAGGTCAGATCGCCCGCCAGCCGCCGCGCGCGGCTGAGCCGGGGCACGCCCGCATCAAGCCGCAGAGTGAAGAGCGCGCCCGCGAGGTTGAAGCCCGCATCAAGGCTGAGCCTTTTGCCTGAATACACCGCCGCCATCGACAGCATAACCGACGCCG
>CANBRQ010000262.1 GCA_947371955.1 Paracoccaceae bacterium | reverse complement strand
GAGGCGGTCTACGCGGCGGTGATGGAGGCGGGGGCTGACCTTGGCATCCGCCCGATGGGTCTTCTGGGTCTGGATATGGTGCGCATCGAAGCGGGCCTGATATTCGCCGGATACGATTTCAGTGACGAGACCGACCCGTTCGAGGCAGGCATCGGCTTCACCGTGCCCTTGAAGTCCAAGCCCGACGATTTCATCGGCCGCGACGCCCTGATCCGCCGCAAGGACCATCCCTCCCGCAAGTTCATCGGGCTGGAGATCGATGCCGCCACCAACGTGGGTCACGGCGACTGCTTGCACATTGGCCGGGCGCAGATTGGCGTCATTTGCTCGGCCATGCGCTCTCCCTTGCTGGGCAAGCAGATTGCGCTGGCCCGGGTTGATATCGCCCATTCCGATGTGGGAACCCAGGTCGAGGTCGGCAAACTTGACGGCCATATCAAGCGCTTGCCTGCCGTGATCACAACGCTCTCGGCCTATGACCCGAAGAAAACCCGGCCGCAAAGCTGACTTGGCTGAAAATGACACCCGCGTGGCGGAAACTGCGCTGCCCGCGCGGGTGTGGCACGCTACCTAAGCCACAAGGCAAACGGAGATGACAATGCGCTATTCCGGCTTTCGCATCCTCAAAGAGGCGCTGACGGGGCACAAGGGCTGGACGCCGCAATGGCGCGACCCGGCACCGCAGGCGTCCTACGATTACATCATCGTCGGCGGCGGCGGGCATGGGCTGGCCACGGCCTACTACCTTGCCAAGGAATTCAAGCAGGCCCGGATTGCGGTGCTGGAGAAGGGCTACCTTGGCGGCGGCAATGTGGGGCGGAACACCACGATCATCCGGTCCAACTACCTGCTGGATGGCAACGAGCCCTTTTATGAGTTCAGCCTGAAGCTTTGGGAAGGTCTGGAGCAGGACTTCAACTACAACGCCATGGTCAGCCAGCGCGGCATCATCAACCTGATCCACACCGACGCCGCCCGCGATGCCGCCACACGGCGCGGCAATGCGATGATCATGAACGGAGCGGATGCGGAGCTTTTGACCAAAGAGCAGGTCAAGGTCCTGTATCCCTTCCTGAATTTTGACAACAACCGCTTCCCGATCAAAGGGGCTTTGATGCAACGCCGAGGCGGCACTGTACGCCATGACGCGGTGGCTTGGGGCTATGCGCGGGGGGCCGACAGCCACGGCGTCGACCTGATCCAGAACTGCGAAGTCACCGGCATGCGGATTGAGAATGGCAAGATCCTCGGTGTCGAGACCTCCAAAGGCTTCATTGGTGCCAAGAAGGTCGGTGTCGCGGTCGCGGGCTCTTCGTCGAAAGTGATGGCCCACGCCGGCATGCGCTTGCCCATGGAAAGCCATGTCCTGCAAGCTTTTGTATCGGAAGGCCTGAAGCCCGTGATCGACGGTGTCATGACCTTTGGGGCCGGCCACTTCTACGTCAGCCAGTCCGATAAGGGAGGTCTGGTGTTTGGCGGCGATATCGACGGCTACAACTCCTACGCGCAACGCGGCAACCTTCCGGTGATTGAAGACGTGATCGAGGGCGGTATGGCCCTGATGCCGATGATCGGCCGCGCAAGGCTGCTGCGGGCTTGGGGCGGGATCATGGACATGTCGATGGATGGTTCGCCCATCATCGACAAGACCCATATCGACGGGCTCTATTTCAACGGTGGCTGGTGCTATGGCGGCTTCAAGGCCACCCCGGCCTCGGGCTGGTGCTTTGCGCATCTGCTGGCGAAAGACGAACCCCATGTGACGGCCAAGGCCTATCGGTTTGATCGCTTCCTCAAAGGGTTGATGATCGACGAAAAGGGCCAGGGCGCGCAACCGAACCTGCATTGAGGTGCTGAAATGATCATCAATCACCCCATTCTTGGGCCAAGGGATGCGCAGGAGTTCGTCTATTTGGGCGATGCGAGCCTGATTCATCGCCCCGATGGAATGACGGCCTCGATCGAGACATTCCACGACTACACCTATCTGCGCGACAACCCCGCAGGCCTGCACCGCGAGCTTTGGTATCACGAACAAGGCGACCGGTCCTGGCTGGTGGTGACGCGCAATACGGTCACGCATGAGATCACATCGGTGGAACTGGCCCGCGACGTGGCCCGGGCTGAGGGGCGTTCCAAATGAGCCAATCCAACCGCATAGCTGGCGGCCAGATCGACCGCAGCAAGACGCTCCGCTTCCATTTCGACGGCTTGCCCTATCTCGGCCATCCCGGCGACACGCTGGCCTCGGCCCTTCTGGCCAACGGGGTCCGCCTGATGGGCCGCAGCTTCAAGTATCACCGGCCCCGGGGGCCGATCTCGGCAGGCTCCGAGGAGCCGAATGCGCTGGTCGAACTCCGCGCCGGGGCCCGGCAGGAACCCAACACCCGCGCCACGGTGGCCGAGCTGTTCGACGGTCTGACCGCGCAAAGCCAGAACCGCTGGCCCTCGTTGAAGTTCGACGCCTTGGCCATTAACGACCGCTTCAACAGCTTCTTCACCGCCGGTTTCTACTACAAGACCTTCATGTGGCCGGCGTCCTTCTGGGAGAAGGTCTATGAACCCATCATCCGCCGCGCCGCCGGCCTTGGCAGTCTGAGCAAGCTGGAAGACCCTGACACCTACGACAAGGGCTTCCTGCATTGCGATATCCTGATCATCGGCGCCGGGCCCTCAGGCCCTTCCGCCGCGCTGACCGCAGGTCGCGCGGGTGCGCGGGTCATTCTGGCAGACGAGGATTTCCGCATGGGCGGAAGACTGAATGCCGAGACCTTTGCCCTGGGCGACCAGTCCGGTGCGGATTGGGCAACGGCTGCGGTGGCAGAACTGTCTACGATGCCGAACGTTCGTTTGCTCAATCGCACAACCGTCGTCGGTGCCTTCGACCACGGCATCTATGGCGCGGTGGAACGGGTGTCGGATCACCTGCCCGAGCCGGAAGCCGGAAAGCCGCGCCAGACCTTCTGGCGCATCTATTCCAAGCGAGCGATCCTTGCGGGGGGCGCAACGGAACGGCCGATTGCGTTCGAAAACAACGACCGTCCGGGGATCATGCTGGCAGGGTCCTTGCGGGCCTATGCCAACCGCTGGGGCGTGGCGGTGGGCGACCGTGCGGCGATTTTCACCAACAATGACGATGGCTTGCGCACAGCCGTTGATCTGCAGGCCAAGGGCGTTGACGTCGTCGCGGTGATCGACAGCCGAGAGGGTGGGGACCTGCTTTCCGGCATTCGCCACCTGCGCGGGGCCGAGGTGATTGACAGCGACGGTCGGCTTGGGTTGTCCGCGATCACGGTCCGGCAAGCGAATGGCAAGACCGAGACGCTGAAGGTCAACGCGCTTGGCGTCTCGGGCGGTTGGAACCCCAATGTCAACATCACCTCGCACCACCGCTCTCGCCCCATTTGGCGCGAAGACATCGCGGCCTTCGTGCCGGGGTCCGGTGAGATTGCCAACCTTTTGGTGGCCGGTGCTGCCGGTGGCACGCTGTCGACCCATGGCGCGCTGGTAACCGGGGATGAGATGGCCCGCCTGGCGCTGGATTCGCTGGGCCTGACGGCCAAGGCGGCCAACCTGCCCAAGGCCGAGGATGCCCCGGTTCGCATCACGCCGATGTGGTACGTGGAAGGCTCCAGCCGGGCGTGGATCGACCCGCAGAACGATGTCACCGTCAAGGACATCAAGCTGGCGCATCAGGAGAACTTCACCTCGGTCGAGCATCTGAAACGCTACACGACGCTGGGCATGGCGACCGATCAGGGCAAGACTGGCAATGTGCTGGGGCTGGCCGTGATGGCGGGCCTGACCGGCAAGACGATTCCCGAGACGGGGACGACGATCTATCGCCCACCCTATACTCCGGTGGCTTTGGGCGCCTTGGGCGGTCGGGGCAGGGGCCGCGAATTCAAGCCCTTCCGCCTGACGCCTAGCCACAAATGGGCAGAGGAGCAGGGGGCCGTCTTTGTCGAAGTCGGCTACTGGATGCGCACCCAGTGGGTTCCCAAGGCAGCGGAAACCGAATGGCGGCAGTCGGTGGACCGCGAGGTTCTGGCGACGCGGAAATCGGTTGGCATCTGCGATGTGACCACGCTTGGCAAGATCGACATTCAGGGCACCGATGCGGGGGCCTTCCTCGACAAGGTTTATGCCAACACGTTCAGCACTTTGGCGGTCGGCAAATGCCGCTATGGCCTGATGCTGCGCGAGGATGGCATGGTGTTTGACGATGGCACCACGGCGCGGATGGGGCAGCATGAATATGTTATGACTACGACGACGGCCAATGCCGTCACCGTTTTCCGTCATCTGGAATTCTGCCGTCAGGTTCTGTGGCCGGATATGGATGTGCAACTGATCTCCACGACCGAGGCCTGGGCACAGTTCTCGGTCGCAGGACCCAATGCGCGGAAACTGCTGCAGAAGGTGGTGGATCAGGACATCTCGGACGCGGCTTTCCCCTATATGGGGGCAGGGAACATCACCGTGGGCGGTTTGCGCGCCCGGCTGTTCCGCATCAGCTTCTCGGGCGAACTGGCCTATGAGATCGCGGTGCCGACGCGCTATGGCGATGCGATGATCCGCAAGCTGATGGAGGCGGGGGCCGAGTTCGATGCCGTGGTCTATGGCACCGAGGCGCTTGGCGTCATGCGGATCGAAAAGGGCCATGTGGCGGGCAACGAACTCAACGGCACCTCCACCGCGCTGAACATGGGGCTGGGCAAGATGGTCAGCCGCAAGAAGGACTCGATCGGCATGTTGCTGAGCCAGCGTGAGGGGATGACGCAAGCGGACGGCCTGAGGCTGGTGGGTGTGAAGCCGGTGAACCCAGCGGATGCCTTGAAGGCGGGCAGCCATTTCCTGAAGACCGGGGCTGCGGCCACGGCGCAGAATGACGATGGTTGGCTGACCTCGCTGGTCTACTCGCCGCATCTGGGGCATTACATCGCCTTGGGCTACCTCAAGAACGGGACCGACCGGATCGGCGAGACGATGCGCGCCGTCAATCTGCTGGCGGGCACCGATACGCCCGTCGAAATCGTCAGCCCGCATTTCATTGACCCGGAAGGGGAGCGTCTTCGTGCGTGATCTCATGCTCAAACCGATCACAGCCTTGGGCCATGCCACGCCCGAGGTCGATACCCTGGGATACTGGACGATCACCGAGCGGGACGATGTGGCGCTGGCCTCATTGGCCCTGCGGCGCGGGCGTCTGGCGGATGTGCAGGCGGCGGCTGCTGCAGCGGGCCTGCCCTTGCCTCCGGCAGCGTCTTTCCTGCAGGGCGTGGTCTATGGCGCCTTCTGGGCCACGCCCGAGATGTGGTTCGTCGAGGCTCCCTTCGCCTCACATGAGGACATCCGAAGCCATCTTCTGAC
>CANBRQ010000261.1 GCA_947371955.1 Paracoccaceae bacterium | reverse complement strand
AGTGTCACGCATCGTGGCCGAGGTGATCGCCTCGGGAATCCCCGGCGACCGCCTGGGCATCCACTGCCATGATGACACCGGCAACGCAGTGGCCAACTCGCTGGCCGCCGTCGATGCCGGGGTGCGCCAGATCCAAGGTACGCTGAACGGCTTGGGCGAGCGTTGCGGCAATGCCAACCTGACCACGCTGATCCCGACGCTTTTGTTGAAGGAACCCTATGCCTCGGCCTATGACACCGGCGTGACGCTGGACGGGTTGAAGGGCCTATTGCGCGACAGCCGGATGCTGGATGACATCCTGAACCGGGTGCCGTTGCGGCAATCGCCCTACGTCGGCGCCTCGGCCTTCGCGCACAAGGCGGGCCTGCATGCTTCGGCCATCCTGAAGAACCCCTCGACCTACGAACATGTCGACCCCTCGGTTGTGGGCAATGCCCGGGTTATCCCGATGAGCAATCAGGCCGGGCAGTCAAACCTGCGGGCAAGGCTTTCGGCGATTGGCATCTCGATTGCGGCGGGCGATGCGCGGCTGTCGCGGATTCTGGACGTGGTGAAAGAGCGCGAGGATCAGGGCTATGCCTATGACGGCGCGCAGGCCTCGTTCGAGCTTCTGGCACGGCGGGAACTGGGGCTGTGCCCGACCTTCTTCGAAGTGTCGCGCTACCGGGTGACGGTGGAACGGCGGCGGTCCTCGACCGGGCGGAATGTGACGCTGTCCGAGGCGGTGGTGGTGGTGAAGATCGGCGATCAGGTGATGATGTCGGTGTCCGACAGTGCGGATGAGGCGGGGTCGGACCACGGCCCGGTCAACGCCCTGTCGAAAGCCTTGGCCAAGGACCTCGGCCCCTATCAGGCGGTGATCGACGACTTGCATCTGGTCGACTTCAAGGTCCGCATCACGCAAGGCGGCACCGAGGCGGTGACCCGCGTGATCATCGACTCCGAGGATTCGAACGGCAACCGCTGGTCCACCGTGGGCGTCTCGGCCAACATCGTCGATGCGAGCTTTGAGGCGCTTTTGGATGCCATCACCTGGAAACTGGTGCGCGATGTGCAATCGGGCGAGGGGCAGGGCGGATGACCGCTTTACCCGCCTTGAGGTTTGCCGGTTTGGCGGCCTTGGCCCTTCTGACCGCCTGCGCGGCACCTGCGCCCGTGCCAGCGGTTGGCGAGATCGTGGTGTCCTCCGGCAGCTTTGCCGGCACCAACACGACGCAGATCTTTTCGGACGGCACCGTGATCCGGACCGCGGCCCAACCGGGACGGGCCCCGATCCGCAGCATCACCCATGCGATGCCAGACGCCTATCGCAACGCGGCGGCGGTTCTTGTGGCGGAAGGCTTGGCCACGCAGCGCGCCCTGAAACCGCAGGAGCGGCCTTGCCTTGACTATGGAACGGATCAGGTGACGGCGACACCTCCGGTCAGCGGTTTTGACACGGCCAGCGCCATGTGCCCGGATGCCGTCCTGTCCGGCCTGATGTCGGATGTGCTGGCAACGCTGGGCCAGCCATGACGATAGATGCCTGCGCCTCGCTGGTCCAACGCGGCGACCCGGACCGCTTTGCTGCCGTGATGGCCGCCCCTCCCGCCGCCCGCGCCCGGCTCTTCCCGCTTTATGCCTTCAACCTGGAAGTCGCCCGCGCCCCTTGGGTCACCGAACAGCCCCTGATCGCCGAAATGCGCCTGCAGTTCTGGCGCGACATGCTGACCTCCGCCAAACCCCGCGCGCATGAGGTGGCAGGCCCGCTGCACGCCCTGCTGCAAGACACCCCCGCGCTGGTGCCGCTGCTGGATGACCTGATCGAAGCCCGCCGCCATGACATCACGCGGGAGCCCTTCGCCTCGGACACGGCCTTCGACGCTTACATCGAGGCGACATCGGCCACGCTTCTCTGGTCCGCCGCCCTGACCCTTGGGGCAGCGCCTGAAACAGAGACGGCTTTCCGCGCGCTTGGCTGGGCTTCGGGCCTGGCCAACTACCTGCGCGCCGTGCCCGCTCTGACCGCCCGCAACCTGCAACCCTTGGTCAGCCCCGACCCCAAAGCCGTCCGCATCCTTGCGGCGGAAGGGATCAACCACCTGACCATCGCTCGCCACCAGCGCCGCAGCTTTGGCAAGGCCGCCCCGGCGGCCTTTGCCGCGTGGCAGGCCGGTTCCTTGTTGAAACAAGCCTACGACAACCCGACAAGGGTGGCCGAGGGCACGCTTGAGCTGTCGGAATTCGCGCGGCGTGGCTCTCTGGTCTGGATGGCACTGACCGGACGGTTCTGAAGCCGTGCCCCTGCCGGACAGGTCGGACCGGGGCCAGCCCCCGCTGCGTGGTTTCTTCGCTGCTGCGCAGCAAATTGCTAAGCACCCGGGATATCTGGACCAGAATGAAAGGATCAGCCGAGCTTTCGGGTGAAACGCACCGCTGTGTTGGGAATCGTCTCATAGCCCAGCCGCTGGTAGTATTCTTGTGCCGCCCAGTTGCCCGGATGGGTGCCGATGATCAGATAGCTGCAGCCAAAGGCGCGGGCCCGCTCCTCGGCCGCGCGCAGAAGGGCCGTGCCCGTGCCGAAGCGCCGCGCCGCCTCAACCACGAAAAGGTGGTGCAGGTCCATCCCCCGCTCACCATGGCCCAGCCGCGCGAGGGGCAAGAGCGCGGCGTACCCGATCAGCCGCTCGCCTGCATCGGCCACCAGAGTGTGAAACCACGGCGGATCGCCGAAGAAATCGCGCTCCACCGCCGGAAGGGTCACCCGAGGCACATCGTCATGATAGCGGGTCAGGGCCTCAACCATCGCCAAAAGCCCCGGCGCGTCCGCCAGCCTCGCAGCCCTGATCACCACCCCGCGCGTCATGCCCTTTGCCCCCTGATGCCAGTTTGCCCCGAATCTCTTCCAAAAGCAAAAGCAGCCAAACGCAAAGGGTGCACGAAGGTTCCCCCCGCACCCCCCCCTTTCATTCTGGTCCAAATATCCCCGCCGGAGGCTCCGCCGAGGATACCAGACCCTAGCCCATCAAGGCCGCAACCCCCGGCAATTCCTTGCCTTCCATCCATTCGAGGAACGCGCCGCCCGCCGTGGAGATGAACGTGAAGTCCCCCGCCACCCCGGCGTGATGCAGGGCGGACACCGTATCACCCCCACCCGCGACCGAGATCAGCTTGCCCGCCTTGGTCAGCTCCGCCGCCACCTTGGCCGCCGCGGTCGTAGCCGCGTCAAACGGAGCAATCTCGAACGCGCCCAAAGGCCCGTTCCAGATCAGCGTCTTGCAGCCGGCAAACACCTTGGCAATCTCGGCCCCTGTCGCCGGACCCGCATCAAGAATCATCTGATCCGCCGGGCAATCACCCACCGCGACAACCTTGTTGGCCGCCCCCGCCTTGAACTCGCCCGCCACAACCACGTCAACCGGCAGATGAATGGTGCAGCCCGCAGCTTTGGCCTTGTCGACAATCTCAAGCGCCGTCGGCGCCATGTCGCGTTCCGCCAGTGACGTGCCGACCTCGAACCCTTGGGCCACGAGGAAGGTGTTGGCCATGCCGCCGCCGATCACCAGATGATCGACCTTGGTGACCAGATTGCCCAGAAGTTCCAGCTTGGTCGACACCTTGGCTCCACCCACAACGGCCACCACCGGACGCTCGGGCGTGCCAAGGGCGGCTTCCAGTGCTTTAAGTTCCGCCTCCATCAGACGCCCCGCAGCGGCGGGCAGCAGCCGGGCCAAAGCCTCGGTCGAGGCATGGGCGCGGTGCGCTGCCGAAAACGCGTCGTTTACATAGATATCGCCCAAAGCCGCCAGTTCCGCGGCGAAAGCCGGGTCGTTCTTCTCTTCACCGGGGTGAAAGCGGGTGTTTTCCAACAGAACCACGTCGCCCTGCCCAGCCGAGGCAATCGCCGCCGCCGCCACAGGTCCCACGCAATCGGCACCAAACACGACATGACGGCCCAACGAGGCCTCAACCGCCGCCCGCAGCCGGCCAAGGCTCATCGAGGGGACGACCTTGCCCTTGGGCCGGTCGAAATGGGCCAGCAGCACCACCTTGCCGCCGCGCGCGATGATATCTTCCACCGTCGGGCGGATCTTGTCGATGCGGGTGGTGTCGGTGACGACATCGCCCTCCATCGGCACGTTGATGTCCACGCGGGTCAAAACCGTCTTGCCCGCCAATGCCACGTCGTCAATCGTCTTCCAGGCCATTCTCGCCTCCTGTCTGATTTGTTCCTCTTTCCGCGCAATGCGGCCAAAGGTCAACTGTCGGGCCTTTCCCTCGCCCCCCGATTTCGGCTAGTTTCCGCGCCAAATGACAACAAAGGACGGCCCCATGCCCGATTTGAAGACCCCCGAAATCAAGGATCCCGAGAACACGATCATCCTCACCCTCAAGGGTGGTGACGTCGTGATCGCATTGCTGCCCGACGTAGCCCCCAAGCATGTCGAACGCATGAAGCAACTGGTGCGTGACGGCGCTTACGACAACGTGGCCTTCCACCGCGTGATCGAGGGTTTCATGGCGCAGACCGGCGACGTGGAAAACGGCAACATGGAGAAAGACTTCAACCTGCGCCGCGCGGGCACCGGTGGGTCGAAGTATCCCGATGTGCCGGCGGAATTCTCTAACCTGCCGCATGACCGGGGCACGATCGGCGCGGCGCGGTCGTCCAGCCCGAACTCGGCCAACAGCCAGTTCTTCATCAACTTCAGCGACAACCACTTCCTGAACAAGCAATACACGGTCTATGGCCGCGTGGTGTCGGGGATGGAACATGTCGACGCCATCACGCGCGGCGAGCCGCCGGCCAAGCCCGACCGCATGATCAGCCTGAAGGTGGCCGCCGATGTTGCGTAACCTTCTGGCGGCGTCCGCCCTTGTCCTGCTGTCGACCCCGGTTTTCGCCGAAGGCGACGGCCCCGGCCCGAACTTGGTCATCGACGTTGCGGGCACCGCGAATGGCGAGATCGTCATTGACCTCTCGCCCGACCTTGCGCCGAAATCGGTCGAACAGATCTTGGCGCTGGCCAAGTCCGGTGCCTATGACAACGTGGTGTTTCACCGCGTGATCGACGGCTTCATGGCACAGACCGGTGACGTGAAATACGGCAAGAAGGGTGGCGACACCTCGATGGCCGGCATGGGCGGCTCTGACATGCCCGACCTTCCGGCCGAATTCACCGCCACCCCGTTCGAGCGGGGCATCGTCGGCATGGCGCGCGCGCAGGACCCGAACTCGGGCAACAGCCAGTTCTTCATCATGTTTGCCTCGGCCGACAATCTGAACGGCCAGTACACGGTGATCGGCAAGGTCATCAAAGGCATGGAGATCGTCGACCAGATCAAGCGCGGCGACGCAGGCAATGGCGGCGTTGTCACCGACCCTGACGTGATGACGAAAGTCACCGTTCAGGAGTGAT
>CANBRQ010000260.1 GCA_947371955.1 Paracoccaceae bacterium | reverse complement strand
GTTCGCGTAAACGCCATCGGACCGGGAC
The DNA here is from genome assembly GCA_947371955.1 of Paracoccaceae bacterium. GTDB lineage: Bacteria > Pseudomonadota > Alphaproteobacteria > Rhodobacterales > Rhodobacteraceae > Stagnihabitans. The sequence continues at coordinate 5,402 of CANBRQ010000260.1, read as the reverse complement.
CTACCGTTCAAGGCGCGCGGCAAAGCGAAAGCCACTTCGCCCGCCAGCGCGCGGCCACCATCCTGCAACGCGGTGCGGGCCCCACGGATGTCACGGCGGCGCTTGGATTTTTCCTCGATTCGCCGGCTGTCACGGGCCAGATGATCGCCGTCGACGGGGGACAGCATCTCGCTTGGGCGACCCCAGATGTGCTCGGCGTTGAGTGACACAAACGCTGTGTTGCGACGAGTTGTCCACTTCTGGAGGCACCTTCACAATTCGTTTACGAATTCTTTAGGTTTATCAGGGATTTGCCCTGTGGTCAAAAATGTTTCTTTTGATTTCAATACGTTACAATTTCGCCTATTTTTTAGGCAACTCAACGAAAGGGCCTATTTTCAAGGGAAAATCGACGCTCCAGAAAAGTTCTCCATAAAGTTATCCACAGAAACGGTGGACACCTTTTTCCTTGCTACGGTCGCGATATCATTGCAGCCAACATCAGAATCGAAGGGTTAATTTTCGACCGTGACAGAAGACGTTCCCACCGGCCAAGAGGTCATCCAAGCCTACCTCAAAACCCTCGACGGTTCGCCGGGAGTGTACCGGATGCTGAACCCGAAGGGCGAGGTTCTGTATGTCGGCAAGGCGCGCAATCTGAAGGCGCGGGTGTCGAACTATGCGCGCGGCAACGCGCATTCGGCCCGGATCGCACGGATGATCGTCGAGACGGCCTCGATGATGTTCCTGACCACGCGGACCGAAACCGAAGCGCTGCTATTGGAGCAGAACCTGATCAAGCAGCTGAAGCCGCGCTACAACGTGCTGTTGCGCGACGACAAGTCTTTCCCGAATATCCTGATCGGCAAGGAACACCCTTTCCCGCAGATCAAGAAGCACCGTGGCAAGAAGACCGAAAAGGGCAGCTACTTCGGCCCCTTCGCCTCGGCTGGCGCTGTGACGCGCACGCTGAACCAGCTGCAGAAGGTCTTCCTTTTGCGCAACTGCACGGATTCGATGTTCGAGGGCCGCACCCGCCCCTGCCTGCAATACCAGATCAAGCGCTGCTCGGCCCCCTGTGTCGGCAAAGTGGACGAGGCGGCCTATGGCGCGCTGGTGAAAGACGCCGAACTCTTTCTGCAGGGCAAGACCACGACCGTGCAATCCGACCTCGCAGCCCAAATGAACACCGCCTCCGAAGCGATGGAGTTCGAACGCGCCGCCGCCTTGCGCGACCGGATCAAGGCGCTGACCCAGATCCAATCCGCCCAAGGCATTAACCCCAAGGGCGTGGCCGAGGCCGATGTGGTGGCCCTGCACATGGAACACGGGCAGGCCTGCGTGCAGGTCTTCTTCATCCGCGCCCATCAAAGCTGGGGCAACCGCGACTTCTACCCCAAGACCGGCGCAGGGGCGGAAGAGCCGGAAATCATGGAGGCCTTCCTCGCCCAGTTCTACGACGACAAAGAGCCGCCTCCGCTGGTTCTGCTGTCGCATCCGGTGGAGAACCCCGACTTGGTGGGCCACCTTCTGTCAGACCGCGCCGGGCGCAAGGTGGAAATTGCCGTGCCCCTGCGCGGCGAGAAGGCCGAACTGATGGAAAACGCCGCCCGCAATGCGCGGGAAAGTCTGGCACGGCGGATGTCCGAAAGCTCCACCCAAAACAAGCTTCTGCTGGGACTGGCAGAGGCCTTCGACCTCGACGCCCCGCCGACGCGCATCGAGATCTACGACAACGCCCATATTCAGGGCTCGGACGCCGTGGGCGGGATGGTCGTGGCAGGGGCGGAGGGTTTCATCAAAAGCCAGTACCGCAAGTACAACATCAAATCGGCCGCCGGGGCCAATTCCGATGACTTCGGCATGATGCGCGAAGTCATGACACGCCGCTTCGAACGCCTGCTGAAGGAAGACCCTGAACGCAAGTCGGACGCCTGGCCTGATCTTCTGCTGATCGACGGAGGTGCCGGACAGGTCTCGGCCGTGGCTGGGATTCTTTCGGAATTGGGTGTTAACGACATCGCCATGGTCGGCGTAGCCAAGGGCATCGACCGCGACGCCGGAAAGGAAGAATTCTACCGCGAGGGCCAACCCGTCATGGCCCTGCCCCGCAACGATCCGGTACTGTACTTCGTCCAGCGCCTGCGCGATGAGGCGCACCGCTGGGCCAACGGCGCCCATGTTGCCAAGCGGGCCAAGGCGGTGTCGATCACGCCGCTCGACGACATCCCCGGCGTCGGTGCCGCCCGCAAGCGCGCGTTGCTGGCGCATTTCGGATCGGCCAAGGCGGTGGCGCGGGCGGCCGTGCCCGACCTGATGGCGGTTGACGGCATCTCAGAACCCCTCGCCCGCAAGATCTCGGATTTCTTCTCCGCGCGCGGCTGAGCGATTTCACAGTAATTTCACCTAGCCCCAATGTGAACGTCATGAGAGACTTTCGTCAAATGCTTTGAACGGAGAACACTTATGGCCGACGACAAGGACCTGTCCGGTCTGGAATGGTTTAGAAGTAATCAGTCAAAATACCCCAACAGCGATAGCGTTGGCGATTTGGATGCCAGCTTCAAGTCCAAGGTGGCCGATTTCATCAGCGCATTGGAAGCGGCTGGGGCCAAGGTCAAGATCTCTGCCACCCGGCGCAACGCCACCCGTGCGGCCCTGATGCATTGGAGCTTCAAGGTGGCGAATGGCAAGACGAAGCCTAAAGACGTACCGAAGATCAAGGGCGCGACCATCAAATGGGATCATGGCGATGACAAGACCAGCGTTGCCGCCGCCAAGGACATGGCAGGGAAATCGGGGTTCGACATTGCCTTTCAACCCAGCCTGACCAGTCGTCACATTCAAGGCAAGGCCATCGATATGACGATTTCCTGGACCAAGTCCTTGGTGATCAAGACCAAGAAAGGCGAAGAAGTGACCATCACCTCCTCCCCCACAAGCGGCATGAACAAGGACCTTCACAAGGTCGGTGCGACCTTTGGCGTCATGAAGCTGGCCAGTGACCCGCCTCATTGGTCGACGGACGGAAAGTGAAACAGACGGCTGCGAGCCTTGCCCTTTCCCGGACGGATGCCAGCGGCGATCCTTGCCCGCACTGTCGCAAAACTGTCTTGCACTTGTGTTTGACCGTTTCCTGTCACTACGGAGGGTATCATGGCCAAGGACGACGATGATTTCGGGCAGGATTGGCTCGCCGAAGAACTGGGCGAGATGCTGGACGAAGATCTTGAACTGGAACTGGAGGATGCCGCCCTCTCGCGTGAGATCGCCCGCATCTACAAGGACCGCCACCCGGATGCGCTGGACCGCAAGGTCTATCTGACCAGCCTGATCCAGATGCAAGCCGAACTGATCAAGCTCCAGGATTGGGTGCAGCACACCAAGGAAAAGGTCGTCGTCCTGTTCGAGGGCCGTGACAGCGCGGGCAAAGGCGGCGTCATCAAGCGCCTGACCCAGCGCCTGAATCCCCGCGTTGTCCGCTCGGTGGCGCTTCCGGCACCTTCGGACCGCGAGAAAACCCAGTGGTATTTCCAGCGCTACATCCCCCATCTGCCCGCCGGCGGGGAAATCGTCCTGTTTGACCGCTCCTGGTACAACCGCGCTGGCGTCGAACGCGTGATGGGTTTTGCGACCGAAGATCAGGTCGAGGAATTCTTCCGCTCGGTCCCCGAATTTGAACGGATGCTGGTGCGCTCGGGCATCCGGGTCATCAAATACTGGTTCTCGATCACCGACGAAGAACAGCAGATGCGCTTTCTTGTCCGCATCCACGACCCCTTCAAGCAATGGAAACTGTCGCCGATGGACCTGCAATCGCGCGTCCGGTGGGAGCAGTACACCAAGGCCAAGGAAGACATGTTCGCCCGCACGAACATTCCCGAAGCGCCGTGGTACATCGTGGAAGGCAACGACAAGAAACGCGCCCGGCTGAACTGCATCAGCCATTTCCTGTCGCTGATCCCCTATCAGGACATCCCGCACGAGGAAATCCATCTGCCTGACCGCATCTTCAATCCGGATTACGAACGCGCAACTCTGCCGCCGGAACTGTACGTGCCTCAGAAATACTGACTTCCTTCAGAAGCTTACAAGCAATGTCCCGCCTGCCGCCAGATCAGAACAGCCCCGGTGTGCTGCCGGGGCTGTTTTCATTGCGATCTGCTATTCTGCCGCGTCCGCAGTACCGTCGCCGTTTTCGTCGCTGTCGGTCGCGTCAGGTATCCCGTCATTGTCGTCGTCGGTATCCGTGATGTCCGGCGTGCCATCGCCATCGGTGTCAAGGTTGGGATCGGTCTGGTCCGCACTTGCACCTTCCGTGGCGGTCGCATCCGTGGCCGTTGCGTCTTCTGTGGCACTTGCGGCTTCGGTCGTTGTTTCTTCGGTTGCAAACTCTTCCGAACTTGCCGTTTCTTCGATGGTGCTTTCCGAAGACGCATAGGACTCGCTGATTTCGGAACTGTACTCCGTGGTGTAGTCCGCGTAGCTGAAGCTTTCGTAGGAATAGCTGGACCAGCTCGAGATCAGCGTCACGTCGATCACGACGGTGTAAGATTCCAGCGAGATGGTCGAGGTGTAGGTCTGCGCCTTGCCGCCATGCCAGCCATCGAAGCCGAAATCGAACGACCCTTTCTGGATCCAGTAATAGACAATCTCATCCAGGCTGATCGGGTCGGTGACGGCATGGCCATGTGCCTTGGAAATCACGTCGCCCGGCGCCACACCGGCCTTGTCGGCCACGCCTCCCGGCTCCACTGCCAGCACCAGAACGCCGGTTTCGTCCGCGCCGAGGGCGAAGGCCTTCTGCACCGAGCCATCAATCGGGATCAGCACGGCATCCAGTGCTCGGCTGACGTAGGGTGCGGGCAGCCCGCTTGCGGCGGCAGCGGGAAGCGCCAGCCCCGCAACCAGTCCGGTGCTGATCATCAATGGGCGCAGAAAGGCTAAGGCCGAAGGCGTCGTCAGTGTCATGGGGAACCTGTATGCTGAGTGTCGGGCCTTCTGTGCCCGAGTGATCGAACGTAGTCAGGCGCAGGGCACTCCGTCCAGAGGATTTCTGCCAAGGGATTGAGCCAATCTTTTGACCCTTCGTTCACATTCCTCTGACGATCCATTGCCTTCTTGCAACCATCCGCCTTGACCTGTTCCTCCCCCTTCCCCGTCCTTGCCCCTTCGGCTAGGTAAGGTTCATGAAGTGGACGATCCCGAACACGCTGACCACGATGCGCCTGCTCGCCGCCCCCGGCGTGCCGGTCATGTTTTTGTATTTCCACCGGCCGATTGCCGACTGGTTTGCGCTGACCCTGTTCGTGTCCGCCGCCATTACCGACTATTTTGACGGCTACCTCGCCCGCCTGTGGAAGCAGGAGTCGAAGTTCGGCACCATGCTGGACCCCATCGCCGACAAAGCCATGGTCGTGATC
>CANBRQ010000259.1 GCA_947371955.1 Paracoccaceae bacterium | reverse complement strand
TCGGCGGTGACGGTGAGGGTTTGGGGGCCAAGTTCGGCAGCGGCGGCGGCAAGAGCCTCGGGGTTGCGGTCGACAAGGGCGATGTTGACGCCTTGGGATTTCAGGAGGCGGGCGGTAGCTAGGCCTATGGAGCCTGCGCCTCCGGTGATGAGGGCGGTTTTGCCGTGGAGGTTGAGGAGGTCAGCGGGCATCTCAGACTCCGAAATAGGCGTTTTGCAGGAGGGTCTTGTCTGCGATCAGCGCCGAAGCCGGGCCTGCGTAGCGCATCTTGCCAGAGCGCAGGACGACAGCACTTTCGGCGATGGACAGGGCGAGGTCGGTGAATTGCTCGATCAGGAGGATGCCTGTGCCTTGCGCTTTCAGGGTCATGACGACGGACAGGAGGCGTTTGACGATGAGGGGGGCGAGGCCCAAGGACATCTCGTCGATCAAGAGGTAGCGGGGCGCGCACATCAGGGCGTGGCCGAGGGCGAGCATCTGTTGCTGGCCGCCGGACATGGTGCCTGCGAGTTGGGATTTGCGCTCGGCCAGTTCGGGGAAGATGGCGTAGACTTCGGCCAGTTGGGTGGCGGCTTTGGCGCCCATGAGGGAGCCAGCGGCGCGCAGGTTGTCGTCGACGGAGAGCATGGTGAGGACGCGGTGGCCTTCGGGGACGGCGGCGATGCCGGCGCGGCGGATGCTCTCGGGGGTGGGTTTGATCGGTTGGCCGTTGAGGGTGACTGAGCCCGCGGAGATGGGGAGCATTCCGGCGAGGGCAAGGACGAGTTCGGATTTGCCGGCGCCGTTGGCACCGATCACGGCGGTGACCTGGCCGGGGGAGATGGTCAGGGAGACGCCGGACAGCAGGGTGCGGGTGCCGTCGGTGACGGAGAGGTTCTGCACGGCGAGGGTCATCGGATGGCCTCGGAGCCGGGCGTTGGCGCTTCAGGGGATGGTATTTTGGGTTCGGCCAAGACCTTGACCTGCGGCCTGACAGCGATCCGGCGGCGGGTGAGCGGGGCGTTTGGGATGGCTTCGGGGTTGGTCATGCGATGTCCTCGGTGCCGAGGTAGGCGGCTTTGACTTTGGGATCGGCGAGGACTTGCGCGGTGGGGCCGAAGGCGATGCGGCGGCCGAAGTCGAGGACGAGGGTTTCTGTGCAGACGCGGGAGATCAGTTCGACGTCGTGGTCGATCACCAGCGTCTGCGCGCCGGTCAGGGCGTGGATGCCGAGGATGAGGTCGCCCAAGGCGTGGGTTTCCTCGACCGAAAGGCCGCCTGCGGGTTCGTCGAACATGATGAGCTTGGGGTTGCCCACCATGCAGCGGGCGACGTCGGTCAGGCGGCGCTCGAAGCCGGAGAGGAGAGCGCCGGGTATGTCGGCGCGGTCGGACAGGCCTACGACCTCCAGCATCCGCTCAGCCTCGGCGCGTTTGGCGGCGGGGGAGCCCAGGCGGTGGTCCAGTTGAACGAGGACGTTTTCGAAGACGGTCAGGTCGTCGGCGATCTGCTCTTTCTGGAAGCTGCGGCGCAGGCCCATGTGGGCGCGTTTGTGCGGGGGGTGGGTCAGGATGTCCTGGCCATCGACGACGACGCGCCCGCCCTTGGAGGTCACAAAGCCGGAGATGACGTTCATCAGGGTGGTCTTGCCGGCTCCGTTCGGGCCAATGATGCCGCCTATGGGGGCCGTGAAGGCGGCAGAGATGGCGTTCAGCGCCACGACGCCGCCGAAGCGGACGAGGACCTGGTCGATTTCTACCTTATGAGGCGCGATCATTTTTGGCCCCGCGGTTTGGTGGTCAGGGCTTGGGCCGCTTCGAATATCTGGCCTGCGATGCCGTTCGGGGCGGTGATAAGCGCGTGCAGAAGGCCTATGCCGAAGATGACATAGGCGAGGTCGGCGTTGACGCCCCAGGTGTTCAGCAGGGCTGGAAGGATCCGGTAGAGGAAGGCTGCGATGACCGGGCCGAGCCAGTAGCGCGACCCGCCAACGACCGCGAGGGCAAAGAGCAGGATGCTTTCGGGGGAGCGGAAGGTGCCGTCATCCAGCAGGCCGAGGCTGGCCGCGAGGAGGGCGCCTGAGGCTCCGGCCAGCAGGCCTGCGATGCCGAAGGCCCAGGTTTTGTAGAGCGTGACGTTGACGCCTGCGGCCATCGCGGCGGCCTCGGATTTGCGGATCAGGGCCCAGGCGCGGCCGGGGGCGGTGCGGCGGTGCGCCTCGATCAGGAGGAAGCCGAGGGTGGTCATCCCGATGACGTAGCGCAGGAAGGCTTCGGGGGTTTGCGCCAGCATGGGGCCGCGGAACGGGTCGGTGGAACCGATCTTCACGCCCCAGAAGCCCACGCCGCCGTTGGGGAACTGGAAGGTGGAGAAGAGGATCTCCAGCCCTCCGGCAGCCATCAGGGTGACGAGGGCGAGGTAGAGGCCGCGCATGCGCAGGGCTGGCAGGGCAAGTATCCAGCCGAAGACCATGGTGGCGAGGGCGGCGAGGATCAGGTTCACCTCGAACGGGAAGTCGAACAGGTAGTTGAGGCGCAGGGCGACCCAGCCGCCGATGCCCATGAGGCCCACCTGGGTGAGGGAGACCATGCCGAGGCGGGCATACATGAAGGCCACGCCCGAGGCCGCCATGGTGAAGCAGGCGGCGGAGGTCAGCACGCTCATCCAGTAGGAGCCTGCGATTGCGGGCAGGACAGTAAAGGCCAGGGCCGCGAAGATCAGGCCGGACGCGCCAGACGGGGTGATGCGGAAGAGGGAGCGGTCCATCACGGGCGTCCCTTCGCGAAACAGTGCGTGGCGGAGGTCCGGCAGGCGGCTGTGCAAGGCGGTGGGGTTTGGCGGCTTGAGGCGCTGCGGGGCTTGAGCTTGCACTTGGGCCCACCGGGGGCGGTGTGGGGGGCGCGCATCAGGAACGGCCTGCGAAGAGGAGGCGGCTGGAGCGCTGGTTGTAAAGCAGGACAAGTGCCGCGATGACAAAGGGGGCGATGGGGCGGACGCCTTTGAGGGTGGGCGAGAGCGTCAGCATGGACTCGATGACGCCCATCGACAGGCCACCCAAGAGGACGAGGCCGAGGTTGTCGAGGCGTCCAGACAGGGCTGCGGCGATGGAGGGGATGACCATGAAGGTGATGACCACGGGTTCAAGGCGGATCAAATTGGCGAACATCAGGCCGGTGAAGCCTGCCAGAAGGCCTGCGATGGCCCAGGCGATGGTTTCGACCTTCAGGATCGGGATGCCTAAAAGGGCCGACAGGTCTCGGTCATTCGCCACCGCGCGCATTTGCAGGCCGATCTGGGTGCGGCCGAGGAAGGCATAGATGCCGATGCAGATTAGGACCGAGGCGAGGAAGGCCAGCACGCGGGTGCCGGTGACTTTCAGGCTGAGAAGGGTGAGGCCGATGGAATCGGTCGGCAAGCCGAGGGAGCGCGGGTCGTCGGGCCAACTGAACGAGACGAGGCCCAGGAGGATCAGCGCGAAGCCCAAGGTGGCCACGGCTTTGACAACGGTTTCGCGGTAGGCCAGCAAGGGGGCTACGAAGCGGCCATAGGCCAGCGTCAGGATCAGCGCGACGAGGATGCAGGCGGCCCATGCGAGGGGCGGCCAGACGCCCCATTGGGTGACTTGCCATGCGGTCATGGCTCCGGCGGCGCCGGCGGCTCCGGAGGAGAAGTTCAACACACCCGAGGCGCGGAACAGCACGACCATGCCGATGCCGCCCAAGGCGTAAAGCGAACCTACGGCGAGGCCTGCGGTGATGAACATGCCCGCGACGTTGAGCGGTTTGCCCCAAGCCAGCCACAGCATGGTGGCGGCCATCAGGGCTATGTAAAGCGCCCAGTTGATCAGGGAGGGTCGGGTCATCTGCACCACGTCTGGGAAAGGGGCGCGCCAGCCGGGCAAATGGCTGGCGCGGGGGTCTTTGTGGCCTTGGAGGCGCGCGGCGGTTCGGCCTCCGCCTTGGGCCTCGCATGGAAGCGCCAGCCTTTGCGGCTGGCGCAAGACAGGATCAGCGCAGGCCGAGCTTCTTTTCGACCTCGATATGACGGGCGAAGTAGTCGCTGTCATATTCGGTGCAGGTCTGCACGACTTCGAACCCGCCCTTGGTGATTTTCACGATATAGCCCGCGTGGTTGGGCATGTGGAAATCGGCGTCGCCGACGTAGTAGGGGCCGCACATCAGGTCGGATTTGTAGCCCGAGATGCCTTTGATGGCTGCCGTCACCTTGGCGCGGTCGTCGAGGTCTTTGGGGTCCATCGCGAGGGCCGCCTTGGTGAAGAACTGCGCCGAGAGGTAGCCGCCCTGGCTGAAGGTGTCGCGCGGGTCGTCTTTCTTGCCGTAGGCGTCCATCACGGCCAGCCAGTTTTGCGCATCGGGGCCGTTGACCGAGACCGGGGCAAGTTCCGCCTGAACATAGACCTTGCCGTCCCAATAGTCGCCAATCGCTGCCGGAACCGACAGATCATAAAGCGGGGTCGGCGCAATCCAGTTGTAGCTGTCGCGCAGGTTCTGCTCTTGCGCGGCCTTCAGGACGGCAATCGCAAGGCCAGCGGGCAGGTTCATCAGGATGGTGTCGGCACCGGAGGCCACGGCCTCCAGCAGGGCCGAGTTCACGTCCGGCGCGCCGGGGTTCAGAAGCGCCATGGAGCCGGTGCCGCCGCGCTTGGTCATCATGTCGATGACGGCCTGGCAGGACCACACGCCGTTGTCGGGGATGTTCAGGCCGATGCAGGCGATGTTCTTGGCGCCGAGGTTCTCTTGCGCGTAAAGCGCGGCGCCAAGGTCGGACGGCAGCGGGCCTTCGTTGGTCGACACGATGTTGGAGGATTCAAAGCATTCCGAAATGGCGCAGGCCGAGGCCATGACCATGATGCCCGCGTCCTTGTAGGTCTTGGCGTTGACGGCCATCTCGATGAACGAGCCGTTGCCGACCAGCGCCACGGCCTTGTCGTCGTTCACCAGCTTGGCGGCGGCTTGGGCTGCGGCTTCCGGCGCCCATTGGTCGTTTTCAACGCGGTAGTCGATCGGGCGGCCGTTGATGCCGCCGTTGGCGTTGACGCAGGCGAAATAGGCGGCGGCAGCGTCGGTGGATGACGACCAGTCGCCTGGTGCGCCGTCAGCATAGATGCCGCCGATCACGATGGGCGCACCGGTGGCGGCTTGTCCGGTGGTGTCGCCGCAGGTGACGGCGGCCGAGGCTTGGCCGGCGATCGCCATCACTCCCATGGCGATGAGCGCCATCAGGCCTTTCTTGAGATTCATTCTTTCCTCCTCTGTTGCAGGTCTTGTTGTCGTCGGGCCTATGGTGGCCCTTTGGTCAGTCTTGGGGCCGTTTGCGGTCCTCAAGGATCATATCTGCCGCCTTTTCCGCGATCATGATAGCAGGGGCGTTGGTGTTTCCCGATACAATGTTTGGCATGATCGAGGCATCCACCACGCGCAGGCGTTTCACGCCGTGAA
>CANBRQ010000258.1 GCA_947371955.1 Paracoccaceae bacterium | reverse complement strand
CAATCGGCTGGGCTGGCGCATGGAGGAGGTGGTCTGCCTTGGTCTGCATGCCGCAGCTTTGGCGCGGCTGCGGCCTGTGCTGGCGCGGGGGCAGAAGGTGATTTGCCTGTTGCGCGACGGCGCGGCGGTCGGGGAATTGGGCGTGTTTCTGGAGGCGCAGGGGTTTGGTGCTTCGGGGTTTCATGTGCTGGAGGCCTTGGGTGGCCCGCGGGAGAGAGTTGTGAGCATCACGCCGCAAGCTGCTGTTCACGAAGCATTTTGGTCCCCTGTGGCAGTGGCGCTGGACTGTGTTGGCCGGGGAATGCCAAGGGCCTCGGGCCTGCCGGATGAGATGTTTGCCCATGATGGGCAGATCACCAAGCGGGCGGTCCGGGCGCTGACCTTGTCGGCCCTTGCACCGCGGGGCGGTGAGGTTCTGTGGGATCTTGGCACCGGGTCGGGTTCGGTTTCGATCGAGTTTCTGTTGGCGGCTCCGGGGTCGGTGGCCCATGCCGTCGAGGCGGATGCGGCGCGGGGGGCGCGGGCTTTGGGCAATGCGGAACGCTTCGGGCTGGCGCATCGCTGGCACCTGCATCAGGGGTCTGTGGTGGAAGTTATCGGCGATTTACCTGCCCCGGATGTGGTCTTTGTGGGGGGCGGGGCCTCGGACGCCTTGGTGGAGCGGGTTTGGGGGCTGATGCCGGAGGGCGCGCGGCTTGTGATGAACGGTGTGACGCTGGAGACGGAGGCGCTTTTGTATCGCTGGCATGGTAACAAGGGCGGGCATCTGATGCGGATTGATCTTGCGGAGGCGGGGGCCTTGGGGTCCAAGCGCGGCTGGGAGGCTTCGCGGCCTGTCGTGCAGTGGAGTGTGGTGAAATGATCGTGGCAGGGCTTGGGTTCAGGCGCGGCGCATCGGCGGAAAGTCTGGCGGCGGCCTTGGCTTTGGTTGGGCCGGCGGAGGCTTTGGCCACGGCGGAGGACAAGATGCATGAACCGGGTTTGGTGAGGCTGGCCAGTGGCTTGGGGCTGAAAGTTCACGGAATTTCCCGCGCCGCCTTGGAGGCGCAGGGGGTGGAAGGCTCGGCCCGGGTGATGGCGGAATATGGCACCGGGTCGGTGGCAGAGGCCTCGGCTTTGGCAGCTGCGGGGCCGGGCGCGCGGTTAATTGCCGGGCGCAGGACCGGGCCGGATGGGATGGCGGTTGTGGCCTTGGCGGAGTCGGCAGCATGACGGTGCATTTCATTGGCGCCGGGCCGGGGGCGGCGGATCTGCTGACGCTGCGGGGGCGGGATTTGATCGCTGCCTCACCCGTCTGTCTGTACGCCGGGTCCTTGGTGCCAGAGGGGGTGCTGGCGCATTGCCCGCCGGGCTGCAGGATTGTGAATACCGCGCCGATGTCGCTGGACGCGATCATGGCAGAGATTGCGGCGGCGGATGCGGAAGGCTTGGATGTGGCGCGGCTGCATTCGGGCGATCTGTCGATCTGGTCGGCGATGGGCGAGCAACTGCGGCGGCTTCGGACGCTGGGGATTGCTTACGATGTGACGCCGGGCGTGCCGTCTTTTGCGGCCTCGGCGGCGGCTTTGGGGGTGGAACTGACGCTGCCAGGGTTGGCGCAGAGCGTGGTGCTGACCCGGACCTCGGGGCGGGCGAGTGCCATGCCAGAGCGGGAGACTTTAGCGGCTTTTGCCAGTACCGGGGCGACGCTGGCCATTCATCTGTCGATTCATGCCTTGGGGCAGGTGGTGGCGGAACTGGTGCCGTTCTACGGGGCCGATTGCCCGGTGGCGGTGGTCTGGCGCGCGACCTGGCCGGATCAGCGGATTGTGCGCGGGTCGCTGGCGACGATTGAAAGGGCCGTGGGGCCGGAGATTGACCGGACGGCTTTGATCCTGGTGGGTCGGGCTTTGGCGGCGGAAGGTTTTGAGGAGAGCCGGCTTTATGCCGGCGATTATGACCGGCGCTATCGGCCCGTGGGTACCGCCCCGAGGTTTCCCGAGTGACCGGAGGGGTCATCATCGCGGCGCCGTCTTCGGGCAGCGGCAAGACCTTGCTGACCTTGGGGCTGGCGCGGGCCTTTGTGCGGCGTGGATTGCAGGTGCAGTGCTTCAAGTCAGGGCCGGATTACATTGACCCTGCGTTCCATCGGGCGGCGACGGGGCGGGCCTCGTTCAATCTTGAGTCCTGGGCGATGGGCAAGGCCATGGTCGCCAGCCTTTTGGGCAAGGCCAAAGGAGCGGATATCGTCATCGCGGAAGGCGCGATGGGGCTGCATGACGGGGTGGCTTTGAAGGGCGAGTGGGGCAGGGGGTCCAGTGCGGACTTGGCCGTGCATCTCGACTGGCCGGTGGTCTTGGTGCTGGATGCGGGGGGGCAGGCGCAGACGGCGGGGGCGGTGGCATTGGGGCTGATGATGTATCGCCCCGGGTTGCGGCTGGCGGGGGTGGTGTTGAACAAGGTCGCCTCGCCCCGACATGAGCGGCTTTTGCGGGCGGGGGTTGAGGCGGCGGGGATACGCGTCTTGGGGGCTTTGCCCCGCGTGGCGGCCTTGGCGCTGCCTGAGAGGCATCTCGGGCTGGTGCAGGCGGAAGAACTGCCGGAACTTGAGGCGATGCTGGAGGAGGCGGCGCGGATTATGGCAGCCCATGTCGATCTGGATGCGGTGCTGGCAGCGGCCTCGCCTTTGCCTGTGGGTGGGGTCCTGAAGATCACGCCGCCGGGGCAGCGGATTGCCTTGGCGCGGGATGAGGCATTTTCCTTCATTTATCCGCATCTTCTGGACGGTTGGCGGGCGGCGGGGGCGGAGGTGGTGACGTTTTCTCCCTTGGCCGATGAGGCGCCACCGGAGGCGGATGTGTGCTGGTTGCCGGGAGGGTATCCGGAATTGCACGGGGGGCGGTTGGCCTCCGCCGAGCGGTTCATGGCCGGGCTGCAGGGCTTCAAGGGCCGGGTGCATGGCGAGTGCGGCGGGTATATGGTGCTGGGTGAGGGGTTGATCGACAAGGCAGGCCTGCGGCACCGGATGGCGGGGCTGTTGGGGCTGGTGACCAGTTTCGAGAAGCGGAAGATGCATCTGGGGTACCGGCTGGCGACCTTGCAGGCACCGATGCCGGGGCAGGGCGCGGGGGCGCGGCTGCGGGGGCATGAGTTTCATTACTCGACAATCGTGGCCCAGCCGGATGCGGCTTTGGCGCAGGTTGTGGATGCCGAGGGGGCTGAGGTGGCGGAGACGGGCAGCTATCGGGGCCGCGTCTCGGGGTCGTATTTCCATCTGATTGCCGAGGCGTCATGAGCGGGTTTGTATCTTTCGTGTCCTCTGGCCCGGGCGATCCGGACCTGCTGACAGTGAAGGCGTTGAAGCGCATTCAGGCGGCGGATGCGATCCTGTTTGATGACCTGTCGGCGGGGCCAATCCTCGCTTTTGCGCGGGAGGGGGCGGATCTGGTGGGGGTGGGCAAGCGGGCGGGGCGCGTGTCGCCAAAGCAGGATCAGGTCAGTCGGTTGCTGGTGGATTATGCGGCCTCTGGCGCGCAGGTGGTGCGGTTGAAGTCGGGCGATTCCGGGCTGTTCGGGCGGCTGGAGGAAGAGATCGAGGCGTGCCGGGCGGCCGGTATCGGGTTCGAGATCGTACCGGGCGTGACCTCGGCCTCGGCTGCGGCGGCCGCGGCGGGGATCCCCTTGACCCGGCGGTTGACGGCGCGACGGGTCCAGTTTGTCACCGGGCATGATGTGCATGGCGGCTTGCCGGAGGATCTCAACATCGCGGCTTTGGCTGACCCGCTGGCGACGACGGTAATTTTCATGGGAAAACGGACCTTTGCGAGCCTGTCTTCAAAGCTGATCTCAGCTGGCTTGCCGGGGGAAACGCCGGCTTTGCTGGCGGAAAGCGTGTCGACTCCGGAACAAAGACTGACGCGGGCGACGGTAGCGACTTTGGGCGCAGCTTTGGCCGATGCGCATGACGGGCCAGCGCTGATCCTGATCGGGCCGTTGATGGAGGGGATATGACGCTTCAGATAACCCTCTGTGCGACCTGCACGTTAGGGCAGGGTGACTTTGCGGAAAAGCTGTCGGCGAGCGGGTTTGCGGTGCAGAAGACAGAGTGCATGTCGGGCTGCACGCGGCCATCGACCCTGGCGTTTCGGGCTGCGGGCAAGGTGGCCTATCTCTTCGGCGATCTGACCGAGGCGGACCTTTCGGACCTAATCACCTTTGCCAAGGCCTATGAAGCCTCGACCGACGGCACATTCCCTGATGCCCGCATCTTCGGCGCGCTGCGCACGAAGGCCATTGCACGCATTCCGGGGTAAGATGTCGCAGGGCGGCGCGATCTGCCGCTTTCGGCCCTTGACCCTACGGGCGTTTCGCGGCCTTATATAGCAGCAAGGTGTCCAAAGCGCAAAGCGTCAGGACTGAAACGGGAATGAGGTAGGGTGAACCCGAACGGGCACGTGATCCTCAACCGCCCCCGCGACTGTAAGCGGTAGCGGCCTCTAAATGCCACTGATGGGCAACCATTGGGAAGGCGGC
Source organism: Paracoccaceae bacterium (assembly GCA_947371955.1). Classification (GTDB taxonomy): domain Bacteria; phylum Pseudomonadota; class Alphaproteobacteria; order Rhodobacterales; family Rhodobacteraceae; genus Stagnihabitans. Next base: position 948 of record CANBRQ010000258.1, on the reverse strand, counting down.
AGGCATGCTATGATCCGTGAGTCAGGAGACCGGCCTTGCAGAGGTGAAACAACGGCCGTCGGGTGTGACGGCTACAGGAGACGACGATGAATATGATCCAGACCCAAGTGCGCTCTTCGGTGGCACTGCAAGCGGTGTTCGTGGCCCTGGTTGGCCTGACGCTGGTTTTCGCTTCGGGCTTTGCCCAAAGCCAGACGCTGCATGACGCGGCGCATGACATGCGCCACTCGACCGGATTTCCCTGCCACTGAGGCAGTTTGATGCGGCATATGCTGTCCAGCGCGCTGTTCGCTGGCTTTGCGGCGGGGTTGCTGTGCGCCCTTCTGCAATATTTGTTTGTGGAACCGAAAATCCTGCTGGCGGAACGGTACGAAAGCCGGGAACTGGTGCATTTTCAAGGGGTTCCGACGGCTTCTGAAGCTGCCGATGCCATGGCCAAGTCCATGCCCGGGATGGATATGTCGGCGGAACCTGCCGATCATGACCATGGTGAGCCCGAATCCGGTGCACACCGCGAGGCGCTGACGGTGTTGTTCGCTATTCTTACATACTGCGGCTATAGCTTTGTTCTGATGGGCGGAATTCAGTTGGCCGAGCAGTTGGGCGTCAAGCTGGGATTGTCTGAGGGTCTTTTGTGGGGGCTTGCGGGATTTGCGGCGTTTCAGCTGATGCCCGCATTGGGGTTGCAGCCGGATTTGCCGGGAACGCCGTCGGCGGATTTGCAGGCAAGACAGCTTTGGTGGGCTTTGACGGCGGCTGGCACGGGGGTTGGCCTGTGGTTTCTGGCCTATGGTCAGGGTCTGGCGCAGCGGGCGGCAGGTCTGGTCGTGCTGGCCGCACCGCATGTCTGGGGCGCACCGATGTTGGCGCAGTTTGGCGGCGTGGCACCGCCGGAACTGGCCTCGGCCTTTGCCGCGCGGACCTTGGCCGTGGGGCTGATCACCTGGA
>CANBRQ010000257.1 GCA_947371955.1 Paracoccaceae bacterium | reverse complement strand
CCCGCGAAGTATTTGGACCTCGGTGAAGGGTGGATTGGTCGGGCGGGACTATTCGGCGGCGGTTTCGATGATTTTCAGCATGAGGGCGGTGGCCACGGCCATATCCTGCACCGAAATCCATTCCAGGGGGCCGTGGATTTCCTGCATGCCGGTGAAGAGGTTGGGGGTGGGCAGGCCCATTTCGGTCAGGCGCGAGCCGTCGGTGCCGCCGCGGATGGGTTTGGAGGCGGGCTGGATGCCGATGGCGCGGGCGGCGTTCTGGGCAAGTGTGACCGGGCGCATGTCATGTTCAAGCCAGTAGCGCATGTTGCGGTACTGCGGGGTGATAGTGACCTCGACCTTGGCGCGGGGCTCGGCTGCAGCGATGTCGGCGGCGGCTTGGCGCAGCATCGTGCCCTTCTCGGCCAGACCCTGACGTTCGAAATCGCGCAGGATGAAGCGCAGGGTGGCCTCGGCGGCGTTGCCGGTCATGTCGGTGAGGTGGAGGAAACCCTCGCGACCCTCGGTCACTTCGGGCGTCATGGTGGACAGCGGCAGGGCGGTGATCAGGCGGGCGGCCAGCGTCAGGGCGTTGACCAGTTTGCCCTTGGCCCAGCCGGGATGGGCCGACACACCGGTTATCTTCACCGTGGCGCCGTCGGCGGAGAAGCTTTCATACTCGATCTCGCCCACGGTCGAGCCGTCGAAGGTATAGGCGAAGGCCGCGCCGATGTCGGCGGGCAGGCGCTTGTTGACGCCGCGGCCGATTTCCTCGTCCGGGGTGAAGGCGAGGCGAATCGGGCCGTGCGTCAGGCCGGGCGTTGTCAGCAGGTGGCGCGCAGCGGTCATCAGGATGGACACGCCGGCCTTGTCATCTGCGCCCAAAAGGGTGGCACCCGAGCCGGTTATGATGGTGTGGCCCAGCTTCTTGCCGAGCTCCGGCGAGGTTTCCGGCGACAGGACAAGGGGCGCGTCGGGGTAGGTGATCTGCCCGCCATTATAGCCGCGATGGACGCGGGGTTTGACGCCGGTGGCATTGTAGGCGGGGGCGGTGTCGACATGGGCAAGAAAGGCCACCGTCGGGCCCGGGGCCGTGCCCGGAACGGTGGCCAGAACCGCGCCGTAGTCGGTCAGGGTCACATCCTGCGCGCCCATCGCGGTCAGTTCATCACGCAGCAGGGTCAGCATGGCGAACTGCACCTGAGTCGAAGGCGAGGCCGTGCTGTCCTGATCGCTTTGGCTGTCGATGGCCGCATAGCGCATCAGCCGGGCTTCAAGTTCGTCGTCGAAAGACTGGGTCATGCGGGCCTCGGGGTCGTGCGGAACGGGGAAAGCGGGGGCATCCATCGGGGACCCGTCTGACGGCGCTGAAACGGGTTGGTTCTGGCGGGATCAGGTCTGCCCGTTGCGTGGGGCCGGCCTGATCCGGTCTAGACGTCAGAGAATCCCCATCTCGTCCAGGATCACAGCATGCTTGATCCGCAGCGAGCGGTCAAAGGCCTCGGGCGTGAAATCCAAGGGAACGCCGGGGAAATGCTTGCCGGCGATCTGGTCAGGGGCAAGGTCAAGGTCAACCAGCAGGTTGTGCTTCTTCATGACCGCCATCGTCTCGGGCGTCAGACGGTGCAGGATGTCGGTTTTCGAGACGGGGTCCGGCCCGGCGCAGGCAGCCACCGCAAGCTCAATCTGCAGCTCACGCGAGGGGTGGCGGGGGCCTGCTGTGCGGCCCGCCCGCTCCATGTTGCGCTTGCCGACGTATTTGCCCAAAAGCTTGATCAAGTAGTGCAGGGGCGTCAGGGCGTCGAAATGCGCCAGATAGGCATCTGGCAGCCACTGCCCGACGGGCGTCGGCGGCGGCACACTGTCTTTCGGGCCGGGTTTGCGGCGCATCGGGTTGTGGATGTTCATGGTGAAATCACCCCCGCGCCGAACGATGCTTTTGCAGTTTTCGTGACCTGCCACGACACGCTCCAGATATGGGGCGACTTCGGCACCGTAGATTTCGGTCGCCAAAGCGATGCCTTTGGTGCTTGGCAGGCGGAAGGTGCCCTCGAAGATCGTCTGCGGGATCATGCCGGGCGGCAGGACCTTTTCTGCCACTTTCACCCGCACAAAGTCGATCCTGGCCGGCACGGCGGCCAGATATTCTCCGAGATCCTGTTTCATCACCACATATTCGTCGGCGTCGCACATCAGCATCCAGTCATGCTGTATTTGCGCGTATTCATGCTTGGAATTGGCCATCTGGCGGGCCGGATGGCCCATCGGGCGGCCTTTGGGAGAAACACGCGCCCAATAGGCCGCATCGCAACGCGTCAGTCGGACCTTGGGATGGCCACGCAATAGCGCCTCGGCCTCGGGATGCGGTTGGTCCAGATAGATGTGGATGAGGTCCGCGCCCATGTCGAGATAGTGGGACACAAAGGCGACCAACAGATCAAGCGGTTCATTCATCGTGGCCTGAACCATCCAACTTGCGCGCATTGGGTCACCTTTTTGAAATGCCGAACGACCGTTCTAGTAGAGCACCCGTCAGAATGTTCCAATAGGGGAAAACTCTGAAACGACTTGGGCAGCGGCCTCTGGACGCGCAAATTCAAGTGAATGCGGCTGGTTCAAGCAGGCCAAAGCGCCACGTTTTGCAAGGAAACGGTTCAGGCCACGCCCATTGTGGCCAATGTGGCTGCATGTTTGACCCGCAGGGCACGGTCAAAGGCCTCTGGCGTAAAATCGAGCGTCAGATCGGGGAAGTGTTTGCGCGCCGTCTGGTCCGGCGCAAGGGCGAGGTCAACCAGCAGGCCCCGGCGGCGCAGCGCGGCCATCGACTGCGGCGTCAGCCGGTGCAGAACCTCGGTCACCTCAACCGGATTGGCTTGGGCGCAGGCGGCCACGGCAAAGACCATCTGCTCTTCGCGCGAGGGATGGCGCTGGCCGGTGCGTTTGCCCGACTCCAGAATGGCCTTGTTGACCAGATGCCGCGCCAGAAGTTTCACCAGATAATACAGCGGCGTCAGCGCATCATAATGGGCAAGCCAGGCGTCGGGCATCCAGGCCCAGGTCAGTTTCGGACCCGTCGGAGGCAATCCGGTACCGGGCGTCACCTGCAAGGGCATATGCGTGCGCAGGGTGCAGTCGACGCCACGCCGGACGATGCTTTTGCCGACATCATGCGCCGCCACGACACGCTCCAGCATGGGGGCGAGGTCGGGGCCGTAGATTTCCAGCGCGTAATCGGCGCCCTTGGGTTGGCCGGTGCGGAAGGCGCCGTCGAAGACGGTGGCGGGCTGCAGGCCCGGAGGCAGGACCTTTTCGGCCACCGGGATGAGCAGATAGTCCATCCGGGCCGGTTGTCGGGCCAGAATGGCTGCGACCTCTTCGCGGGGTGCCAGATATTCATCGGCATCGCAGAACAGAACCCAATCCTGCTGCATCGTGTCATAGACTTGCCGGTAGTTCGCCTGCTGCCGCCCCGGCAGACCGGGCGGACGGCCGCGCGGAAAAAGGCGCTTCCAATAGGCTTCGTCGCAATCGGTCAGCTTGACCTTGGGGTGACCCTTGAAGGCCTCATGGGCTTCGGGATGCGGGTGGTCCAGGTGCAGATGCACAAGGTCGGCCCCCAGATCAAGGTGATGGGCGACGAAAGATACCAGAAGCTCCAGCGGTTCATTGACCGTGGCCTGCACCATCCATGTTGGCCGCATGGGTTCCCTTTCCTGTCGTCCGAGGCCCTCTTAGAACACAGCGGGCGATGCTCCAAGAGGGCAAGGCGCAAAAGAAAAGGCGCACTTTCCACAAGTGCGCCTTTTGCTAGCATGAGGTGATCTTGCGATCAGGCCAGAGACGGATCAATCGTCTTGCAGGCCGCGACAAGGCCCTTCACGGCGTCGACCGACTTCTGGAACATGGCGTTCTCGTCCTCGGTCATCTGGATTTCCACCAGACGCTCGACCCCGCCCGCGCCAAGGATCACCGGAACGCCGACATACATGCCGTCCAGCCCGAAGGCGTCCTTGACGTAAGCCGCCACCGGCAGCAGGCGCTTTTGGTCCTTGATATAGGCTTCCGCCATCTCGATGGCCGAGGCGGCGGGCGCGTAGAAGGCCGAACCGGTCTTCAGCAGGCCCACGATTTCCGCGCCACCGTCACGGGTGCGCTGGATGATGCCGTCCAGCTTCTCTTGCGTGGTCCAGCCCATCTTGACCAGATCGGGCAGCGGGATGCCGGCCACCGTCGAATAGCGGGCCAGGGGCACCATCGTGTCGCCATGACCGCCCAGAACGAAGGCGGTGACGTCTTTCATCGACACGTTGAACTCGGTGGCCAGGAAATGCCGGAAGCGACCGGCATCCAGAACCCCTGCCATGCCCACGACCATGTGGTGCGGCAGGCCCGAGAATTCGCGCAGCGCCCAGACCATCGCGTCAAGCGGGTTGGTGATGCAGATCACGAAGGCGTTCGGCGCATGGGCCTTCAGACCCTCGCCCACGGCTTTCATGACTTTCAGGTTGATGCCCAGAAGGTCATCCCGGCTCATCCCCGGCTTGCGCGGAACGCCGGCGGTGACGATGCAGACATCGGCGCCCGCGATATCAGCATAGGAATTGGCGCCCTTGATCGAGGCGTCAAAGCCTTCAATCGGGCCGGACTGCGAGATGTCGAGCGCCTTGCCCTGCGGCGTGCCCTCGGCGATGTCGAACAGGATGACGTCGCCCAGTTCCTTGAGGGCGGCGAGGTGGGCAAGCGTGCCACCGATCTGCCCTGCGCCGATCAGCGCGATCTTCGGTCTGGCCATGTGGGGTACTCCCTGAAGGTTGCAAGCGAATTGGATTGCCGTGGATTAAGCCCAAACCGCCCCGCCGCGCAAGGGCGCTGCGCTGCGGCAAAGCGGTGCGGGATGGTGCATTGCGGATGATTGCGCTAGCACGTGAAGAAAGTGTGACGCGGGCAGGTCCGAGGCGTGTTTGCGAAAGGGCCGGGGGCTTGCAGCCCCCTGGACCCCCCGCGGATATTTGGGCCAATGTGAATGGGAAAAGCGCGATGAACGGCTGGGAATTCTGGGTGGTGGCCGTGATCGCCGCTGTGCTGACCGGAGTGGGCAAGGGCGGCATCCCGATCGTGGGGGCGCTGGTGGTGCCGCTGCTGTCGCTGGCGATCAGTCCGGTGGTTGCGGCGGGATTGATGCTGCCCGTCTACGTCGTGTCGGATTGGTTCGGGCTTTACGCCTACCGCAAGGAATTCGACGCGCGGGTGCTGTGGATTTCGATGACCGGCCTGTCTATCGGCGTGGCCATCGGCTGGGGGGTCTATGCCTTTGTCGCCAGCCGTGGGTCGAATGCCGAGGCGTCTCAGCATTTGGTCGACCAGTGGGTGACGCTGCTGGTGGGGGTGATTGCCGTAGCCTTCGCGCTGAACCAGTTGCTGCGCAGGTCGGTTCTGGTCACGCCGCGCAAGGCCGAGATTGCTCCCGGCCTGTTCTGGACCACGATTGCCGGCATCACCAGCTTTGTGAGCCACACC
>CANBRQ010000256.1 GCA_947371955.1 Paracoccaceae bacterium | reverse complement strand
AAGGCTGGGCCGGGTTTGACAATTACTACTACTTCCTGACCGACCGCGCCTTCCTGACCGCCGTCTGGCATTCCGTGGCGCTGGTGGTTGGCGTTCTGTTGATCACCGTTGTCGGCGGCATCCTTCTGGCCTTGCTGCTGAACTTACCGTTCTGGGGACAAGGCGTGGTGCGGGTTCTGGTGATTGCGCCGTTCTTCGTGATGCCGACCGTAAGCGCCTTGGTCTGGAAGAACATGTTCATGAACCCGGTGAACGGCATGTTCGCCCATATCGCCAAGGGCTTGGGGCTTCAGCCCTACGACTTCCTCGGCCACGCGCCCATGCTATCGATCATCGGCATCGTGTCATGGGAATGGCTGCCCTTCGCCACGCTGATCCTTTTGACAGCCCTGCAATCCTTGGACAGTGAACAGCAAGAGGCCGCCGAGATGGACGGCGCCAACTGGATGAACCGGTTCATCTACCTGACCCTGCCGCACCTGACCCGCGCCATCACGGTCGTCATCCTGATCCAGACCATCTTCCTTCTGTCGATCTATGCCGAGATTGCCGTGACCACCGGCGGCGGCCCCGCCTCCACCACCATCACCTACCTTGTCGCACAACAGTCGCTGTACGGCAACGACGTGGGTGGCGCCTCGGCGGGCGGGATTGTCGCTGTCATCCTCGCCAACATCGTCGCTGTCTTCGTGATGCGGATGATTGGCAAGAACCTGGACGCATGAACATGGCACGCAAATCCTCAACCCCCGCCAAAGTCGTCGTTACTGCCGCAGCCTGGGGCATCGGGTTCCTGATCTTCTTCCCGATCCTGTGGACCATTCTGATGAGCTTTCACACCGAGGGCGACGCTATCAAATCGCCGTTCGAGATGCTGACCTCGCCGTGGAACTTCGACAGCTATGCCGAGGTGCAGACGCGGTCGAACTACTCGCTGCACTTCTTCAACTCGGTGGTGATCTCGGTGGGGTCGACGCTGCTGGCCTTGGTGATCGCCATTCCGGCGGCTTGGGCCATGGCCTTTGTTCCGGGCAAGCGGACGAAGGATCTGCTGATGTGGATGCTGTCGACCAAGATGATGCCTGCGGTGGGCGTGTTGATCCCGATGTATCTGGGCTTCAAGAACATGGGGCTTCTGGACACCCGCACCGGGCTGGTGGCCGTGATGACGCTGATCAACCTGCCGATCGTCGTCTGGATGCTCTACACCTATTTCAAGGAAATTCCCGGCGAGATCCTTGAAGCCGCGCGGATGGACGGCGCTTCGCTGCGGTCAGAGATCCTCTATGTCCTGACGCCCATGGCCCTGCCCGGCATCGCCTCCACCCTGCTTCTGAACGTGATTCTTGCGTGGAACGAGGCGTTCTGGACGTTGCAGCTGACCACCCACGACGCGGCCCCTTTGACGCAGTTCATCGCCAGCTATTCCTCACCCGAAGGGCTGTTTTACGCGAAACTCTCGGCGGCCTCGACCATGGCCATCGCACCGATCCTGATATTGGGCTGGTTCAGCCAGAAACAACTCGTCCGTGGCCTGACCTTTGGCGCGGTGAAGTGAGGGTATAATGGGACAAATCACGCTCAACGCCGTGCGGAAAAGTTTTGGCGAGGTGGATGTGATCCCCTCAATCGACCTGCGGATCGAAGACGGCGAGTTCGTCGTCTTCGTCGGCCCCTCGGGCTGCGGCAAATCCACGCTGCTGCGGCTGATTGCGGGGCTGGAGGACGTCACCTCTGGCGGCATCACGATTGATGGCACCGATGCGACCGAACTGCCGCCCGCCAAGCGCGGGCTGGCGATGGTGTTTCAAAGCTATGCTTTGTACCCGCATATGTCGGTCAGAAAGAACATCGCCTTCCCGCTGAAGATGGCCGGCATGACACCCGAGCAGCAAGAGGCCAAGGTTCAGTCGGCGGCGAAGGTGCTGAACCTGACGAACTACCTTGACCGCCGTCCGGGGCAGCTTTCCGGCGGGCAACGCCAGCGCGTGGCGATTGGCCGGGCGATTGTGCGGGAACCCAAGGCGTTTCTGTTCGACGAACCTCTGTCGAACCTCGACGCCGCCTTGCGGGTGAACATGCGGCAGGAAATCACCGAACTGCACCAGCAGTTGAAGACGACGATGATCTATGTGACCCACGATCAGGTCGAAGCGATGACCATGGCCGACAAGATCGTTGTCCTGAACGCGGGGCGGATCGAACAGGTGGGCAGCCCGCTGGCCTTGTACGAACACCCGGCCAATACCTTTGTGGCGGGCTTCATAGGCAGCCCGAAGATGAACCTGATCACCGGGATTGAAGCGGACAAGCTGGGTGCCACCACCATCGGCGTGCGGCCCGAGCATCTGGACATCGTGGCCGAGGGCGGCTGGGAGGGTGTTGTTGGGCTGTCGGAGCATCTGGGGTCCGACACTTTCCTCAAGGTCGCCACCAAAGCCGTCGGCACGATCAACGTCCGCGCGGGCGGAGAAATCAAACTGAGCCACGGCGACCGCGTTCGCCTTGCCCCGCAGGCGGGCAAGGTGCATCGCTTCGGCCCTGATGGAAAGACACTGGCATGAGACTGCAAGGTAAAGTGGCGCTGATCACGGGCGGCGCGCGTGGCATTGGGCGGGCGATTTCGGCGGCTTATGTGGCCGAGGGCGCCAAGGTAGCCATTGCCGACCGGCTGGCGCATGAGGCGGCAGAGACTGCTGCCGCTTTGGGGCCAAATGCGATGGCGGTGACGATGGATGTAACCGATCTGGCCTCCATCGCCGCTGGTGTTGCAGCGGTTGAGGCGGCTTGGGGTGGGGTGGATATCCTTGTCAACAACGCGGGCATCTTCAACATGGCCTCGATCGACAAGATCACGCTGGAGGATTACCGGCGGCAGTATGACGTGAACGTGGGTGGCACGATCTTCGCCATTCAGGCCGTGGTGCCTTCGATGAAGCGCAGGGGCGGTGGGGCGATCATCAACTTCTCCAGCCAAGCCGGGCGGCGGGGGGAGCCGAATATCGCCATTTATTGCTCCTCCAAGGCGGCGGTGATTTCCCTGACGCAGAGCTTCGCGCTGGAGTTCGCCAAGGACAAGATCCGCGTCAATGCCATCGCCCCCGGTGTGGTCGATACGCCGATGTGGGACGTGGTGGATGCGCAATTCGCCAAATATGAGAACAAGGCCCTTGGACAGAAGAAGCGCGAAGTGGGCGAGGCGGTGCCTTTGGGTCGCATGGGCCTGCCCGAGGACATCGCCGGGCCTTGCGTGTTCCTTGCGTCTGACGAGGCGCGCTATGTGACCGCGCAGACGCTGAACGTGGATGGCGGCAACTGGATGAGTTGAGACCGACTGGCCCGCCTGCTGGGACGGGCCGGATCGCACCGGCGTGAATGACGGCAAAGATTGGACACTTCGAGATGACCGTGCAGACCCCTTCCTACGACCGCAGCCGCCTGATCCCGGGCATCGTCCATATCGGTCTGGGCAACTTTCATCGGGCGCATATGGCGGTCTATCTGGATGACCTGTTTGGCCTCGGGCTGGACCATGACTGGGCCATTCTGGGTGCCGGCGTGCGGGCACCCGATGCGCGGATGCGCGATGCCATGCGGGCGCAGGATTGTCTTTCGACCGTGATCGAGCTTGACCCTTCGGGCCGTTCCGCGCGGCGGATCGGTTCCATGATCGACTTCCTGCCGGTCGAAGCCGACAATGCAAGCCTGATTGCCGCGATGAGCCGACCCGAGATTCGCATCGTGTCGCTGACCGTGACCGAGGGTGGCTATTTCGTGGACTCGACCGGCCAGTTTGATCCTGCAGCGCCCGAGATCGTGGCGGATGGGGCCAATCCTTCTGCGCCTGTTACCGCCTTCGGTGCGATCGTTGCGGCGCTAAGGGCGCGGCGGGCGGCGGGGGTGGTGCCGTTCACCGTGATGTCCTGTGACAACCTGCCGGGCAACGGTCATGTCTGCGCTGCCGCTGTGGTGGGCACGGCGCGGCTGTCCGACCCGGAACTGGCCGATTGGATCAAGTCCAACGTGGCCTTCCCGAATGGCATGGTGGACCGGATCACGCCGGCGACCGGCCCTCGGGAGCGGGCGATGGCGGCGGAGTTCGGCTTGGGCGACGACCCGGTGCCGGTGACCTGCGAGCCTTTCCGGCAATGGGTGCTGGAGGACAACTTCCCCGCTGGCCGCCCGGCTTTGGAGAAAGTCGGCGTGACGTTTACCGATGCCGTCCATGCCTTTGAGACGATGAAAATCCGCATCCTGAACGGCGGCCATGCGATCATTGCCTATCCGGGCGGCCTGAAGGGCATCCATTTCGTGCATGAGGCGATGGCGGACCCGCTGATTCCGGCTTTCCTGGATGCGATTGAAACGCGGGAAATCCTGCCCATCGTGCCGCCGGTCCCCGGGCAGGACCTTGGTGGCTACAAAGCCTTGATCCTGCAGCGCTTCTCCAACCCCGAGGTGGCCGATACCGAACGGCGGTTGTGCCTCGACGGGTCGAACCGGCAGCCGAAGTTCATCGTGCCCTCGATCCGCGATGTGCTGGGCGCAGGCGGTAAGGCCGAGGGGTTGACGCTGCTGTCGGCCATGTGGTGCCGCTATTGCTTTGGCACCACCGAGGCGGGCGACGTTGTCGAGCCCAATGACCCGAACTGGGACATGCTGCAAGCCCGTGCCGCCGAGGCGCGGACCACCCCTGCGGCGTGGATCGGGATGGAGGCGGTTTACGGCGATCTTGTGAAGGATGCGGGCTTCGTCACACGGTTTGGCAAGGCTTTGGACTTCATCTGGGCGCATGGCGTGGATGAAGCGATGCGGCGCTATATCGCGGTTCGTTAAGGCCAGGGGCTTGTTGCGACACAGATCGGAAAAAGCGAGGGCCCGGACCTGATGATATCAGGCCCGGCCTTTGTCATGGTGTGAACCGAAGGACTGAAATCTCCGCCGGGTCAGGCTGTTGCTGCGGCACCGTCGTGCCACAGCAATCCTTCAGGCCTTGACGTCATCCGCCGGGGCGGCTCAGATCTTGGCAAAGTAGCTGGCAATCGCCGCCATCTTGGTCTGGTAATCCTGAGTTGCCTGCTCCATTTGCATGTGCAGCATTTCCAAGTCGCCCGGCTCATTGAAGTGGGCCTGCTCTTCAAACATGTGCTGATAGTAGTCCATCTTCATCTGGTATTCGGAATAGGCCTCCGCTTCTGCCTTGGCCGTCTCGGCTGCCTTGGCGTCCGCATCTGCCTTGGCCTTTGCATTGGCTTCGGCTTTGGCCTTGGCGTCCGCCTTGGCCTTGGCTGCGGCTGCGGCTTCGGCCTTGGCCTTGGCGTGGGCTTCGGCGGCGGCTTTTGCCTTGGCTTGGGCGCAGGCCTTGGCATCGGCATTCAGCTTGGCGTCGAGTTCGGCTTTGGCCTTGGCCTTGGCGGCGTTGTCGGCCTTGGCCTTGGCGGCAGCTTCTGCCTTTGCGGCAGCGGCCTTGGCTGCGGCTTTCTCTGCGGCTACGGCCTTGGCTTTTGCGCGGGCTTCGGTGGCGGCTTTCACCTTGGCCTGATGTTCGGCCTTGGCGGCAGC
>CANBRQ010000255.1 GCA_947371955.1 Paracoccaceae bacterium | reverse complement strand
TCGATGATCAAGTCGCTCTTCGACGGCCTGATGGACTATGTCCCCGGCACCACCACGCTGCGTCCGGGTCTTGCCGAAAGCTATGACGTCTCCAAAGACGGCATGACCTTCACCTTCCACCTGCGCGCCGGCGTCAAATTCTCCAACGGCCGCGAAATGACCGCCGATGACGTGAAATACTCGCTTGACCGCGTCACCAACCCGAAAACCCAATCCCCCGGCGCGGGCTTCTTCGGCTCGATCCTCGGCTATGAAAAGATGGCCGATGGCTCGGCCACCGATCTTGCAGGCGTCAAGGTTGTCGATCCCCTGACCGTTGCCATCACCCTGAACCGCCCCGACGCCACCTTCCTGCAGGTCATGGCGCTGAACTTCAGCTACATCGTCCCGAAAGAGGCCGTCGAAGCCTCCGGCGCCGATTTCGGCAAGCACCCCGTCGGCACCGGTGCCTTCAAGATGACAGACTGGACCCTTGGCCAGCAGATCGTCTTCGAACGCAACGCCGATTACTGGCGCGCAGGCGAGCCCTATCTGGACAAGATCACCTTCCAGGTCGGCCAGGAACCCGTCGTGGCGTTGCTGCGTCTGCAGAAGGGCGAGATCGACATCGCCGGCGACGGCATCCCGCCCGCCAAGTTCACCGAAGTCATGGGCGACCCGGCACAGGCCGCCTTGGTCGTCAGCCAAGCCTCCTTGCAAACCGGCTACATCACGCTGAACTTGAACGTCGCCCCCTTCGACAAGCTTGAGGTGCGCGAGGCCGTCAACATGGCGATCAACAAGGACCGGATCACGCAGATCATCAACGGCCGCGCCAAGCCCACGGGGCAGGTTCTGCCCCCCGGGATGCCCGGCTATGATCCGAACTTCAAAGGCTTCGCCTATGACCCGGATGCCGCCAAGGCCCTCTTGACCAAGGCAGGCTTCCCGGACGGCTTTGAAACCGAGTTGTTCGTCTACAACACCGATCCGAACCCGCGGATCGCGCAAGCCATCCAGCAAGACCTGTCCAAGATCGGTATCAAGGCCTCGCTGCAATCGCTCGCCCAAGCCAACGTCATCCAGGCCGGTGGTGAACCGACCTCGGCCCCGATGATCTGGTCCGGCGGCATGGCTTGGGCCGCTGACTTCCCCGATCCGTCCGACTTCTACGGCCCGATCCTGTCCTGCCAATCCGGTGGCCCCGGCGGCTGGAACTGGGCGCATTACTGCAACAAGGACCTCGACGCGGCAGCCGCCGCAGCCGACGCGATGACGGCACCGGAGCAGACTGAGGCCCGCATGAAGGCCTGGTCCGACATCATGGGCAAAGTCATGGCCGACGCGCCTTGGGTCCCGGTCTTCAACGAGTCGCGCTACACCATGCACGGCCCCCGTCTAGGCGGCGCCAATGACCTTTACGCTGACCCGGTGGCGACCCCGATCAACTTCGACTACATCTATGTGAAGCAATAACATGTGCAAAGCCTGCAACTACACGATCCACGGGGCACAACACCATTTCGGCTGGGACAATAGCTTCCCCCCAGCCGCAAGGGTGGAGCCCGGCAGCACGATCCTGTTTCACTGCAACGATTCCTCGGCGGGCCAGCTTGGCCCGTCGTCGACCGTGGCCGATGTGAAGGCGCTGGATTTCAGCAAGATCAACCCGGTCTCCGGCCCGATCTATGTCGAGGGCGCTGAACCCGGCGACGTGCTGAAAGTCACCATCGACAGCTTCGCCCCCCGCGCCTTCGACGGGCGCGGCTTCGGCTGGACGGCGAACATCCCCGGCTTCGGCCTTCTGGCCGACCAGTTCACCGACCCGGCCCTGCATATCTGGAGCTATGATCCCGGCCAGATGGGCCCGGCCCTTTTCGGGAAAGAAGCCCGCGTGCCGCTGAAGCCCTTCGCAGGCACCATCGGCAACGCGCTGGCGGAAATGGGCCACCACTCCGTGGTCCCGCCGCGCCGGGTTGGCGGCAACCTCGACATCCGCGACCTGAACGCCGGAACCACCCTCTATCTGCCCATCGAAGTAGCCGGTGCCCTGTTCAGCGTGGGCGACACCCACGCCGCCCAAGGCGATGGCGAGGTCTGCGGCACAGCCATCGAAAGCCCGATGGACGTGGTCCTGACGCTTGATCTGGTGAAGAACTACGCCCTGAAGACCCCGCGCTTCACCACACCCGGCCCCGTCACCCGCCACCTCGACGCCAAAGGCTACGAGGTGACAACCGGCATCGGCCCCGACCTGATGAGCGCCTCGCGTGACGCCGTCTCCAACATGGTCGATTTCCTCTGCGCCACACGCGGCATGGCGGCGGTTGACGCCTATATGCTGGTGTCGACCTGCGGCGACCTGCGCATCTCGGAAATCGTCGACATGCCGAATTGGGTCGTCTCCTTCTACTTCCCGCGTTGCGTTTTCGAATGAGCGTTCTTGAACCCATTTCCGGGGCCGCACAGGCCCCGGATACCCCCGTCTTGACCGTGAAAAACCTCACCGTCTCGGTCGCCACCGAGACGGGCCAGAGACCTTTGGTCAGCAACCTGTCCTTCGCGTTGCGCAAAGGCGAAACGCTCGCCATCGCAGGCGAAAGCGGCTCCGGAAAATCGATCACCTCGCTGGCCATCATGGGCCTTCTGCCCCCCAACGTCTCGGTCACCGATGGATCGGTCACCCTCGGCCAGACCTCACTGACGAAACTCCCCGAACACCAGATGCGCGCCCTGCGCGGCGACCGTATCGCCATGATCTTCCAGGAGCCGATGACATCGCTCAATCCGGTCATGTCCATCGGTGCCCAACTGACCGAGGCGATTCGCGCCCATGACCCCGTCTCGCGCAGCGAAGCCCGCGCCCGCGCCCTTGAAGCCCTGCGCGCCGTCCGCCTTTCCCAACCCGAGCGTCGCCTCGACCAATTCCCCCACGAGCTTTCCGGCGGCATGCGCCAGCGCGTGATGATCGCCATGGCCCTCGCCCTGCGCCCCGAGGTTCTCATCGCCGACGAACCGACCACCGCGCTCGACGTGACAGTGCAGCGCGAGGTCCTTGACCTGCTCCGCGACCTGCAACGCGACCTTGGCACCGCCATCATCCTGATCACCCATGACATGGGCGTCGTCGCCGAAATGGCTGACCGCGTCATCGTCATGCAGAACGGCGCGCAGGTCGAAACCGCCGCCACCCGCACGCTCTTCGGCCATCCGCAACAGCCCTATACCCAAGCGCTCCTCGCCGCCGTCCCCCGCATGGGCTCCGCCCCCCGCCCCGAACCGCTGGGTGACATCGTCGCCCAACTGTCAAATGTCACCGTCCGCTTCCCGATGCGCACCGGCCTTTTCAACCGTCACAGTCACAACGTCCACGCCGTCGAAGACGTCTCCCTTTCCATTCGCAAGGGCGAAACCTTCGCCCTTGTCGGCGAAAGCGGCTGCGGCAAGTCGACCATCGCCAAGGCCATCGTTGGCCTTGTCCCGCACGAAGGTCGCATCGAGATTGCAGGCCAAGCCCTGTCAGACCTCGACACCCTCGGAAAAAAAGCCCTGCGTCGCCACGTCCAGATGGTCTTTCAGGACCCGATGGCCGCCCTTGACCCCCGCATGCGCGTGGCAGACCTCGTCTCCGAACCCCTGCTGATCCACAACATCGGCGACACCGCCTCGCGCCGGGTCAAGGCCGCCGACCTCTTCAGCCGCGTTGGCCTGTCACCGGATCAACTCGACCGCTACCCGCACGAGTTCTCCGGCGGCCAGCGCCAGCGCATCTGCATCGCCCGCGCCCTTGCCTTGAATCCGCAACTGGTGATTGCCGACGAAAGCGTCTCGGCGCTTGACGTCTCGGTGCAAGCGCGTGTCCTTGACCTGCTGCGCGCCCTGCAGAAGGAATTCGGCGTCGCTTACCTGTTCATCAGCCACGACATGGCGGTGGTGGAAAACATCTCCGACCGCGTCGCCGTCATGTATCTCGGCCAGATCGTCGAGACCGGCACCCGCGCGCAGGTCTTCACCAACCCCCAGCACCCCTACACCCAACGCCTGATCGAAGCCGTCCCGGTGCCAGACCCCACCCACATCCGCCCCTTCACGGCGCGGTTGGCGGGCGAAGTCCCCAGCCCGGTGCATCCCATCGGTCAGGGACCCGTAAAACAGACCCTCATCGACATCGGCGAGGGCCATCTGGTCGCCAAAGCCTAGGCCGCCCTCGCCCGTCGCGCCTCGAAATGCGACCGTAGCGCGATTGTCGCCCCTGCCACCATCACCAACGCCATCCCCGCAAGGCTCCACCCATCCGGGATATGGCCGAAGATCAGCCAGCCGAGGCCACCGGCCCAGAACAGTTGCAGATAGGTGATTGGCGCCAGCACCGAAGCCGGTGCCTCTCGGTAAGCTGCGGTGAACAGGAAGTGGCCCGAGGTCATCAGAACCCCCAGAAACACCATCAACCCCATGTCCAAAGCCCCCGGCATCGGCCCATGCCACTGCCCGATCGACATGACGGCAAAGACCACGACACCCACGCCGGCGGTGTTGAACAAAAGCGCATTCGTCGTCTCGGTGCGGGACAGCAGGCGCGTCATCAGGTTGTAAGCCGTCGAACAGCCTGCGTTGATCAGGCACAGGGTCACGCCCCAAGGGTCCAGCGCGCCGCCAGGTCGCACGATCAGGAAGACGCCAAGGAAGCCCAAAGCCGCGCCCAACCAGCCAACCAGATTGACCTTCTCCCCCAGCAAGGGCACCGCCAGCAGCATCACCGCGAAGGGGGAAAGGTACACGATCGACACCGCCTCGCCCACTGGCATGACCCGCAAAGCCAACCCCATCGTCAGCGAGGCCGCGCACAGACACAGCGCCCGCACCGTCACAAGCCCGGTTCTGTTGGTCTTCCACAGCGCCGCCCCTTGGGACGGAAACAGAATGGCCATCATCAGCACCACATTAACGACATAGCGCAGCAGAACCACCACCGGCACCGGATACAGCGTCGTCAGATGCTTGGTCACCACATCCGCCATCGCAAAGATCAGGACCGCGCCCATGACCAGCAGCACGCCCTTGGTCGGATTTCCCGTCTGCATCGGCATGCTGCCCTCCGTTTCCGGCACCCTAGCTTGCAAGGATCGCCGCGATAAGCCGCTATAAACGGCGGGCTTATGACAAGGATTGATGAATGGCAGACGACGATGCGGCAAAACCCGAGGCTAAAGGTTCTCGGCGATCAATATTTCTATGCGGATCTTCTCCTGACTGGCCAGAACTTCGCGCCGATCACAGCGTGCCCGCAGAATGCGGATGGCGCTGCGCACCAGATGGCCGGGGTCTTGCGTGATCAGCGCGTCGATCTGGCGTGCCAGCAAGGCGGCCTCGGTGAAGGGTGTTCGTTCATGGGCAATCACCAGTCGGTGCCCGGTCGCCATCAGTTGCGTGACGGTCTGCAAGGGCACGCGCGCCTCGGAACTCAGGATATAGACGCCCGAGATATCCGGATTGCGGGCAAAGGTGCTGCGCAGGATCTGGTCCGTCCGCTCCGGCTCGCCCCGGGTTTCCAGCGAGGGCAGGACGGTCAAATGGGGGTAATCCGCGTTCATCACCTCATCAA
>CANBRQ010000254.1 GCA_947371955.1 Paracoccaceae bacterium | reverse complement strand
CTTGGCAAGGCGGGCTATTGGGGGCCGCAGACCAAGGGCAAGGTGGATTTCCACTTTGACGAGACGCGGACGATTGCCGAAGCCCAGATGCAGGACTGGGACGCCACCGCCGACAAGGCCGCCCGTGCGCGGGAACGGCAGCAGGCGGTGCGGGCGCAGGTCAAGGAACGCGCCGCAGAACGCAATGCGATCGCAGCGTTCCAGATGCCGGAGGGGGGTGCTCCGATGGCCTGCGGTGGCGGCAAGCAGCAGATGACCGAAGTGGCGGAGTGACGGGCGATGGACGGCGGTTTTCAACATCAGCCTGCACGGATCGGCCCCAATGCCATCCTTCAATTGGTGCCCGTGCTTGACCGCGCGATAGGTCTTGAGGCCCGCATGCGTTTGTTCGATGATGCCGGTGTCGCGCTGCCGCCGCCCGATGCGGGGATGCTGCCGGAAACCGAGGTGATCCGCCTGCACCGCGCCGTCTGCCTTTGGCTGCCAGAGCAGGCACCCGATCTAATGCGGCAGGCGGGGCTCGCGACCGGGGACTACATTCTGGCCAACCGGATTCCGAGGCTTGTGCAGCGCATCATCCGGCTGATGCCTGCGCCCCTTGGGGCGCGCGTGCTGGCAAAGGCAATTGCAAAACATTCATGGACCTTTGCTGGTTCGGGCGCGTTCACGGTCGAAAAGTTCGGGCCTTTGACGGTTTCCATCCGGCACAATCCCTTGGTTGTCGGGGCTGGGAGCCATGCAAGCTGCCACTGGCATGCCGCTGTTTTCGAACGGCTTTTCTGCGCATTGGTCTGGCCCTCGGTTCAGGTGACAGAGACGGCCTGCTGTGCCGCCGGGCAAGAGGTGTGCAGGTTTGAGATAAGCCCCAAAATCCGGGCTTGATCGACTCAAGAATGTAAGGCAAAGTTGACACATGAGTGTATCAACAACCTTACATAACTCCGCCCGCCCGCAGCCGAAAGCCATGCTGGAGCTGATCAAGCCCATCACATGGTTTCCGCCGATGTGGGCCTATCTGTGCGGTATCGCCTCGATTCCGGTGTCTGCCGTTGCGCACTGGCCGATGGTTCTGCTGGGGGTCATCCTTGCGGGGCCTGTGGTCTGCGGGATGTCTCAGGCGGCGAATGACTGGTGCGACCGGCATGTCGATGCGGTGAACGAGCCGCATCGCCCGATCCCCTCGGGCCGGATACCGGGGCGGTGGGGGCTGTGGATCGCGCTGGCGATGTCGGTGCTGTCGCTGCTGATGGGCTGGCTTCTGGGGCCTTGGGGCTTTGCCTCGACCGTGGTGGGGGTTCTGTCGGCTTGGGCTTATTCGGTGGAGCCGGTGCGGCTGAAGCGGTCCGGCTGGTGGGGGCCGGGGCTGGTCGGGCTGTGCTATGAGGGCCTGCCATGGTTCACCGGCGCCGCCGTGTTGTCGCAGGGGATGCCAAGCTTTCAGGTCTGCACCATGGCGCTGCTTTATGCTTTCGGCGCGCATGGTATCATGACGCTCAACGATTTCAAGGCTTTGGAGGGCGACAGACTGCATGGTGTGCGCTCCCTCCCCGTGACGCTTGGCCCCGATGTGGCGGCCCGCGTCGCCTGTACGGTGATGGGTCTGGCGCAGGCTTTGGTGGTTGCCCTGCTGCTGGTCTGGGGCCGCCCGTGGTACGCCTTGGCAGTGACGCTGCTGCTGTTGGGCCAGATCCGGGCGATGAAAACTCTGCTGGCCGACCCCAAGGGAAAGGCGCCTTGGTATCAGGCGACCGGTATTGGCATGTATGTCTCGGGCATGATGATCACCGCTTTCGCGCTGCGCACGATGGAGTCATTCCAATGAAGCACCTGTCCTGGGCCTCGATCTTCCGGTTGGGTGCGGTGCAGATGTGTCTGGGGGCGATCGTGGTGATCAGCACCTCGACCCTGAACCGCTTGATGGTGGTGGAGGGCGGCTTGCCCGCCTTGCTGCCGGGGCTGCTGGTTGGTCTGCATTATGCGGTGCAAATCACGCGGACCTCGTGGGGATATCGCTCGGACACTTTGGGCAACCGCACGCGGTTCATCATCGGTGGCATGGCGGTGCTGGGGCTTGGTGGCTTCCTTGCGGCTTTGGGTTTCGTGCTGATGGCGTCAATGTTCTGGGCTGGGCTGGCGCTTTCGGTACTGGCTTATGTGATGATCGGGGCGGGGGTCGGGGCGTCCGGAACATCGCTGCTGGCGCTGCTGGCCTCCACCACGCATCCGCGCCGCAGGGCGGCGGCGGCCACGATCACCTGGCTGATGATGATCTTCGGCATTGCTGTGACGGCCACCATTGTGGGCAAGGCGCTTGACCCCTATTCGCCCGCGCTGCTGTTGAAGCTGGTTGGGCTTGTCAGCCTGATCGCGGTGGCGCTGACGACGCTTGCCGTCTGGGGGATCGAGGCGCGTCATGCCGGCGCCCCGGAAACCGGCAAGACGCCGGTGCCGTTCCGCGAGGGCTTTGCCGAGATCTGGGCCGAGCCGCGGTCACGCAACTTCACCATCTTCATCTTCCTGTCGATGGTCGCCTATTTCATGCAGGAGCTTATCCTGGAACCCTATGCCGGCTTCGCCTTCGGTTTCACCCCCGGTCAGACCACGCAGCTTTCGGGCGCGCAGAATGGTGGCGTGTTCTTTGGCATGCTGACGGTTGGGATTGCGGCCACGGGGCTGCGCTTCGGCTCGTTGCGGTTCTGGGTGATGGCGGGATGTGCCGGTTCCGCGCTGGCGCTTTTGGTGATTGCCGGAGCGGGGCAGGTGGCCTCTGGTGCCATGCTGATCAAGCCCGCGACCATGGCCTTGGGTTTTTTCAACGGCATGTTCGCGGTCGCGGCCATCGGCTCGATGATGGCGCTGGCTGGTGAAGGACGTGAGGCGCGTGAGGGCACGCGGATGGGGCTTTGGGGTGCTGCGCAAGCGGTGGCTGCCGGGCTTGGCGGCGTGCTGGGGGCCGGGGCTGCGGACCTTGCCCGGCATATGATGGGCAACTCTTCGGGGTTCGGCGTGGTCTTTGTGGCAGAGGCGGCCCTGTTTGCCGTGGCCACCCTGATGGCCGCGCAGATCATCGAGGGGCGGCGAGGCAACGACATTGGCGCATTGGTTCCGGGGGAATGACATGTTTGACGTGGTTGTGATCGGTGGTGGACCTTCGGGGTCTACGGCGGCCAATGATTTGGCGCGGGCCGGTGTGGATGTGGCATTCTTGGACCGGGCGGGCCGGATCAAGCCCTGCGGCGGGGCCATTCCGCCGCGTCTGATCGAGGATTTCTCGATCCCCGAAGAACAACTGGTCGCCCATATCAGCACGGCGCGGATGATTTCCCCCACGCAGCGGGCGGTGGATATCCATATCGAGGGCGGCTTTGTCGGCATGGTCGACCGTGAGAACTTCGACGAGTTCCTGCGGGTCCGTGCCGTCAGCAATGGGGCAACACGCCTGACCGGCACCTATCTGCGGCTGGAGCGGGACAAGGCGGGCACCCATGTCGTTTACCGCGACAAGGCCTCGGGGGCTGAGATGCGGCTGACGACCAAGCTGGTGATCGGCGCGGATGGCGCACGCTCCAACGTGGCCAAGACCGAAGTGCCGGGCGGCGACAAGATCCCCTATGTCATTGCCTATCATGAGATCATCAAGGCCCCGGTCGCCTCGAATACCTATGACCCGACGCGCTGCGACGTGATCTATGATGGCAAGATATCCCCCGATTTCTACGGCTGGGTCTTCCCGCATGGCGAACATGCCAGTGTCGGCATGGGCACCGGAATTGACGGGGTGGACCTCAAGCAAGCCACCGCCGATCTGCGCGCCGCCTCTGGCCTGACCGGTTGCGAGACGATCCGCAAGGAAGGCGCGCCGATCCCGCTGCGTCCGATGGACCGCTGGGACAATGGCCGCGATGTAGTGCTCGCGGGGGATGCTGCCGGGGTTGTCGCACCTTCCTCGGGTGAGGGGATCTACTATGCCATGGTCGGGGGCCGGGTGGCCGCTACCGCGGCGCAGGCCTGCCTTGCCACCGGGCGCGCGTCCAAACTGAAACTGGCGCGCAAGCTCTTCATCAAGGAGCATGGCACGGTCTTCAAGGTCCTGCGGTCCATGCAGGATGCCTACTACAAGTCGGATGAACGTCGGGAGCGGTTTGTCAGCCTGTGCCATGACATCGACGTCCAGAAGTTGACTTTCGACGCCTATATGAACAAGAAGCTGGTCAATGCCCGGCCCTTGGCGCATCTGAAGATCGGCTTCAAGAATGTGCGGCATCTGATGGGCTGGGTTGCCCCGGAACATGTCTGACGAGGACTTCATGAGAGAGATGGTTCCAGCTTGGGTTGATGGTACCCTGACCCCGGTGGAAAAGCTGGAGGTGCATCGGCGCGGGCTGAAGCATCTGGCGATCTCTATCTTCGTGATGAACGGCGACAAGACGCTGCTGCAGCGGCGGGCCTTGGGCAAGTACCATACTCCGGGCCTGTGGACCAACACCTGCTGCACGCATCCGCGCTGGGGCGAACCGGCGTTGGACTGCGCCACCCGTCGGCTGGAGGAGGAATTGGGCATCACCGGCCTGACCCTGCGCCGCGCCGGAGGCATCGAATACCGCGCCGAGGTTGGGCCGGACCTGATCGAGCATGAGGTGGTTGACCTGTTCGTGGCACAAGCCTCCGAGGGGTTGTTCATCGAACCCAACCCCGATGAAGTGATGGAAACCGCTTGGGTCTCGCTCCCCGATCTGACCCGCCGCGTTCAGGCGGAGCCCAGCCGCTATACACCTTGGCTGCGCATCTATCTGGCCGAGGGCTGGGGCAAGGTCGCCGAGACCCTGCAAGGCCGTGACCCCGCCCATGTCTGACGCGCAACGTGTGCTTTTGTTGGGGGCCACCGGTACCATCGGTCGGGCCACCGCGTCTGCCTTGTTGGGCAAGGGCCACGAGGTTGTCTGCCTGATCCGCCCTTCGGCGAAAGACCCCCGCCGGGGATTGCCCGAAGGGTTGATCTTGCGCAGCGGTTCCGCCACCGACGCCGCCTCCTTGGCGCAGGATGGCTTTGCGGGCGAGCATTTTGATGCAGTGGTATCCTGCCTCGCCTCGCGCTCGGGCAGCCCCAAGGATTCATGGGCGGTCGATCATCAGGCGCATCTGGAGGCTTTGCGGCTGGCCAAGTTGGCTGGCGTGCGGCAGTTCGTGCTGCTGTCGGCCATCTGCGTGCAGAAGCCGCTGCTGGCCTTCCAGCAGGCCAAGCTGGCCTTTGAAAAAGTGCTGGTCGAATCGGGCCTGCGCTATTCGATCGTGCGGCCGACGGCCTTCTTCAAGTCGCTGTCCGGGCAGTTCGAACGGGTCAAGCAGGGCCGGCCCTTCCTGGTCTTCGGCGACGGCACGCTGACGGCCTGCAAGCCGATCAGCGACGCCGACCTGGGCGACTACATCGGCGGCTGCCTGGACGACGAGAGCCGCCACAACCGCGTGCTGCCGATCGGCGGTCCGGGCCCGGCCATCACGCCGCGCCAGCAGGGCGCAGCGCTGTTCGCGCTGCTCGGGCGGCCGCCGCGTTTCAAGGCCGTTCCGGTGGCCTTGCTCGACGCCATCATCGCGGTGCTGGGCACGCTGGGGCACGTCGTGCCG
>CANBRQ010000253.1 GCA_947371955.1 Paracoccaceae bacterium | reverse complement strand
AAGGGACCGCAGGTCCGCGCCGCCCTCGCCAAAGCCCTGCACCTCACAGACCCCGGCCAAACCTGGCACACCGACCGCTCCGGCATAGCTGCCCTGTCCGCATGGCTCACCACCCTGACCACGCTCCTGGCCAAGATGGGAGAGGACCTGATCCTCCTCACCCAATCCGGCCTGAATGAGGTGACGATCTCCGGGGCAGGGGCCTCCTCCACCATGCCGCAAAAGCAGAACCCGGTCGGCCCCTCGGTCTTCATAGCCATCGCAAGGCAAGCCGTGGCCCTGAACTCCGCCCTGCAAGGCGCCACCATCCACCGCCAGCAACGCGACGGTGCCGCATGGTTCACCGAATGGCTGAGCCTGCCGCAACTCTGCATCCTGTCCGCCAAGGCGCTAGCCTTGGCAACGGACCTCGCGCAGCGCATCCAGCCCAACCCGGACGCCATGCAACAGGGCCTCGACGCCGGCAATGGCGTGATCTTTGCCGAGGCGCTGACCTTCGCCCTGTCCACCCGCATGCCCCGCCCCGAGGCCGCAGCCAAGGTCAAGGCCCTGTGCCTTGAGGCCGCCAAAGGCACCCACCTTCTGACCCTCGCCGCCTTGCACTATCCGGACACCGACTGGCGCGAGACGCTGCAAAAAGACATGCTGGGCCAAGCCCCCGCCGAGGCGAGGGCCTTTGCAAAGTCTTAACCGTCCGTCCCGCGTGTCGGTACAGATGCCATACGGATGCCATACGGATAACCGACGCCAACCCGACGCCTAGTACGGCAACCCGGTGTAGTTCTCCGCCATCCACTTGCGCGCCGTATCCGAGGTTTCCAGCACCGCCATTTCCGTATCCTGCATCCGCCGTTCATAGGCGTTATGCTCGGGGAAGCGGTGCATCATCGTCGTCATCGACCACGAAAACCGCATGGCTTTCCAGATCCGCGCTAGGGCCTTTTGCGAGTACCCTTCCAGCCCCGCAGCGTCCCCCGCCCCGTAGAAGTCCTTGAATCCTTGGGATAAATAGAACACATCCGACGCCGCCAGATTAAGCCCCTTGGCCCCGGTGGGTGGGACGATATGCGCCGCATCCCCCACCAGAAACAACCGCCCCCACCGCATCGGCTCGGTCACAAAAGACCGCAGCGGCGCGATCGACTTTTCAATGGAAGGCCCTGTTATCAATGACTTACAGGCCTCTTCCGGCAGCCTAAGCTTCAACTCCGCCCAGAAGGCCTCATCCGACCAATCTTCGACCCGATCGGTCAGGGGCACCTGTATATAGTAGCGCGACAGCATCGGGTTGCGCATCGAGGCCAAGGCAAATCCGCGGTCGTGTGCCGCATAGATCAACTCCTCCGCCACCGGCGGGGTGCGCGACAAAATCCCAAGCCAGCCAAAGGGATAGACCTTCTCATACTCCCGCCGGACGCCCTCGGGAATGGTCGGACGGCTTACACCATGAAACCCGTCACAGCCTGCCACATAGTCACAATCCAGACGCTGCGGCACACCACCTATGGTATAGCTGACCCAAGGCGCATCGCTTTCCAGATCATGCAAAGCCACGTCCTCGGCGTCATGGATGACCGTAGCCCCCAAAGCCTCCTGCGCGTCATAAAGGTCGCGGGTCACCTCGGTCTGGCCATAAACCATCACCTGCTTGCCGCAAGCCTCATGAAAGTCGACCCGGAACATATTGTTATTGCTGGACAAATAGCAGCCGTCATGGACCATCCCCTCACGGTCCATCCGGTCGCCCACCCCCGCTGCCCGCAGCAATTGCACAGTGGTCCATTCCAGCACCCCCGCCCGGATGCGCGACAGCACGTAATCCCGGGATTTGCGTTCCAGAACAACGGTTTCAATCCCCGCAAGGTTGAGCAACTGAGACAGCAAAAGCCCCGAAGGCCCCGCGCCGATGATGGCCACTTTGGTCCGCATAGTCCCTCCCGCGTTGACGTGGCCATTTTAGCCAAAACCGAGGCCAAGGGAATGGACGGGCCGCACATCCTCTGGTACTTTCCGGCCATGAACCAAGCCAAAGTCCCCTCCTGGCAACTCTATGGCGAAGTCAATGGCTTCCCCGATATTCTGCATGTAGAACAAGTGGTTGATCGTGCTGCGGGCCTTAACTGGACCATCGAACCACACCGCCATCTGCACCTGCATCAGCTGTTTCTTCTGACATCCGGGGACATCCATCTGACGCTGGATGACCAGCCACAGACCATAGCGCCGCCCATCGTGATCAACATCCCGCGCGGCACGGTGCACAGCTTTTCCTTCTCTGCCGGCACCGAGGGTCTTGTGGTGACCCTTCCCGCCGACGATTTCCCCGACCTTTTCACGGCCCCCGCCGAAACCGCAGCCGCCCTTGCCCGCGTCTTCACCCTGCGCCCCGATGCCGCCCTTGGCCACCGCTTTGCGGCTTTGGCGCGGGCTCATTCCGGCAACGTGGCCTTCCGCCAGACCCTGCTGCGCGCAGAGGCTGCGGCCCTGATAGCGGAAGTGCTTGAAAAGGATATGGAACTTCATGCAAGTCCGGCCTCGCTTGACCCGCGCATCCTGCGCTTTGCCGCGATGGTGCGCGATCAGGTGACCCGCCGGTTCAGCCTTGACGCCTTGGCCGAGGCGCTTGGCCTGTCGCCCCGCCACCTCAGCCGTCTCTGCAAAGCCGAGACAGGCCTGACCGCGCAAGGCTATTTCGAGGCGCAGAAGATGCGCGAGGCCTGCCGGTTGCTGGTCTACACAAGGATGAGCGTGCAGCAGATCGGCTACCATCTTGGCTTTGACGACCCGGCCTATTTCAGCCGCACCTTCCAACGCAACCTGCACCTGTCCCCAAGCGCCTACCGTGCAAGGTTTGATCGGTGACTATATCAACTGGATGGGTAATAAGCTTTTATGGCATTTGGTTTCAGGCAAGTGTGGGCTGTCTAGGACGCCGAATTTGTCCGGCAGCTTTGTGGGCTAATTTCAGAAGAGATGCTGAGAATTCAAGCAGCCGTCATTGCCAACTGCGGCATGTGTCGGGGCTTGATCGTGGAAGACGACCCGCGTTGGGCAGGATTTTTCGATGTCCGGGTGGGCAATGCTGCCCCTAAGTATCGGGCTTTCATGGGAATTCCGGCCCGTCGCCGGACGCTTCTGGACGGATGGGCATGCCGGTGATAGGTATCCGATAAAGGCAGCCGGTGGACCAAGCCTATGCCAAAGGGGGTGAACCCCGGAGCAGATAGGTTATACTGTGGCGGGAAGGTCCGGGGCGTAAAGGGACGCCCGAAAACGGGGCCAATGCCGCCGGAGGGGTTTTGGCCCTAGGGCACGTGAGGGAGCACAGAAGTGGCGCGGAGTTTTGCGAGCGGTCTGGTCTGGGGCTTTGTCGTTGTGGGGGCAGGGTTGGCCCTGATCTCGCAACTGGCGCCGCCACCGAAGGGTGATACCTCTGGTGTGGGGGCCGCGGCGCAAGGCAGCAGTGCCAAGTCGGCTGCGTCCGGGGAAGCGTCCGGTCAGGATGTGACCAAGCCAGCGGTAGCGGAGGCCACACGCACCGTTGCTGCGAACACGGCGGGCGCTGCTTCGACGACGCCAGCTGCCTCACAACCCGTCGCGCAAGCGCCGGAGCCGGCAAAGCCCGCGACCGATGCGGCGACGGGGGCTGCCACCGTCACCGAACCGGCAGCGCAGGCGAATGCGCCCAAGCAACCGGCGGCTATGGTGAGCGTCGGAACGGACAACCAGGCTACAACCAACACCGCGCCAAAACCGGCAGCCGAGCCCGCTGCGGCAACGCCTGCCACGGGGCAGGCCGACGGGACGGCGACGGCTGTGCCTGACAAGTCCATGGTATCTGGTGGTGAAGCAGCGCCGGCCACAGCACAGGCTGACACGACACCGACGGCTGTGCCTGACAAGGCTGCGGCCTCGGATGGCGCGCCGGTGGTGGGTCAGGATAAGGCGGATACAAGCAGTGGTGTCATGGCTGACGCCTCCGCTCGGACTGCGGCTGCGCCGGCGCAGGCGTCGGGAACCGAAGTGGCGGTCCCGGCTGACGGCCCGAAAGCCGCGACGGTTGAGCCTGCGGCGACGACAACGCCAAGTGCAGCGCCTGTGGCTGAGGCCCCTGCCGCCCCTCAACCTGAGGTGCCTGACACGGCGGGTGCAGTGGCGGAGAGCACGGCTCCGGCCCTTGCGCCGCCACCGGAGGTGCCAGCGGTGACGGAAGCCGCCCCCGCGCTGTCATCGCTCGATGCCGCCCTGACGGCGCCTTTGCCGGATCAGATGCCGCTTGCGCAGGTGCCTGCCCCGGAACCGGTGGGGGCAAAGGACGCGTTGCTGGTGCCCTCGCAGGGGGCGGGGTTGAGCGAGCCGACCCGTCTGCCGCAGATCGCTGCAGCCGAGGACCCTGGGCTGGCACCGGTGCCTTTGCCGGCCGTGACGGCGCCGGACCCGGCCGATACGGCGCCCGATGCGCCGCAGGCGCTGGCGCCGCGCGTGATCACGGCGGATGTGCCGAAGTTGCCGGGGGTCAAGCCCTTGGACAGCACGCTGCCGACGGTACTGAAGCCCTCGGTTCCCGGGGTTGAGACCAATGCGCTGCCGCAGATCGGCGATCCGCCGAAGCAGGAGGCGGTGGCATCCGGGGCCGATGCCGACAAGCCCATCGTGAAATACGCCCGCAGGTTTGACGCGCAGGATGGCAAGCCCTTGTTCGTCATTCTGCTGCATGATGTGGGGGCCGCGGGAATGAGCCGCGAGGATCTGGCCAAGCTGCCCTTCCCGGTAACCTTCGTGGTAGACCCACTGGCCACCGACGCGAAAGTGGCCCAGAAGGCATTTCGCGATGCCGGGCAAGAGGTGCTGATGCTGGCCAATGGCATCCCGCAGGGGGCGACGGCAGGCGACATCGCCCAGACCTTCCAGACCCTGCAGGACATTCTGCCCGAGGCGGTCGGGGTGATCGATCAGGAGGCGGCCGGGTTCCAGGACAATCGCGCGTTGTCGGCTCTGGTTCTGCCGGTGATTGCCGATCAGGGTCGGGGGCTGGTGACCTATGACCACGGGCTGAATGCGGCCGACCAGATCGCCCGCCGCGACGGGTTGCCCGCTGCCATGATCTTCCGCCGTCTGGATGGTGCGGGCGAAAGCCAGCCGGTGATGCGCCGCTATCTGGACCGGGCAGCGTTCAAGGCGGCGCAAGAGGGGGCTGTGGTGGTGATCGGTGATACGCGGGCCGATACCGTGGCCACAATCCTGCAATGGACGATCGAGGGCAAGGCCTCGGGCGTGGATCTCGCACCCGTGACGGCGGTGATGGGACGGACCTAGAGGGCGATGGGCGGATCGCCCATCCTGCGGATTGACAGGTTGGGTGCGGGGTCCCTGTCGCAGCAGGCGGGTCTTGAACCGCAGCGATCATCACCAGCGCGGGGACACTAACGCTGGCGATATTGCGGCTGTTTGGGGCAACATGGGCAAATTGCCCATCCGTAACCGTCCTGCCTGACCGCAGCTATCGGGTGTTCCACGGCAGCAGTTCATTGATCCGGTTGATCTTGTGGTCTGCGATGCGGGCCAGGGTATTGGCAAGCCACGCCTGGGGATCGACGCGGTTGAGTTTGGCGGTCTCGATCAGGG
>CANBRQ010000252.1 GCA_947371955.1 Paracoccaceae bacterium | reverse complement strand
CCAATTTCAAACCTGTTGCCGACGAGGTCTATGCCGAGGCGCTGGCCGGGATCACCCCCGATCAGCGCAATCAGCTTCTGGACGCGCTTGGCACCATCGTCTCCAATCTCGCCACGGCTGAGGACTTCGGCCAGAAAGACCCCACATGAACGCGCAAACGCAACCCGGTATGGCCCAACCCCAGAAGGCCCTTGATATGATGGGGGCCGATGCTGTGGTCAAACCCAAGCCGAAGAACCGCCGCCGTCTTCTGATGATCTCCTTGCCGGTGGCGATTGTCGTGGGGGCGGGGGTCTATTGGGTGAACAGCGGGCGTTACGAATCCACAGACAACGCCTATTTCCATCAGGCCCGGATCGCCATCGCCTCGGATCTGTCGGGGCGGCTGGTGTCGGTCAATGTGACGGACGGGCAGGTGGTCAAGAAAGGTGCGGTGATGTTCACCGTCGATGCCGAGCCCTACAAGCTGGCGTTGCAGCAGGCCAATATCGCCGTCGATGCGGCACGGCTGCAGGTCGAGCAGTTGAAGGGCACCTATCAGGCGGCTTTGGCACAGGAAAAGATCGCCGAGGATGATGCGCTGTATCAGGCGGATCAGTTCACCAAGCAGCAGGCCTTGTCGGCCAAGGGTGTGGGCACCGGGTCCGATCTGGATGATGCGCGTAACACCGCGCGGCATGCGCAAGAGACGGCGGCTGTGTCGAAAGTTGCCGTCGCCAATGCCAAGATCGCACTTGGCGGCGACCCTGAAGTGGCGACCGACAGCCATCCCGCGGTGCAGGCGGCCTTTGCGCAGCGCGATCAGGCGGCTTACAAGCTGTCCTTGACCGACGTGAAGGCCCCGGCCGATGGCATGGTCTACCAGGCGACCTCGTTCAAGCCGGGTCAGTTCCTGACCGCCGGCGTATCCCTCTTCGCCTTCCTGCCCAACGGGGAGACCTGGGTCGAGGCGAATTTCAAGGAAACCCAGTTGACCCATCTGACCGCCGGAGAGCCGGCAACGGTCACCTTCGACGTGGCCCCCGGTCAGAAATTTGCCTGCAAGGTCGATGCGATCGGTGCAGGGACCGGCTCGGAATTCTCGCTGTTGCCGGCGCAGAATGCCACCGGCAACTGGGTCAAGGTCACCCAGCGCGTGCCGGTGCGTGTGCATTGCGACGATTTCGGGACCAATGTCGTGTCGGGGATGAGTGCGTCAGTCTCGGTCGACACCGGCGTCACGCGGTCGTGGAACGATCTGCTGCCGCCGATCCTGACGGGCAAGTGAGATGAGCGCGCATGTGCCGACCCAGTTCGGGCCGAACGGGGAATATCCCAACCGCGGCCTGATCACGGTGATGATCATGCTGGCGACGATCATGCAGGTGCTGGACACCACGATTGCCAATGTGGCGCTGCCCTCGATGACGGGCGACCTTGGGGCGAGCCAGGATACGATCACCTGGGTGCTGACCAGCTACATCGTGGCCGCCGCAATCATGACCCCGGTGACAGGCTGGCTGGCCGACCGGATCGGCAAGCGGGAGTTGTTCCTCGTCTCGATCGTAGGCTTCGTGGCCGCCTCGCTGATGTGCGGGATTGCGTGGAACCTGTCGGCCATGGTGCTGTTCCGGCTGGTGCAGGGCCTGTTTGGCGCGGCCATCGTGCCGTTGAGCCAGACCTTCCTGCTGGACATCAACCCGCGCGAAAAGGCCGGTTCGGCCATGGCGATGTGGGGGGCGGGCATCATGGTGGGCCCGATCATCGGGCCGACTTTGGGCGGCTGGCTGACCGAAAGCTACAACTGGCGCTGGGTCTTCCTGATCAACCTGCCGGTCGGGATCATTGCCGTGCTGGGCTGCGTCGCCTATCTGCCAAGGTCGATCATCCGCCAGCGCCGCTTTGACTTCTTCGGTTTTGCGATGCTGTCGATGGGCATCGGCGCGCTGCAGATGATCCTTGACCGCGGTGGAGAGCTGGACTGGTTCGCCTCCGAAGAGATATGGATCTATACCGCGCTGGCGGTCACTGGCTTTTGGGTCTTCGTCATCCATATCAACGGCGCCGATCTGCCGTTTCTGGAACCCGCCATGTTCCGCGACCGCAACTTCGCCGTCGGGCTTTTGTTCATCTTCATCGTGGGGATCATCCTGCTGGCCTCGCTGGCGCTGTTGCCGCCGATGCTGAGCCGCATCTTCGGCTATCCGGTGATCACGACGGGTCTGGTGATGGGGCCACGGGGGGTGGGGACGATGATCTCGATGATCCTGGTGGGCAAGCTGGTGCGGACGGTGGATTCGCGGATCCTGGTCATCCTGGGTCTGGTGATGACGGCCGCGTCCCTGTGGTTCATGACCGATTTCTCGCCGCAGATGGGGTCGGGCCCGGTGATCTGGACCGGTGTGTTGCAGGGCCTTGGACTGGGGCTGGTCTTCGTGCCCTTGTCGACGATTGCCTTCTCAACCATCGACGCCCGATACCGCGCCGATGCGACCAGCCTGTTTTCGCTGGTGCGCAACATTGGGTCGTCGATCGGCATCTCCATCGTTTCGGTCATGCTGACGCGCAACATCCAGACCAATCACGTGGAACTGGGGGCAGCGATCAACCCCTACAATCCGGTGCTGCAACAGGTCTCCCCGTCCGCCGTGGCCGGAAACCTGACCTCGCTGAGCCAGCTGGACGGCTTGGTGAACGTGCAGGCCGCGATGATTTCCTACATCGACGACTTCAAGCTGATGATGATCGTGACGCTCTGCGCCATTCCCCTCGCGCTGATCCTGCGCAAACCCCAGTTGATGGCACAGCGCGGCGCCCCCGTAGCGGCGGCCCACGCCGACTGATGGACCCGGCCGGGAGGGTTTCACACCCTCCCAGACCCTCCCGTGGGATATTTGGCGAGAGCGAGGGGAAACAGGTACTTACGCTTGCTCTTTGCCCAAATACTCCCCGCGGAGCGTCTTGGCCCGAGCCGGTTGGCGCTTGCGCCAGAGGCGAGACAAAAACAGTGCGCGGCACGCGCTCCTTTTGGTCACAGGTGGTCGCGCGGGAAACTGTGTTGCCAGTCGCGGCGGAAGATCGGAGTGCCGTTTTCCGCCACCTCCAGCCATGTCGTCAGGTGGAAGTGGGTGGCGTCGCAGGTCATCCTTGTGCCGCTGGCGTGGCCTGCCACCACGTCGGCGCGGTGCAGAGCAACCTTGTAACCGCATTCGGTCGCGGCAGAGAGCGGGTCATCGCCCGTGATCTCGAACCGCGCAAAGCCTTCCGAGGTGACACGCTGGTTGATATCCGTCATCTCGCAATCATAGGTCCAGCGCGGGAAATCCACCGTCGTGCGGCCCGTCAGAAGGTCGCGCACCACTTTGCGCGGGCTTTTCGGCGGGGTCTTGTGCCAGATTACCGGGGTGTCGGGTGCGGATTCGGGCGGGTCGAAGGGGCGCAGGCTGGCGTCCTCGGGGCGCGGCGGACGCTGCGGCAGGGTCAAAGCGCAGTGGGCCAGATCCAGCGTGAGGGTCGCCAGAACCGGCGATGGCCAGGCGATGGGCCAATAGGTTGTGGACAGCGACAGCGCGATCCTGCTGCCCGGCGCGAAGCTGTGGGCGATGTCGTCAAGCTCGACCTCGGCTTCGGTCCATTCCCCCGGGGTCAGGGCCACGGGGTCTTCGTGGCTGAACCGGTGGGTCAGGTTCAACAGGCCAAGGCTCACCCGCGTGCTGCGGTCATCGGGGGCCACTTCGCTGAGGCGAACCACGATCAATGCCTGCGGTTGGTCGCTGTTCAGGCGAAGCCGCAGGCGCGGTGCTCCAAGGATTTCGAACCTTTCGGCCAAGGGTTGGCTTTGCCAGACCAGCGAGCCTGCGTCATCCTCGCGCTGATCGCCCGCCCAATCGGCATCCTCGCCATAGCGGCCGATCTCACCGGCCCCAAGGCCGACCCAGAGCGGCGAGCAGATCGTGGCTTCTCCACCCTGCGGCTTCAGACCCAGCCCCACGCCGGGGTAAAGCACGTGGGGCGTGATGCGAGGGGAGGGCCAGATATCCTCGCCAACCCAACGGCCCGACCTTTCCGTGTAGCAGGTGCGGGGCGGCACCGGGTCCTGCATCCAGACGCGCAGCATGGGTTCGTCCATGATTCCCGTGGCTTGACCCTTGCACCAGTGATCCAGCCAGCGCAGCGCCTCTTGCAGCCAGCCGATGGCGGGGCCGACCGTCACGTCATGCGGGAAAGAATGCGCCCAAGGCCCGATCAGGCCCAACCGGGGGCAGGACAGGCCCGCCAGAAGGCGCGGGATCGCCTCGGAATAGTTGTCGGCCCAGCCCGACACCGCATAGACCGGCACCTTGACCGCCGCGAAATCCTGACGGATCGAGCCTTGCTGCCAATAGGCGTCGCGCCGTTGGTGCGCCATCCAGATATGTGACCAAGGCTCATTGGCCGCAATCCGCTCCAGCCACATCTCGCGCCATTTGGGGCCGACGATTTCGGGGTCGGGCGGCAGGTCGTTCTGCGCCATCATGGTGGCGGACCAGTCGACGTTGTCCTTTGACAGGCAGCCGCCGATATAATGGACATCTGTCGCATAGCGGTCGTCGGTCGAACCCAAAGTGATCACGGTTTTCAACGCCGGAGGCTGCAGCGCGGCGATCTGCAAGCCATTGAAACCGCCCCAGGAAATCCCGATCATCGAGACTTGACCGTCGCACCAATCCTGTGACGCGATCCAAGCAATCGCATCGACGCCGTCTTGCTGTTCGGTGGGCGTATATTCGTCCGTCAGCAGCCCCTCGCTGTCGCCCATGCCCCTGATGTCCAGCCGGATGCAGGCATAGCCGTGGCCCGCCAGATACATGTGCAGGCCTTGGTCCCGTGCGCGGGTGCCGTCGCGTTTGCGGTAGGGCAGGTATTCCAGCGCGGCGGGAACCTTGCCTGCCCCCTCGGGCAGCCAGGCTTTTGCCGACAGCACCGTGCCGTCGGGCAGGGGGATGGGCAGGCTTTCGACGACGCGGACCGGGAAGGGGAAATCGGTGATGACGGTCATGTCGGCCTCATATGCAGGGTCAGGAAATCCTGGCACGCCTGACGGGCCATCTGGGCGGGCATCGAGGGCGGGTCGATGCAGTGTTGCAGCGAAAGACCGTCGACGAGGCAGATGAAGGTGCGGGCCAGATGGGTTGGATCGATGCGGGCGGTTGGGGCGCGCTCGGCTATAACTTCGGCCACCATGTTGATATAGTTGGCGTATTGCAGGCGGTGCTCGGCGGTCAGTTCTGGCGTGTTGGCGATGGCGCCCCACATCGTCAGCCACATGTTGAGCGCTGCGCGGTTGAAGAATTGCGGGGCAAAGAGCGCATCCAGCAGGGCGTCAAGCCGCGAGGCTCCGGGGGGCAGGCTGTCGGCGGTGGGGATGACTTGCGCGTAAAGCTGGGCATAGGTGGCGGCCAACAGCCCCGCCATGCCGCCGAAATGGTGGGTGATGAGGCCGCGCGACACCCCGGCCTTGGCGCTGATGCGGTCGACGGTGAAGGCCGTGATGCCGCCTTCGGCCATGCAGGCCAGGACCGCGTCGAGGATGTTTTCTCCCCGCGTCCCCCAACGAAGATTGGAAAGGCGGTTGTCATCTGGAATATCGTTATGGTGGAGAGCTTCTTTGCCC
>CANBRQ010000251.1 GCA_947371955.1 Paracoccaceae bacterium | reverse complement strand
AGTTCCCGAACCTGCTTCTGCTTGACATGACGGCAATGGGCAATGGCACCGCCACTGGCGAGATCAAGTCGACCCTGATGGGGCAGTGGGCGAAAAGCCGCATTCTGCAGATAGCCCGGCACGGGAAGGACGGCTTTGCTATTGTCCGGCCCACGCCAGAGCGGGACTACAAGATCACCCCGATGAAGAAGGAAGCCATCGAGGCCGAGATTGCGGCCTTCGGTGCAGAGGTGATCATGTATCGCCCGGTTCCGGACGTGCCTTGGCTGCACAAATTCTCGATGGAGTTGATCAACACCCTCAAGTTGCCGTTGGTGACCTGGGTGATGGACGACTGGCAAAGCCGCCTGGCGGAGACTGACCCGGAACAGGCCAAGACCCTGTTGCCTGACGTCGATGCGCTGATTGCCAAATCGGTGGAGCGGCTGTCGATTTCGCAAGCCATGTCGGACGCTTTCAAGCATCGCTACGGCAAAAGCTTCATCCCCATCGCCAACGGGATCAGCCCGGACGATTGGCCCGCACCGCGCAAGCACACGACGGGGCCGCTTCTGGTACGCTACTCGGGTGGACTTGCCGCCGACATGACGCGGGACAGTGTCTTGCGGGTTGCGCGCGTTGTCGAACGTATGGCCGAGTCGGGTATTGATATCAAGCTGGAGATCAACACCCAGAAATGGTGGCTTGAGCGCAGTGGTGCCTTGTTCGCCGGGCTGAAACACACCGCCATCGGCTCTGAAACCCTCGCGACCGAAGACTATCGCAAGTGGTTGAGTGGCGCCGATATCGTGGTCATCGCCTACAACTTTGACCCCGAAACCCTGCGGTATGTCCGCTACAGCATGGCCAATAAGACGCCGGAATGTCTTGCCTCGGGGGCGGCGGTGCTTGCCGTTGGACCGCTGGATATCGCAACGATCGGCTATCTGGCACGGACCCAATCGGCGATGGTGGTCGAGAAGAACTCGGACAGCGCGGTCGAAGGTGCGCTTCGGTTGCTGCACAAGGACGCCGATCTGCGCACCAAGCTGTCTGCCGCAGGGCATGACCTTGCGATCACGAAGCATAACGTCGACACCCTGCGGGAGCAATTGCGGGCCATCTTCGTTCAGGCCGCCCGACCTGTGGTCGTCGAAGTTGAGGCGCGCGCCGACAGTGCGGTGCAGCTGGAACTGAATCAACTGCGCGGCAACTTCGCGGCGTTGAGCAGCTACACAAATCACCTCGACACGCGGCTTGGCGGCGGATTGGCCGCACCGGTCCAGCTTGGGGAAGGGGCTGATCTGATTGACCGCTTGAAGACGGCCGTTGGTCCCAGCTCGGCAAGACTGTTCCTGACGTCGCTTGGTTCGGCACTGCTGATCAAATCGGCGGCGACGAACAGTCGGATTGAACAGGACGCGACGCTGCGCGACGCCATCAAGGCAGCCCTCGAAACGCTGCCGGACGATGACGCCCACAAGCAGCAGTTCCTTCGGGTTCAGCAGCGCTTTGGTGAAAAGTAGGGAGTTGGGAATTCAACTTCGGTCGGTATCGATTTAACGGCGTGTCCGTCTTGGCTGAAAGCTGGGCTCGCATATGACAGATCGAATGTAGGAAGGCCAACATGAGTGGTTTTTTGCCAGAAAAGTTTGACGAGTGATACCTTGCTGGAACGTGACTTGCGCCAGCGATTGGTAAAGTTCAAAAGCGACCGCAATGCCTCGGGCATGCCGCGTGGCCATTTGAGCGTTTGGTTCCTGCGGACCGGAGGCGTCACATTGAATAGGTAACGAGTCCTCAAGTTAGTTACTTCAACCATCAATCAGAGTAGTTAAAATGGCAAAGCAGACAACGGGTATCCCGCCAGAAACTGGGACTGAAGAATGGCGCGTCCTGTCGGCACAGGTCGCCTACACGCTGTGGAAGGCCGAGCGGCGCGCAAGTGGCAACACCGATCCGAAGGCTGATGCTGAAGCCTGGAAGATCGCGTCTACTGAATATCGTGCGCTGGTACGGTATGTTCTGCGCGAGCTTGAAAAAGGTGGCATCCAACTGCGCAACATCGGGCCTGAAGCAGCTGCCAAGCCTAAGTCCGAAGTCTGGAAAACCAAGACCGCGCGCGCGGCCTGGTTGTTCTGGATGAATGCCCGCCGCAAGATTTTTCCGGCTTCGGAATATCTTGAGGCTGAAGCCTGGACGCATGCCGCTGCCGACCAGCGCATTTTGGTCCGTGCGGTGTTCGATGAACTTGCGGAAGCAGGAATTCGCATCGTTGCCTGATCGTTCAGGATTGAAAGCAACCATGTGGCTGCCTTTGCCTTCAGCGCGGCTTGGGCAGCAATCCAAAACCTCTTAGGGTTCGAGATTTTAGCTTCACTATCAGAGGGGACATCTGGCCTTGTAATCGATCTGAACAGTTCGGCTCGTGCTGCATCCATTGAAAATCCGTGAAAATCAAAACGGGTCTTGGGAATACGACGGGTGCATGCAAGGCGTGACTGGCAGATGCCCTGAATGCGCCGGCGGCTCTGAACTTGGCCGGCAAACTGACAACCTCAGAATAGTCACTCTGCCGCCAAGTCTGTTAGCACCCATAGCCTGTCCGTCGCTGGGGTTCCAAATCGGACAGGCTTTCCCGATGAGGTTGCACCAGACTTCAGGTGCCCCTCGCTTCTATTGATATGTCTTCCAGATCAAGCTCTGGTCCCCGCCGAGTTTTGAACTGGTCAAAGGCGCGTATTTCTTGGCAATTTGCTCGATCACGTCGCGGTCGGGGGATTTGTCGAACATCAGATAAGGCGCGGCCCAGGCGACGTGAAATCCGGCAATCTGGTCGGATCCGTCAAAGAAGCTTTGGGTCTTGCCCGTAATCGCCTCGGTCGCGGCACCGGTATCCAGATCGGCTGCGGCAAAGCCGATCACGCGGGACAGGGCGTTGTTGCAGTTGCCTTGCACGTCGACGCCGTGCTTTTCCAGCAGCAGGGCGGTCACGACCAAGGGCGCTATGGCGTGCAACTGGTATTTTAGCGCGTATTTGCCACGGCTCATTTCCTGCGGCAGGCTGCCGTCCTCTGCGGCGCTGCACAGGACATAGCCTTCCGACCATTCCGTCCAGGCCCGAAGCGTCGGGTCATCAAGGATGTCAGCCGCCGTCGCCGCACCCAGTGCTGCCCAAGCGCGCAGGTTGCCCTTGCGGGCCTTGTCGGGCGCGTCGGTTTCCCAATAGGAGGTCTGGCTGTCCATCAGTGTTTTGAGCCAGGGCTTGATCACATCAACGTCATCGGTGCGGGTGGTGTGCGGCAGCACCTGCAACAGCACCAGACCGAATCCGGCGAGGCGGGAGCCGATGGTTAGGTTGGCCGTCGGCGATTGCAGGTCGGTCAGGGCACCGGCGTCGGCCCAGACAGCAATCTGGCCAATTACACAGTCGGAAATAGCCTGCTGATCGGCGCCATCCTTGAATACGCCGTTGGCTGTTGTCGTCAGGTCGCGCAGAAAGTCGTCGACCGGCTTCAGCGCCTTGTCCGCCTCGGCATCGGCCTTGGGGTCAATTTCTGACCGCGTCACGCTGTCCGCCTGATAACGGCTGCCGTAGTCAAGGTTCACCACCGGGTCCGGCGCCTCTTTGCAGGTGGCGGCGAAAGCCGTGGCCGGACCAAGGGTCGACAGGGCGCCGATCAGCGCGAAGGGCAGCAGGTCCAGATGCTTCATTTGGTTTTACCAATCCTCAAGAGTCGCGCCATGTTGCGCGCTTGCAGGTTTCCGGCCTGATCCGCCTGATCAAGCCACGTCAAAGCTGTGACCTGATCTTGCGGCACGCCAATGCCATAGGCGAGGTCATAGCCATATTCCGCCATCGCCTGCACATTGCCGCCCTCTGCCGCCTCTTTCAGCCAGCGGGCCGAGGTTTCAAGGTTGGCAGCAGTCTTGGCGTTGTCGCGCAGCAGCAGGGCATATTCCAGCTTGGCATTGATGTCGCCGCGCTGTGCCGCCTTCTGGAACAGATCGCGCATGTCGATCTTTTGTTCCAGAATGTCACGCACGGCAGGATCGGTCTTGCGATAGACGCTCAACACCCAGTCCTCGTCGGCCGAGCCGCCTTGGCGCAGCAGGGCCGCCAGATGGTCGGCAGCGGCCTTGGCGTCGTATGTCTTCAGATCCGGGTCAGATGTCAGCGCAAACAGGTTGCGTTCGGCCGAGGCATCGCCTTCGGACAGGTTGCGCTGGTAGACCTCCACTTCGGTCGGCGGATTGCCCTTCTTGAAGGCCTCAATCTGCCAATCGGTCAGGCCAAGCTTGCCCAGAACGTTGCCATTCTCGAAGGTCTGGCCGATCTGGCGCCAGTGCAGGGTCAGGTCAGCCTTTTGCAGCGTGCCGTAAGCCTCGCCCAGTTCGTCGGTGTCCTTGGTGGTGCAGTTCATCAAGGACACGGCGCGGTCAATGTAGTCTTTCGCCTTGTCCTCGTCCACGAAGGGGATGGCGAACATCATGGCCAGAAAGTCGCCGCGGTCCTCGATCGTCTGGGCGAATTCCTTGTAAATCTCTTCCGGCGGGGTGCTACCCGCCAGCAACTGCGCTTTCAGCCGGATCGAGGCGCCTTCGCCCCGGTTGCCGGCCTTGGTCAGCAGACCAATGATTTCGTCCGCCAGTTCCGGGCTGCGGGACAGGTCGTCCGTCAGGATCACCGCAAGATCAAGCGCGCTGGTGACCCCGTTGTTGAGGTAGATCCGCCGCATCAGCTCGATGGCCAGATCCCGTTCTGCCGGGTTGGTGGTCAGGGCGAATTCCAGCTTGGCAAAGTCTTCCAGCGCCTTGTCGGACCCATCGGCGCGATTCGCCCAAAGACGGTGGGCATCTTCGCTGGCCATCGGGTCAAGCTGCACGCGCTCCAGATAGTTCGACAGCGATTCAGGGTGCCCGGCAAGCGCCTGGGTTTGCACCTGCGCCAGCTTCTCGGGCTGCTTGAAGGGATCGAGTGAGATAAGGTCGGTCGGGCTCAGGTCTGCCGTCGCCTCTTCGGTTGCCTTGTAGTTGGCTTCCCAAAGGTTGGCATCCGCCAGCAGGGGCGCATCGGGAGCCTGGCAGCGGAAAAGCGTGTTCAATTCGGTCATCGCCGTCGCATCACCATAGCGGGTCACGACATCCAGCAGCAGGTTGACAGCGCGGTTCAGCTTCAGCGGCTCGTCGCGGTAGCGCACCAGCTTGCGGGCCAGAAGCTGCATGCCTTCAGAGTCGTGCCGCTTGGCGGCCTCTTCCAGAAAGCCCATCGCCTCTTCCTCGCCCGCCCATTCGCCCTTGCGGCCAAGGACTTCCTTGGCAAGCTCGGTGAAGACGAAACCGGGGGCGGTGTCGAACTTGATGACCTCGCGCAGGTATTGCAGATAGGGGCTGTCGGTTGACACCTCTTGCGCGTCCAGCTTCACGGCCAGCCGGAAGTAGGGCGACAGGGAAGGGCGGCTGCGCCCGGTGTCGGCGCTGAAGTTGAAGCCAAGGATTTGGCGCAGGACCGTTTCATCGACCTTGCCGGCAATCTTGATGCGGTTTGCCTGATTGGCATCGACCGTGATGCCGCGTTTTACGGCCAGTTCCAGGTAATGCAGCATTTCGGCATTGTCCTTCTGGGCCGCATTGGCATCCAGATGGAACTCCACGATCCGCC
>CANBRQ010000250.1 GCA_947371955.1 Paracoccaceae bacterium | reverse complement strand
CCCTATGGCCATAGAATCACCAACACGCCGCGTTTACCCTCGCCGTCGCAGCTTGGGTACCTCCGGCATAGGAGTTTGCGACATGAAACTGAATGAACTGCACGACAATCCCGGCGCTGCCAAAACGAAAAAGCGCGTCGCGCGTGGCCCGGGTTCGGGCAAGGGCAAGACGGCTGGCCGTGGTATCAAGGGTCAGAAATCCCGTTCGGGCGTGGCCTTGGGCGGTTACGAAGGCGGCCAGATGCCGCTTTATCGGCGTTTGCCGAAGCGTGGCTTCTCCAAGCCGAACCAGAAGGAATTCGCGGTCGTCAACTTGGGCCTGATCGAGAAGTTCATCGGTCTGGGCAAGCTGGACGCCTCGGCTGTCATCACCGAAGACGTTCTGGTGGCCGCTGGCCTGACCAAGGCCAAGCATGACGGCATCCGTATCCTGGCAAAGGGCGTCATCACCACCAAGGTAATGCTGGAAGTTACCGGCGCCTCGGCCTCGGCTGTGGAAGCTGTGGCCGCTGCCGGTGGTACCCTGACCGTTGCAACGCCGCTGCCGCCGCATGGCAAGTCGGTTCGCAAAGTCCCGCTTGCATAACGTCTTGTGAGCGGCATCAAGACCGCTTACATCTGCCTTGTTTTCCCGCGCCGCCGTCCGGAAACACCGGTTCGGCGGCGCACTTCAAATCACCAACGGAGAAGGTCCGACCATGGCATCCGCAGCAGAGCAAATGGCGGCGAACCTAAGCTGGGGCGCTTTGGGCAAGGCAACTGACCTGCGCCAGCGCATCCTGTTTACGATCCTCGTGCTGATCGTCTACCGACTTGGCACCTTCATCCCGGTGCCCGGAATTGACGGAACGGCGCTCAAGAACTTCATGGACGGGCAGGGGCAAGGCCTTGGTGGCATGCTTTCCCTGTTCACCGGCGGTGCCCTGAAGCGCATGGGCATTTTTGCCTTGGGCGTCATGCCCTATATCTCGTCGTCCATCATCATCCAACTGCTCGCGTCGATGATCCCGGCGCTGGAGCAGCTCAAGAAGGAGGGCGATCAGGGCCGCAAGAAGATCAACCAGTATACCCGCTATGCCACCGTTGGCCTTGCGGCGTTCCAGGGCTGGGCGATTGCAGCCTCGATCGCGGCGGGTGGACTGGCCCATACGCCGGACCTGTTCTTCAAAGTCTCGTGCGTGATCACGCTCGTTGGCGGCACCATGTTCCTGATGTGGCTGGGTGAGCAGATCACCGCGCGCGGCATCGGCAACGGCGTATCACTCATCATCTTCACGGGCATCGTGGCCGAAATCCCCGGTGCCTTGGCGCAGTTCCTGAGCCAAGGCCGTTCGGGCGTCATCCCGGTCTGGGTGATCTTTGGTGCGATCATTCTGGTGGTCGCGGTGATCGGCTTTGTGGTCTTCATGGAGCGGGCGCTGCGCAAGATCCACATCCAGTATCCCCGCCGTCAGGTTGGCATGAAGATCTATGACGGCGGCTCCAGCCACCTGCCGATCAAGGTAAACCCGGCTGGCGTTATCCCGGCGATCTTCGCCTCTTCGCTGCTGCTGCTGCCCTCCACCTTGGCAACGTTCTCGGGCGCGCAGACCAGCCCGATCATGGCAACGATCTTGGCCTTCATGGGTCCGGGTCAGCCGCTTTATCTTTTGTTCCAGGGCGCGATGATCGTGTTCTTCGCCTACTTCTACACCGCCAACGTCGCGTTCAAGACCGATGACGTGGCCGAGAACCTGAAGAACCAGAACGGCTTCATCCCCGGCATCCGCCCGGGCAAAAAGACGCAGGACTATCTTGACTATGTCGTGAACCGTGTCCTCGTGGTAGGGTCCGCATATCTGGCGGCCGTTTGCTTCCTGCCAGAGATTTTGCGCGACCAGTTCAACATTCCGTTCTATTTTGGCGGGACTTCGGTGCTGATTGTCGTTTCCGTGACCATGGATACGATCAACCAGATCCAGTCTCACATGCTGGCCCACCAGTACGAAGGCCTGATCGAACGGTCACAATTGCGCGGCCGCAAGCGGACAACCACGCCCAAAGCTCCCGCTCGTCGCTGAGCAGGCGCGTCACGACATACGAGGAGAGCCTACCCGATGACCAATATCATTCTTCTTGGCCCGCCCGGCGCAGGCAAGGGCACGCAGGCGAAGCGGCTGGTGGACGAGCGGCAGATGGTGCAGCTGTCCACCGGTGATATGCTCCGCGAGGCGCGTACCTCGGGCACCGAGATGGGCAAGAAGGTGGCGGCGGTCATGGATGCGGGTCATCTGGTTACGGATGACATCGTGGTGGGTTTGATCGAGGAAAAGCTGCTGACGGAACATCCCGCTGGCGGTTTTATCTTTGACGGCTTTCCCCGCACGCTGAAGCAGGCTGATGCCTTGGGGGTTGTCATGGCCCATGTTGGCCAGACGCTGGATGCGGTGATTGAAATACGCGTCGACGACGAAGTTCTGAAGCAGCGCATCGTCGGACGCTACACCTGCGGCAACTGCGGTGCTGTCTATCATGACACCAACCACCCGACCAAGGTGGCGGGCGTCTGTGACAACTGTGGTGCAACCACCATGAAGCGCCGCGCTGACGACACGGAAGAGGCTCTGCGGACGCGTATGCTGGCCTATTACCGCGATACCTCGCCGCTAATCGGCTATTACTACGCCAAGGAACAGCTTTCGACGGTGGACGGTCTGGCCGAGATGGACGCTGTTGCGGCCTCCGTCGCGAAAGTTCTTGACAAGCATTGAAAAGGCCTTGGCGGCCCTTGACGCCTGTCGGAAAAGCCCATATTGCACGGCGTCCCGCTGCGGAATCAGTTCGCGGCGGGTAATCGTTTCGGAAGGGTTAACCTTCCGGGTTGTGAAAAAAGGTTCTGGCAACACGGAACCGCAACATGAAGGAAAACACGTTTGGCACGTATTGCTGGCGTTAACATCCCCACCGCGAAGCGCGTCCCGATCTCGCTTCAATACATCGCAGGCATTGGCGCCCATAACGCCGAGCTGATCTGCGACGCTCTGAAGATTGACCGCGCTCGCCGCGTCAACCAACTGACCGACGCCGAAGTGCTCGCGATCCGCGAATATATCGACGCCAACTTCACGGTTGAAGGCGATCTGCGTCGTGAAGTCTCGATGAACATCAAGCGCCTGATGGACCTCGGCTGCTATCGCGGCCTGCGTCACCGCAAAGGTCTGCCGGTTCGTGGCCAACGCACGCACACCAATGCGCGCACCCGCAAGGGCCCGGCCAAGCCGATCGCCGGCAAGAAGAAATAAGGGAACGCAGATATGGCACGCGAAACAACCAAGACTGCAGCCCGCACCAAGAAGAAAGAGCGCAAGAACATCGCCGCTGGCGTTGCTCACGTCAACTCGTCTTTCAACAACACCAAGATCCTGATTTCTGACGTGCAGGGCAATGCGATTGCTTGGTCGTCGGCTGGCACGATGGGCTTCAAAGGGTCGCGCAAATCGACTCCCTACGCCGCCCAGATGGCCGCCGAAGACGCTGGCAAGAAGGCTCAGGAACACGGCGTGAAAACGCTGGAAGTTGAAGTTCAAGGCCCGGGTTCGGGTCGTGAATCCGCCTTGCGCGCTCTGGCCGCTGTTGGTTTCAACATCACCTCGATCCGTGACGTGACCCCGTTGGCGCACAACGGCTGCCGTCCGCCGAAGCGCCGTCGCGTATAATCTAATCTTTATATGGTCGGGCCGTGCGTTTGCGCGCGGCCCGATTTCGTCGTTTGAACTTGACTAGAGCAAATCAGGGAAAAGTGTGAAGCGGTTTTCCCGGCCGATTTGCGCAGAAACGAAGATCCTCGGGCGTCTGCTGTCATTCGGACCATAGGCAGCGGGCAAGTATGGAGGCGAAAGCATGATCCACAAGAACTGGCTGGAACTGATTAAACCGCAACAACTGGCTGTCAAAGCCGGGAATGATGCGCAGCGCTATGCGACCTTGGTCGCCGAACCGCTGGAACGTGGCTTCGGCCTGACCCTGGGCAACGCGCTGCGCCGTGTGCTGTTGGGCTCGCTGCAGGGCGCTGCGATCACCTCAGTGCAAATCGACAACGTACTGCATGAATTTTCCAGCGTCGCTGGCGTGCGGGAAGACGTGACCGACATCGTTCTGAACCTGAAGGGCGTGCGCCTGAAGATGGACGTCGAAGGCCCGAAGCGCCTGTCGATCTCCGCAAAGGGTCCGGGCGTCGTGACCGCTGGTGACATTTCCGAGTCCTCGGGCATCGAGATTCTGAACCGTGACCA
The DNA here is from genome assembly GCA_947371955.1 of Paracoccaceae bacterium. Lineage (GTDB taxonomy): Bacteria > Pseudomonadota > Alphaproteobacteria > Rhodobacterales > Rhodobacteraceae > Stagnihabitans. Next base: position 1,414 of record CANBRQ010000250.1, on the reverse strand, counting down.
CGTGATTTGCCACCTTGACGATGGCGCCGACGTCTTCATGGAACTGACCGTCAATACCGGCAAAGGCTATGTCGCTGCCGACAAGAACCGTCCGGAAGATGCGCCGATCGGCCTGATCCCGATCGACGCGATCTTCTCGCCGGTCAAGAAAGTCAGCTACGAAGTGCAGCCGACCCGTGAGGGCCAGGTGCTGGACTATGACAAGCTGACTCTGAAGGTCGAAACCGACGGCTCGCTGACCCCCGATGATGCCGTGGCTTACGCCGCACGCATTCTGCAAGACCAACTTGCAGTCTTCGTGAACTTCGAAGAGCCGGAGTCGGCTGGCAAGGGCGTCGAGGATGCGGGTCTGGAATTCAACCCGCTGCTGCTGAAGAAGGTCGACGAGCTGGAACTGTCGGTCCGTTCGGCCAACTGCCTGAAGAACGACAATATCGTCTATATCGGGGATCTGATCCAGAAGACCGAAGCCGAGATGCTGCGTACCCCGAACTTCGGCCGCAAATCCTTGAACGAAATCAAGGAAGTGCTGTCGGGGATGGGTCTGCATCTGGGCATGGAAGTTGAAGACTGGCCGCCGGAAAACATCGAAGACCTGGCCAAGCGCTTCGAAGACCAATTCTAATGTAGGTCGGGGCTTGCCCCGACACGCCGCCAAAATGCCCGTCTCATGCGGGGAACATCTGGTCGCAAGACCCAAGGAGAGCGGGGCCGCACGTAGGCTCCGCCAGACAAAGCAAAACAAGATCTAGGAGATCATCATGAACCATGGTTCCGGCTACCGCCGCCTAAACCGCACCCACGAACACCGCAAAGCGATGTTCGCCAACATGTGCGGCTCGCTCATCGAGCATGAGCAGATCAAGACTACGTTGCCGAAGGCTAAGGAACTGCGTCCGATCATCGAAAAGCTGATCACGCTGGCCAAGCGCGGCGATCTGCACGCCCGTCGTCAAGCTGCCGCACAACTGAAGCAGGATCAGTATGTCGAGCGCCTGTTCGCCATCCTCGGACCGCGTTACAAGGAACGTCAGGGCGGCTACGTCCGGGTTCTGAAGGCCGGCTTCCGCTATGGCGACATGGCTCCGATGGCGATCATCGAGTTTGTTGACCGCGACCCCTCCGCCAAGGGTGCAGCCGACAAGGCCCGCGTTGCAGCGGAAGACAATTACGAGTCCTGATCGTCGTTTAGTCGCCGGTCAAAGGCCCGCCCCTTGTGGCGGGCCTTTTGGTTTCTGCGGACGGCAGGGAATAGGCGATAGGCAGGCCTCCGGCGGGTAAGCATCCGGGCTGGGCCGCTGTCAGGTGACTTTGGCCGTTTGGGCAGCTTTCCAGTTCCAGGGCAGGAGTTCCGGGAGGCGAGAGACGACGAGACTTGGCATTCTTGCCAGCACATCTGCCAGCCAAGCCTGGG
>CANBRQ010000249.1 GCA_947371955.1 Paracoccaceae bacterium | reverse complement strand
ATAGAAGAGGCCCGACGCGCCCGAGTCGAAGGGCAGCGAGTAGGTCTTGCCCTCGACGGTGGCGAGTTCCACCTTGTAGGGGGCGAATTTGGTATAATCGATCTTGTCGGTCAGCGGCTCGAAAGCGCCCGGGAACGAGAGCAGGTACTTCTTTGCACCATAGTCTTCGATCAGCACGATGTCCGGCAGGCCATCGGTCTGGCCAGATGCCAACTGGGTCTGCAGCTTCTGCTCAAGGTCGGCTTTGGCGAAATCGACGACCTTGATGTTCACGTCCGGGTGGCCAGCCGTATAGCGCGAGATGGCTTCGTTCATCGCGGCGCCGTTGAATTCCGGGGCCCAGCACCAAACGGTCACATCGGTGGCCAGCGCCATGGTCGCGGTCAAGAGTTGCAGGCCGGCAGCGGCGAGAACGCTCGTGCGCAGGCTAAAACCGAAAGGCTTCATGTCATTCCTCCCAAAATGCGGGGCCTATTTTCCCCGTCCCGGAAAGGCTAGCCGAGGGAAAAAACTCTGTCAAATTTTTTAGTAAAAATTTATCCGCTGCACTGCGGCAAAGCGGCGGCAGCAATTCGGCCTGCAAACGCTGTCAGCTCTGACCCTTGGCACTGCCCCGCCAGATCATACGTGCCGCCAGAATGGTGTGTTTGGCGATCTGACGACCGGCGATGCGTTCCATCAGCATATCAACTGCCGTCTCGCCAATCTCGGCGGCGGGCAGGTGGACGGTGGACAAGGGCGGGTTCAGGAATTGTGCGACCGAGATGTCGTTGAACGAGGCCACCGCGATGTCACCGGGAATCTTCAGGCCCAGTTCATGGATGGCGCGGTAAGCACCCACGGCCATGTTGTCATTGCAGCAAATCAGCGCCTCGGGCCGGTTGGGGCGCGACAGGACCGATTGGGTCAAGCGGTAGCCGGATTCCTCGGTGTTCCAGTCGATCTGACAGATGTCAGGGTCATAGATGCCCGCCGCCGTCATCCAGTCCACATAAGCCATGTGGCGCTTTTCGCGGGCCCGGAAAATGCCCTTGTCGTTCCGGATCTGCCAGCCAACAAAGCCGATCCGCCTATAGCCAGAGGCATGGAGGGCCGAGAGAAGCTTGCGCGTCGCCGTGACGAAGTCACTTTGCACCGCGTCAATCTCGTCATCCGGTGGGGCATAGTCGGCGAAAACCAGATGCTTGGCATGGGTCTTGAGGAAGGCGATGTGGTCTTCTTCCAGCATGCCGATGGCGATGACGCCCGAGGCTGCCGCGATGATCTCGGGGTCGGGCAGCGATTCGGAGTGATAGACCTTGACCGTTTCAACCCTCAACGCCGAACAGCGGCTTTCGATGCCAAGCCGCATGGCGACGTAATAGGGGTCGGCGAATTCCTGATCGGGGCGCAGGAAGTGCACGAGCACGATCTTGGTCGGGCTTTCCTCGCGGTCGGCCTTAGCCTTTTGCCGCGCGCGGGGGGTGGCATAGGACATGGCCTCCGCCGTCTCGATGATCGACTGGCGGGTTTGCGGCGAGACGGACAGCGTCGAGTCGAAATTCAGCACCCGCGACACGGTGGCCTGAGAGACGCCGACGGCACTGGCTATCTGTTTCAGGGTGACCATGGGGCTTTCCGGCTGCGAGGCTTCACTGTCACGTGAATGACATAGGAAGACTGCCCCGCGCAATGCCCACCGTGCCGTAGGGGGCCGCCGCCGAATGGATATTTGGGCCAGTATGAAAGGGTCAGAAGGCGGTTTTGTCGCCGCCCTTCAGCCCAAGGATCTCGCGCGCCTCGTCGGGGGTGGCCACCTCGCAGCCCAGATCCTCGACGATGCGGCGGATCTTGGCGACCTGTTCGGCGTTGGAGGTCGCAAGCTTGCCGCGCGCGATCTGGAGCGAATCCTCAAGGCCAACGCGGACATTGCCGCCCATCTGGCTGGCAGTGGTGGCCAAGGACATCTGCGCGCCGCCTGCACCGAGGACGGACCAGCGGTAGTCGTCCCCGAACAGCCGGTCTGCGGTGCGTTTCATGAATATCAGGTTGTCGACCTCGGGCCCGATGCCGCCGAGGATGCCGAAGATGAACTGGATGAAGATGGGGGCTTTAAAGAGCCCGATGTCCATGCAGAAGCGCAGGTTGTAGAGGTGGCCGACGTCGTAGCATTCATGCTCGAACTTGATGTCATGGGGGGCGAGGGTATTCGCCACATTGGCAATATCGCGGAAGGTGTTGCGGAAGATGTAGGTGTCGGAGTTCTCGACATAGTCCTTCTCCCAGTCGAACATCCACGTGTCGTAGCGTTTGGCCAGCGGGTGGAACGAGAAGTTCATCGAGCCCATGTTGAGGCTGCACATCTCGGGCGAAAACCGCAAGGCCGGGGCGATGCGCTCTTCGATGGTGTTCTTCAGGCTGCCGCCGGTGGAGATATTCACCACCGCTCCGGTTGCTTGCTTCACCCGAGGCAGGAAGGCCGCGAAATCGTCCGGATTGATCGAGACGCCGCCATCGGTTGGCCTGCGGGCGTGCAGGTGCAGGATCGCTGCCCCGGCCTCGGCTGCCGCGATGGCTTGGGATGCTATGTCGTCAGGCGTGTAGGGCAGCGCATCTGACATGGTGGGCGTGTGGATCGCCCCGGTGATGGCGCAGGTGATGATCGTCTTGGGGCGCTTGGCCATGGCTCAGTCCTTGCCAGAATCTGGGAATGTGATGCGGTAGCCAACCGGGAAGAGCGACCAGCCGAACCGCTCGGCGGCATAGCCCCAAAGGCCCTTGGGCGCGGCCAACATGATCACGATGGCCAGCGTGCCCAGAAGCAGCAGATAGATTGTGCCATAGTCGGCCAGGAACTCGCGCAGCAGGAAGTAGACGACAGTGCCGATGATTGGCCCCTCGATGGTGCCGATACCGCCGATGACGACGATGAAGATCACGAAAGCCGTCCAGTCGTTGACGCTGAAGGCGGCATCGGGCGAGACGCGGAGTTTCTGCAAGGAAATCAACGCCCCAATCATCGCCGTCAGTCCCGCGACGAGGATGTAAAGCACGTGCTTGACCGATCCGATCCGGATGCCAAGCGAGGTCGAGGCCACTTCGGAATCGCGGATCGCCGTCAGCGCCAGCCCGATGCGGGAGCGTAAGAGCAGATATACGAAGGCCAGACAGCCCGCGCCCAAGGCCAGCGCCAGCCAGAAGATCGACGCCTCGCGCAGCCACTTGGCGCCAAGTTGTTTGGTGACGGCGGCGGGCAGCGAGATCCCCGACCCGCCTCCCAAGGCCGTGGCTTGCGCGGCGATCAGGCGGAAGACCTCGGCGATCACCCAAGACCCGATGGCGAAGTAAGCGCCTTGCAGACGGAATACGAGGGAGGCGACGGGGATCGCGATCAGCGCTGCCGCAAGCCCGGCCAACGGGATGGCAAGCAGGGGATTGACGCCAAGAAACAACGCAAGGCTGAAGGTCAGATAGCCGCCCAGACCGACATAGGCCTGCTGGCCGACGGACACGAGTCCGGTGTAGCCCGCCAGCAGGTTCCACAAGGTCGCCAGCGCCAGATAGACCGCGAATTCTCCGGCCAAGTGCAGGAAGGCGGATGACGCCCACCACGGCGCTGCGGCGAGGATGGCCAGCAGGATAAGGGCGATGGCGCCGGCAATCCGGGACGCGGTGGTGGAGCGGCTTATTGAAAACGACGAGAGGGTGAATTGGGTCATCCGTCCATCCTCGGGAACAGGCCGCGGGGTTTCAGGGCAAGGATCAGCAGGAAGGCGACATGGCCTGCGAGGATCTGCCAGCCGGGGTCAATGGAAGCGCCGATGCCTTGGGCGACACCAAGGATGACCCCGCCCGCCAAGGTGCCCCACAGGTTGCCGAGGCCACCGATGATCACCGCCTCAAAGCCGAAGATCAGGCGGCCGGGCCCCATGAAGGGGTCGAAGTTGGAGCGGATCGCGAGGAACACGCCCGCAATCGCCACAACGCCAAGGCACAAAGCCATCGCCCAAGCGTAGACCTTGCGGCGGTCGAGCCCCATCAACTCGGCAATCTCGGCATCGTCCGAGGTGGCGCGGAAGGCGCGACCAAGGGCGGTGTTGTAAAACAGGTACTGAAGGCCGGCGATCACCGCCACCGCAGTGGCGAACATCAGCGCAGGCAGCAGGCCGATGGAAATGCCGCCGATGGTGGCCGAAGCGGTCTCCAGCGCACCCGCGTCCAGCTTGCGGCTGTCAGCGGTGAAGACGGCCAGCAACCCGTTTTGCAGGATGACCGACAGGCCGAAGCTGACCAGCAAGGGTGGCAGCAGATCGCCGCCTAGGGTGCGGTTCAGGATGCCGCGTTGCAGGGCATAGCCGAAGGCCGCCATCACCGGCACCACGAAGACCAGCGCGGCCAAGGGCGGCAGGCCGGTCAGCTTGATGACCTCCATCGCGATATAGGCGGCCAGCACGATCAGGTCGCCATGCGCGATGTTGACCAGCCGCATGACGCCGAAAATCAGGGAAAGACCCGCCGCGAACAGTGCGTAAAGGCCACCGACAAGGACGCCTTGCAGGATTGTGTTCAGAATATCCATCTTACGTCCCGAAATAGGCGGCGGAAATGGCATCGCGAGAGTGATCCCCCGGACGGCCGGCCAAGGACACCCGCCCCTCGGCCAGACACAGGAACTGGCTGGCCGACCCAAGCGCGCGGGTGACATCCTGCTCCACCAGAATGGCGCTCATCCCCTGCCCGGTGATTTTCGGCAGTTGGGCGTAGATGTCTTTGATGACGATGGGGGCAAGGCCCAACGAGAGTTCATCAAACAGCACCAGATCGGGGTTCGACATCAGCGCGCGGCCAATGGCAACCATCTGCTGCTGGCCGCCCGAAAGGCTGGTGGCTGGCTGGCTGCGCTTTTCGTTCAGGATCGGGAATAGATCGTAAAGCGTCTTGAGGCTCCACGGCCCTTTGCGGCCAACCTGACCGCCCAGGATCAGGTTCTCCTCAACCGACAACGATTTGAACAAACGGCGGCCTTCGGGCACCAGAGCGATCCCCAAGGCGACAGTCTGGCTGCCCGGCAAGCCGGTGATATCGCGGCCTTTCCACGTCACCCGGCCCGCTTTGGGCGAGACAAGGCCGCAGATGGATTTGAGCAAGGTCGATTTTCCGGCCCCGTTTGCTCCAATCAAGGCCAGCACACGGCCCGGCTCCAGCGACAGCGACACGCCATGCAACGCCTTGAAATCGCCGTAGAAGCTTTCAATGTCCTGAACGTGCAGCCCCTCAGACATGCTCTTCCGCCCCCATGTAGACCGATTGCACATCCTTGGAGGCCAGAACCTCGGCCGGCAGCCCATCCGCAATCTTGCGGCCGAAGTCGACGACGACCAGCCGCTGCGCCACGGACAAGAGGGCATGAACGACATGCTCGATCCAGACGATGGTGACGCCGGTCGAATGCACCTCGCGGATGGCGTCCAGCAGGGCCAGACACTCCCGCTCGGTCAGGCCGCCCGCGATTTCGTCAAGCAGCAGCAGCGAGGGGTCGGTGGCCAGGGCGCGGGCCATCTCCAGCCGTTTCCGCTCCAGAAGGGTCAGTGCGCCAGCGCGGTCGTTGGCACGGCGCGCAAGGCCCGTCAGGCGCAAGACCTCGGCAGCGCGTTCGGCAGCGCCCTGCGGCGAGGGCCTACCAAAGGTTGCCCCCACAAGGATATTCTCGAACACCGTCATGCCGTTGAACGGATGCG
>CANBRQ010000248.1 GCA_947371955.1 Paracoccaceae bacterium | reverse complement strand
ACCCCGCCTTTCTGGTTGGTGATGGCCATGATGCAGGGGCTATCGCCGCGGATGAAATCAGGCATGTCGGAGGTTCTTCATGATCACGATGCGTCCTGCGGGATCGGTTTGGCTGGGCAGCAGGGTCGCGTCGAACTGCCAGCTTTTGCGGGCCTCCGCCACTTCCGCCTCGGTTTGCGCGCCTTTCGGGAATATGGCAAGGCCAGAACTTTTCGTATGACGCGCCACCAGCGGGCAGAGGTCGCTTAGGGAAGCCAAGGCACGGGCGGATATGACGTCGGCCCCCAACGGAGCCAGAGCTTCGGCGCGATCGGACAATAGATTGATCTCCAGACCCAAATGACGGGCGGCTTGCATCAGGAAGGTTGCCTTGCGTTTATCCGATTCTACCAGAGTCATGCGAAGCTGCGGTCTTCTTTCTGCCGCCATAAGGGCGATGATCAGGCCCGGAAAGCCAGCCCCGCTGCCAAGGTCAACCCATTGAATTGCGCTTTCCGGGCAGGCGGCGAAAAGCTGGGCAGAGTCCAGAACATGCCGCTCCCAAGCCACGGGCAAGGAGCTTTTGGCGACCAGATTGATCGCAGGTTGCCACTTTTCGACCAAGTCCAGAAATGCGTCCATCCGTGCCAATGTTTCACGTGAAACATCAAGCCAAGGCGGAGCCTCTCCGCGCGACCAGTTCATCGCACGGCCGTCCGCGCCTGAGCCGATTTCCGGCAATGCGCCAGAATCAGCAGAAGTGCCGCGGGAGTCATGCCTTCGATCCGCTCGGCCTCAGCAAGGTTCGACGGGCGACGACGCTGCAGCTTGGCCGAAAGCTCGTTTGACAGGCCGGGCAGGCCCGAAAACTGCAGATCGGCCGGAATCGTTATCGCTTCGTTGCGCTGCAGCGTGTTGGCTTCGGCGTCTTGCCGGTGCAGATACTGCGCGTAAAGCGCATCACGCCAGACTTGCAGCCTCGTCTCGGGGTCGACCTCAGCACTGCGCGGTTCAAGAAGCAGGATATGATCCCATGTCACATCAGCGCCCGCCAGCACCTGCAACAGGTTTCTACGCGCGCCGTCGCGACTGACCGAAAGCCCTGCGGCCAACAATTCCGGCGGCGTGCAGCTGCGTTCGGCCAGAAGCGCGTTTGCGGCAGAGAGCCGCTCCATCTTGCCGGCAAAGAACTGCACCCGGTCTGCGCCGACCAGACCCGTCGCAATACCTTTGGCCGTCAGGCGTTGATCCGCATTGTCAGCCCGCAAATGCAGCCGAAACTCGGCGCGGGATGTGAACATCCGGTACGGTTCGGTCACCCCGCGTGAGATCAGGTCGTCCAGCATCACGCCGATGTAGCTCTCGCTGCGGGAAAACAGAATCGGGTCAAGCCCCAAAGCCGCAGCCGCCGCATTCGCGCCAGCGACCAGACCTTGCGCGGCGGCCTCTTCGTAGCCTGTCGTGCCGTTGATCTGACCGGCAAAGTACAGACCCGACAGAACGCTTTCCAAGGTTGGGCGCAACGCAGACGGATCAAAGAAGTCGTATTCGATCGCGTAACCGGGCTGCAGGATGTTCACCCGCTCCAGCCCTTTGATGCTACGGACATAGTCGAACTGAACCTCTGCCGGAAGCGAGGTCGAAATGCCGTTCGGATAGACGGTGTGATCATCCAGACCTTCCGGCTCCAGAAATATCTGATGGCCGGTCTTGTCGGCAAACCGCACGACCTTGTCCTCGATCGAAGGGCAGTAGCGCGGGCCGACGCCTTCGATATGGCCGCCGTACATCGCCGAACGCCCAAGATTGGCGCGGACGATGTCGTGCGTCCGTTCGTTCGTGTGGGTGATCCCGCAGGCCACTTGCCGGACCGCAGGCCGGCTGTTTCGAAACGACAACATCACCGGATCATCGTCTGCGGGTTGTTCTTCAAGACCTTCCCACGCGATGGTCCTGCCATCCAGCCTTGGCGGCGTCCCTGTCTTCAATCGCCCGCGCGGCAGCCCAAGACTGCCCAACCGTTGCCCAAGCCGGATCGAGGCGACATCCCCCTCTCGCCCCCCCGATTTGCGCTGGTCGCCAATGTGGATGATCCCGTTCAGAAAGGTTCCGGCTGTCAGTACAACTGACGCCGCAGTCAGCGCCGTTCCATCCAGCAGTTGGACGCCAGTCACTTTCCCACCCGGTCCCTCAATTAAATCAACCACTTCGCCTTCGACAATCTCTAATCCGACCTGCTGGGACAAAAGCGCCTGGATGGCCAACCTGTACAGCTTGCGATCCGCTTGTGTGCGCGGGCCTTGCACGGCCGGTCCCTTGCGACGGTTCAACAGCCGGAACTGAATCCCCGCGGCATCTGCCGCCAATCCCATAAGCCCGTCCAATGCATCGACTTCCCGCACCAGATGACCCTTGCCCAGACCTCCGATCGCCGGATTGCAGGACATCACCCCGATGCGATCCTTCTGCATCGACACCAGCGCCGTCCGCGCGCCCATCCGTGCCGAAGCCGCCGCCGCTTCCGCGCCGGCATGCCCGCCTCCTATCACAACCACATCGAAATGTTTCACGTGAAACATCCTCACTTGCCTATACAGAAACTGGCGAAAATTTCGTCCAGCAGATTTTCCACGTCCAACCGCCCCACCAGCAAATCCAAAGCCAGCATCGCTTGCCTCAGATCCGCTGCAACCAGTTCAGTCGCGCCGCCCGGCCTCTCTAGCTGACTTCTCGCCGATTCCAAAGCCTCAAAGGCACGCAACATCGCAACCCTGTGCCGCTCCCGCGTCATGGCACCGGCTGAGGCTGCCATTTCACTCAACCGGTCCGCAATTCGGGCAATCAGCGCATCGATGCCCCGACCGGTCAGGCCCGATATCGCATGCGGCTCATCAAGATGCAAATCCGCCTTGCCCAAGACCACGATGTCCCCGGGCTGCGGCGTCAGCATGAGAACCTCCCCAGGGTGTGACAACAAAAACACCCGCAACTCCGCCGCCTGCGCCCGTTCCATCGCGCGCGCGACGCCAATCTGCTCCACCCGGTCCTCGGTTTCCCGCAGACCCGCGGTGTCCAGAACAGTCACCGCCAGTCCGGCAAGATCCATCCGAACCTCGATGACATCCCGCGTGGTCCCAGCGATTTCAGAGGTGATCGCCGCCTCACGACCCGCCAAAGCATTGAGAAGTGTAGACTTTCCAACATTCGGCGCGCCAAGGATCGCCACTTCGAAACCGTCCCGCACGCGTTCTGCAGCCCCGGTGCCGGCAATTTCACGCTGCAACTCGGCACGCAGGACGTCAATCAGACCCAACACTTCCGGCGTTACATCAACAGGAACATCCTCATCGGCGAAATCGATCGTGGCCTCAACCAGCGCACCCGCCCGGATCAGGGCCTTTCGCCAACCCTCGGCCCGCCGTCCGATCGCCCCGGACAGCACCCGCATCGCCTGCCGACGCTGGGCCTCGGTCTCCGCGTCGATCAAATCGGCAAGGCCCTCGACCTGCGCCAAATCCAACCGGCCATTCTCCAACGCGCGCCGGGTGAACTCACCTGCCTCCGCCATCCGAAGCCCCGGCATCTCTCCCAGCACCCGGGCTACGGCCTTCACGACCGCCAGGCTGCCATGCACCTGCAACTCGGCTGAGGCTTCGCCGGTAAAGCTGGCCCCAGCGTCAAACCGCAGCACCAGCGCCTCATCCAGCACATCGCCCTGCCAGACCAGCAGCCGCAAGCCTGCCCGCCGTGGCGCTGGCAAACTGCACAGCCTGCCTACCGCCTCATGCGCCAAGGGCCCCGAGATTCGGAACACCGCCACACCAGCCTTGCCCCGCGCCGAGGCCAGGGCAAAGATCGTGTCGCCCATGTTGCCCTCTTACGTGTTCATCGATTCGAAGAATTCGCCATTTGTCTTGGTTTGCTTCAACTTCGACAGCAAGAACTCGATGGCATCGGTCGTCCCCATCGGGTTGAGGATCCGGCGGAGCACATAAGTCTTCTGCAGATCTGTCTTCTCCACCAACAGCTCTTCCTTGCGCGTTCCGGACTTGAGGATATCGATCGCCGGGAAGGTCCGTTTGTCGGCCACCTTGCGATCCAGCACAATCTCGCTGTTGCCGGTGCCCTTGAATTCTTCGAAGATCACTTCGTCCATCCGGCTGCCGGTATCGATCAGCGCCGTTGCGATGATCGTCAGGCTGCCGCCCTCTTCAATGTTCCGTGCCGCGCCAAAGAACCGCTTCGGCCGCTGCAAAGCGTTCGCATCCACACCACCGGTCAGAACCTTGCCGGACGATGGCACAACAGTGTTGAACGCCCGCCCCAGACGCGTGATCGAATCGAGCAGGATCACCACATCTCGCTTATGCTCAACCAGCCGCTTGGCCTTCTCGATCACCATCTCCGCCACCGCGACGTGCCGCGAAGCCGGCTCGTCGAAGGTTGAGGACACAACCTCGCCCTTCACCGACCGCTGCATGTCCGTCACCTCCTCGGGCCGCTCGTCGATCAGCAGCACGATCAGATAGCATTCCGGATGGTTCGTTGCGATGGAATTTGCGATGTTCTGCAACAGCACCGTTTTGCCGGTCCGCGGCGGTGCCACGATCAGCGCGCGCTGGCCCTTGCCGATCGGACACACCAGATCGATGATCCGCGCTGACTTGTCTTTGATGGTCGGGTCCTCGACCTCCATCTTCAGCCGCTCATCCGGATACAGCGGCGTCAGGTTGTCAAACAGCACCTTGTGCCGCGCCTTTTCCGGATCGTCGAAGTTGATCTTCGTCACTTTGGTGATCGAGAAATACCGCTCGCCATCCCTCGGCGCCTGCATCAGGCCTTCAATCGTATCGCCGGTGCGCAGCGAGAACTGGCGCAGAATCTCGGGCGACACGTAGATGTCATCCGGACCCGCCAGATAGTTGGCCGCTGTCGAGCGCAAGAACCCGAATCCGTCTTGCACCACTTCCAGCACGCCATCGCCGCCGATTTCCCAGCCTTCCTCAGCATGCTCTTTCAGGATCGAGAACATCATCTCGCCCTTGCGCATGGAAGGCGCGTTCTCAATCTCCCATTCTTCGGCCATCGTCAGCAATTCAGCCGGCGTTTTGGCCTTCAGATCAGCAAGATTCAGATGTTCAACAGTCATGGAAAACCCTTGGATAGGCCGGGGACCCCCGACTCACTGCAGCAATGTCAACGGAATGCGGATACGGCCGGACGGCCACGCAAACCGCCCATTAGGCCCAACCGCCCATAAAGTCAACGGTAGGGTGCGTGCTGGCACGCACCACCCCTCAGAACTTCACGATCACCGAGGCGACAATCAAAAGCATCAACAGCGTCGGCACCTCATTCATCATCCGGTACTGCCGTCCGGTCACCGTATTGCTGCCGGCTACGAAATGCTTCCGCTTCGTCCCCAGCCAATGCTGAAACCAGGTCATCACCAGAACCGAGACAGCCTTGGTCCAGGGCCAGACCATGCCCCAATCCACAATCCCCGGCGTGAACACCAGGCACAGGCCAAAAACCCACACCGCGACCGAGGCCGGCCCGATGATTCCCTTCAGCAGCCGCCGTTCCATCGTCTGGAACATGGCATCGGTGGTCGAGCCCTTCGCGACCTGCTCGACATGGTACACGTAAAGCCGCGGCAAGTAGAACAAGCCCGCCATCCACGCGATCACACTGACCACATGGCCCGTCTTGATCCACGGATACCATTCCGACAAGAACCCCGACACGAATTCCGGCATCGCCTTCCCCCTACTTCTTTAAAGATAAGATCAAGAAAGGATT
>CANBRQ010000247.1 GCA_947371955.1 Paracoccaceae bacterium | reverse complement strand
CGTTGTAGATGCGCTGGGTGGTCTGGGTGTCCAGCACCTTGCGGGCCTCTTGATAGGCCTCAACCATCTTTTCGACCTGCGGGTCGTGCCAGCGGAAGCCCTTGCCGAAATAATCCGGGTCGAAGTGATTCGGGTCGTCGGACTTCATGTCCAAGACACCCACGCTGTAATCCTTGCCCTCTTGCGCATCCTTGGGGATGTCGTAGCTGGCATCGACGCCGATCAGGTAAATCTCCTGAAAGCCCAGATAGGCCGCAATCTGCATCATCGAGAAGGTGACGGTGCAGCCCGTATAGGTGATCTTGTCGGCTTCCAGCGAGAAGTCGAAGCCATGCGGATAGCTTTTGCGCGGGCGGTGGTTGTAGAAGATCGTGTCCTCGGACTTCTCGAACATATAGCCGAGATAGGACGGGAACATCTTGATCGGACCCTTGAACTCGTTGATCCACTTGGCGCGGTCTTCTGCGACAAGGTGGTCTTCGACGATGTAAATGGTCGGCTTCCAGTCGAGGTCAGCGGATTTCAGAAAGAACCCGTTGACCGCGAAGGTGACCTCGTTCTTCAGCATCGACAGATCTGTCTGGTTCAGGCTTGGACCATTGCCGATCAGGAAACACCGTTTGCTGCCCTTGAACCTTTCCCGCAACGCGCGCAGCCTTGGGCGATATTCGGCATCAAGATCCTGCTTGTAGATTTGAATGACATGCTCGATCCCCTTGATCCGGTCGGCCATGGGGATCTTTTCCGTCGGCAGATAGATCGGCGCACGCGAGGGTAGCTTCTTGAGCAACAGTTGGTACTGCTGCTCAAGATCGGTTGCTTCTACAATAGCCGGTTTATTGATCGACACGATCCGAAGTCCTTGTAAAATAGCAGCCAGGCGTTTCGAAAAACCGGCAGCGTTATGCGTTCAGAAAACCGGCCAACCGGTCAATCGCTTCGTAACTTGCCCGGATCACGGCATCGACCGTGTTGGAGCCATTGTGGGTTCCAAAGATGCAACGCTCCATGCCGCGCAGCGGGCTGTCCATCGGCAGGGGTTCGTCCTCAAACACATCCAGAGCGGCAGAGTGGACATGACCGGATTGCAAGGCCGCAATCAGGGCAGGCTCGTCAATCAGCGGGCCCCGGGCGACGTTGACGATGCGGATGCCAGCCTTGGTCTTGGCCAGAACCTCGGTGTTCAGCATATGAAAGTTGTGCTTGTTGAGAGCACAAGTGAAGACGAGGAAATCCAGCCGCTCCACCTCCGCGGGCCATGCCGCGCGCTCCAGACCTGTAATCCCTGCGTCCCCTTCGACGCCGGGGTCAAAGGCCACGACCTTCAGGCCAAGCGCCTGCATGCGTCGGCAGGTGTTGCGGCCGATGTCGCCCAATCCCACGACGCCCACAGTGCGGCCAAGAAGGCTGATGCCAGCGGGTTTGGGCCAGGTGCCGGCACGCACGCCCCGGTCGATCACGAACAACTGGCGGGCCAGGCCGATGACATAGCCGGTGGCTACGTCAGCAACCTCGGTTCCGAACATCATCGGCGTGTTGATGATCGGGATGTTCAGGTCCTTGCAGGCGGCGAAGTCGACGTTATCAACCCCGATGCCCCATTTGACCGCCGCCTTCAGCTTGCCGTCCTTGGCCTTGGTGAAAACCTCACGCGTCGCCGGGTCGTCGCCGATGATCCAGCCGTCATATCCCGGCACAACGTCCAGCAGTTCGGGCACGGACAGAGTCTGAGTCACCTTGGCGGGCACCAGACGGATGCCACGCTCGGCGGCGAATTCGGTGAAGCGGTCGATCTGGCCCAGCATCGGCGGGCAGGTCACCAGAACGTCGAAGGAATTGCGGGTGGTCATTCAGCGGCACTCTGCTTGAGGGAATGGCCTGCGAAGGCCTCGGCAATCGCCCAATCCTCGGGCGTGTCGATATCGACCGCCTCAAGCTTGGACATCGGGAACAGGATCGGCTTGGAACCAATCCGGGCATTCGAAGAATGGAAGCTTTCGCGTGAGAAGATATACAGGTTGGAATTCTCCTCGAACCACGGCTCCAGATCCTGAGTCTGGATCAGGTTCTGCGGGTCATGGTTCACGGCTGATCCATCGGCCCGGTAAAAGCGGGTCTGAAAGCGGTTGACGGTGAACAGCGAATCCGCCGTGCCAGCAGCCACGCCAGAGCGATAGGCGTCAATTGCCGCGCGGATCGTCTCAGCCCCCAGCATCGGGTTTGTCGTGTGGGTCATCAGGTAAGTCTCAGCCTCGACCGCCGCGATGTCATCCTTCAGGATCAGGTTCATCGAGACCGTGTCGCCACACAGTTGCGGCAAACGGTCACGGATGCGCACACGCCCGCCTTCGACCAGACCATTCTCGGCCAGAATATGCCGGGCATCGGTGTTGATCACCACCTCGTCAATTTCCGGCAGGGCCAGCATGGAGTCCAAAATCCACTTGAACAGCGGTTTGCCGTGCAGGATGCGAAAGTTCTTACCCTTTACGCGCTGGCTGTTTGCTTTCATGGGGAGAAGTGCGACGCAGCGGCCCGAGCCAGTCATCTTGATCTGCCTTTCCGACAATTTGAGGATAGAAGAACCGTTCCTTGGCACTCTGTGACAGGCGACGGTGTTCGTGGTTGCCCTTGTAAGAGCCAATGTATTGGTTCCAGCGGTAGCGCAGCATTTCCATCGCCGAGGTCGACGTCACGCCATTGCGCGAGGCTGCGGCCCAGTCGCTGGTGACACTGGTCGTGAAATAGCGCAGGACGTCCAACAGGGACAAATGGACCTCTGGCATGATTGTCCGCAGGGCGATTGCCTCACGCTCAAAGCGGCGGCGGACCGATCGCCAGGTCTCGGTATGGTGGTGGAACACCGGGGCCTCGGCAACGTAGCCGATCTTCATGCCCTTGGCGACCAAACGCTTGGCCAGTTCCATGTCTTCCAATCCGGTCAGAGACTCGTCAAAAAGATTGTCCTGCCAGACGCTGCGCAGGACGGCGGCATTGGCATTGTTGCAAAAGAAGCCTTCTTGCGGAACCGCTGAAACATCCCCGAAGTATTTGGCAAAGATTCGCCGTTCACTATAGTTGCTGTCATCGTCGCCGATCTGGCGGCCATAGCTGTAGGCCACCCGCCCATCAATCAACGGCTGGCACAGGCGCTGCAGCCAGTCGGTGCCCACCGGTATGCAGTGGCCGGAGATAAACACCAGAATGTCGCCCGAACTTGCCACGCAACCCCGATTCAACGAGCGTCCAAACGAGAATTCTTCCTTGCGGATATACGTCAGCGTGGCGCCATGACGCTCTGCCGTGGGGATAGTGGCATCTGTTGAGCCCGAATCGATCACGACGGCTTCCACGTCATGACCGGCCAGTACCTGCTGTCCGATCATCACCAGAAGGTCGTCAAGATACCGCCCTTCGTTGAGCGTTCGAATGACGATGCTTATCCGCATTCAGGCTCCTTCCCAAGCGACTGGCTTCAACCCGGATGTAAAGATCAGAGTTGTCCTCACACACAACCACTCAAACGAAAGCTGAACGCGACATCATGGCACCTTTGCCATCCGTCGCAACCTGAACCAGTCCATTCGTATCAGACGATTACCATGGGTATCTTGCACAGAACTATCACAGACATGCGACTACCAAAGGCGCAAAGCGTTGTCTAGCGGAACAAAAATCAGCACACTTGATCGAAAGATACTATCTTTGGGGCGTGGCGTCATGAATTCCGCCCAAGCTTTGGGCGTATGCGAGGCTGGCATCAGCGGCGGCACTGACCCAGGATCGCGCGGTGGTCAGCTTTGCGAAAAATCGTGCAGGCCCCGTCAACCGTGGCGTCTATGATCTGCCGCCCAGTGGCCTGATAGGCCGCCCGGGCGGCGCGGTATGATTCTTCGGACTGCACCAGATCGGGATTTTGCCAATCCCGACCCGAGAAATACTCCGGACTGAAGTGGTTGAGGTCCGGCCCATCCAGCCGCCGTCGTTCATTTGGCGCGCCGGTAAAGTCGTAGCGGTGGTCCATGCCGATCAGAACCACTTCGGAAAAACCCATGTAGTAGGCGACCTGAAGCGCCACATGGGTCACCGTCCCGCCCTCCCGCACGCCCACCTCCAGATCGGGCGAGAAGTCATCGGGCGGCCCGAGGATCGGCAGGTGATAGGTGAATGCGTCCTGCGGCAAATGGCTGGCTGCGTGCTTGCCGATGAACTTGATGCAACTCATGGCGGCAAGGGCTGCGCGGCTTTGTTCCACGACCAGCGGGTTCACCGCCACCAGATAGCGCGGGTAAAAGCCGAACTGATGCAGGCCAAGATGGATCTTGTTCAGGCCGATCACGACCTCGGACTGCAGGACGCTCAGGTCCATGGTGTTCAGCGATGGGCCATTGCACACAATCACGCACCGCTGCCCGGCGTGGAGGTTCTTGAAGCGGGCGAGGAGACCCATACCGATCCCTAACCTTTCAACGCATACCAATCATCGAATTTCATCTCTGTCCGGACATAGCCAAGAGGCGTCAGCAAGTCATAGATCTTCTGCCGCATCGGCGTGTAGTTGTGTTCAACCGTAATGAACCGAATGGTCCATTTGTCGAACGGAAAGGCGCTGAGGATGGCGTACTCGCTGCCCTCGGTGTCAATGCTCAGATAGTCGATGACCTGCGGCGCACCGTTCTGCGTCAGGAAATCGTGCAACGACACGGTTGTGATCTCGATAACCTCACCTTGCGCCCGATAGGCTTCGCGTTTCGAAGCGTGGGAATCGGCGCCGGCAAAGTCCACAATGCCGCCATAGGCATCGGCCATGATGAAGCTGACCTTGTCGCCGGTGACCGACCCGATGCAGGCCGGCAGCACCTTGCAGCGGCGGTTGACCGCCAGTTGGCGGAAGAACTTCGGATTTGGTTCAGCGCAAAGCCCGGTCCAGCCAAACTCGCGCTCCAAAAGCAATGAGTTGCTCAGCATGACGCCATCGGTCGCGCCAAACTCGACGAAGTACCCGCCACGCATCCCGCCGGTCTGCTCGACGATCCACAAATCCTGACCAAGTTGCGACAGGGCATGGGACGCGATTCCTCGGGTGCCCTCGCCAGAGTCGGAGGCGGTAACCTCTGCGTAAAGCTGGCCCCGGCGAAGTGCCAGCGAAAGCCCTCCCTGCAAAAGCTCGACTTCTGCCCTCAGAATGCGCAACCGGGCTTCATTGTCCGCCGCAATGCTTGCCGCCTTGGAAAAATCGATGTTCATCATCTTGGCGGCTTCCGGCAGCAGACCAATCCGGGCCGTCTCGCGAATCTCACGCGTGCGGCCCAGCAAGCTGGTTCCGGCGCGGGGTTCAACCAGTTGAATGGCCTTTTCGAAATGCTGGGATGAGGATTCCGGATCGTCAAGACATGCAGACACACGGCCAAGCGTATTGTGAACCTGCGATATCAGCACCTGATTGATCAGGCGTGCATCGCATCCCCAGCGCTTAGCAAGGTCCAAATAGCGTCGCGACGTTGCGAAATCGCCGATGTTGATGCGTCCGACGGAGGCCAGAAGGGCGAGTTTTGCCCGATCACGGTGGGACGAAAACTGCACTTCGTCAAGCGCTGCCAGCTCTTCCCACTCGCCATACTGCCAATGGGTCCGGCACGTTTCCAGCAAACCGTCCGCCGACGACTCCGGATTGGCCGAAAAAGGCGCCACGCTGTTGATGGCCTTGACGGCGGGAACAGCCTTCGGTTTGGCTCTGGCCGGAGTCTTTCGGACGGTTGGACCCTTCTTGGCAGGACCGCGCACGGGCGTGATTTCTTCGGTCACAGCCGATCCCCCCGCAAAACAAGATCCGT
>CANBRQ010000246.1 GCA_947371955.1 Paracoccaceae bacterium | reverse complement strand
CTGTCGAACTCCTCGATCCGGCAGCAGTTCTCGACCGAGTTGAACATCAAGATTTCCCAGTTCGGGGCGGAGTTCAGCCAGAACCTGCCGAAATATATGGGCGGCGATGCCCCCAAGCTGAAAATCCGCAACTTCGGCTACATGTACCTTGCCGCAGATGAAGGCTTTGCCGCTGTCCTGAAGGCGCAGCAGGCCTTGCAGGTGTCTTTGGGCGCCGAAACCCGGATCATGTCGCCCGACGAGATCAAGGCCGAGTATCCCTTCTACGCGGTCGACGATCTGGTTCTGGGCTCGATCAACACCAAAGATGAAGGCTATTTCGACGGCTACACCATGTTCGACTGGTTCCGCCGTCAGGCGCGGGCGCGGGGCATCGAATACATCACCAATGAGGTGACGGCGATCAACCGCAAGGGCGACCAGATCGAAAGCGTGACACTGGCGACCGGGGAAGTCGTGGCTTGCGGACAGGTGGTGAACTCCTCCGGGACGCGCGGAGCCAAGATGGCGGCGATGGCGGGGATCACGATCCCGATTGAACCGCGAAAGCGCTATTCCTGGATCGTCAAGCCCGAGCAGCCCTTGTTTCGCGACCTGCCGCTGACCATCGACCCGACCGGGGTCCATTTCCGCACCGACTCGGATACGACCTATCTGGTCGGCGCCCATGCCGACCATGACCCGGCGGTGGCGTTTGACGACTTCGCGATGGATCATGACATCTGGCAGGACCATGTCTGGCCGATCCTAGCCACCCGCATCCCGGCCTTCGAGGCGGTCAAGGTGGTGCGCGAATGGGCGGGGCAGTATGATTACAACACGCTCGACCAGAACGCGATCGTGGGGCCGCATCCGCAGGTGACCAACTTCCTGTTCCTCAACGGCTTTTCCGGCCACGGGCTGCAACAATCCCCGGCGATGGGGCGCGGCACGGCGGAATGGCTGACCTACGGCGAATTCCGCAGCCTTGACCTGACCCCCTTCAGCTTCACCCGTATCCTTGAAAACCGCCCCCTGATCGAAGGCGCCATCATATGAACGTCAAACCGAACGCTTTTCTGGCCAAGCTCCGCGCTGGCACACCGCAGATCGGGGTCTGGGTAGGGCTTGCCTCGCCCTTCGCGGCCGAAATCATTGCCGGTGCAGGCTTTGACTGGGCCATGATAGACATGGAACATTCGCCCAATGACCTGACCTCGGTACTGGGCCAGTTGCAGGCCTTTGCCGCCTATGACACGACCGCCATGGTGCGGCCCGAGTGGAACGATGCGGTGCTGGTCAAGCGCCTTCTGGACATCGGCGCACCGGGGCTGCTGTTCCCGATGGTGCAATCGGTGGAAGAGGCGAAGAAGGCGGTCGCGGCAACCCGCTATCCGCCGAACGGCATTCGCGGGGTTTCGACCTCGACCCGAGCCAACAAGTTCGGCCGCGTGACGGATTACTTCACCAAGGCCGAGGCCGAACTGGCCGTGCTGTTGCAGGTGGAAACCCGGGCGGCGGTCAATCTGGCGGTCGAGATCGGACAGGTTCAGGGCTGTGACGGGGTGTTCTTTGGCCCTGCCGACATTGGCGCCGATATGGGGATTCTGGGGCAGCCGATGCACAGCGACATCTGGGATTTCATCCTGCCCGCCGCCAAGCGGCTGATGGCGGCTGGCATTCCGGTGGGCACGCTGGTGGGCGACAGCACCTTTGCGCGCAGGCTTCTGGACGAGGGCTTTACCTTCGTCGCCTGCGGCGTTGATGCGGGCATCCTGTCGCGGGGTGCTGATGCGCTGGTAAAGTCGATGAAGGCCTAGGATGGACTACGCCACCTCGCGCCTGAAGACCGTCAAAGCCTCGGCCTCTGCCGCCATCTCGGTCAAGGCCAAGGCAATGGCGGCAGCGGGGCAGGACGTGATTGACCTTGGGCTGGGCGAGCCGGATTTCGACACGCCCGCCCATATCATCGAGGCCGCGCATCAGGCGGCGTTGCGCGGCGAGACACGCTATCCCAACACCCAAGGCACGGCAGCGCTGCGGGCGGCGGTGGTGGATAAGTTCCGGCGCGACAATGGGCTGACCTTCGCGGCCGATCAGGTCATCGTCTCCAACGGTGCCAAGCAAGTGATCTTCGACGCCATGATGGCAACCCTGGAGCCCGGCTCTGAGGTCATCCTGTGCGCTCCGTATTTCGACAGCTACCGCAATATCGTTTCGGTGATCGGAGGGGTGCCCGTCACCGTCACCTGTCGGGTCGAGGAAGGCTTTCTGTTGCAATCCGCCGATCTTGAGTCCGCCATTACCTCCAAAACCCGCTGGGTTCTGCTGAACTCGCCCTCCAACCCCTCGGGCGCGGTTTATCGCTCTCAGGACTTTGCAGCACTGGGAGAGGCGCTGCGCCGCCATCCCCATGTTCTGATCCTGTCAGATGAGATTTACGAAGGGATCGTGTTTGATGGCGCGCCTTTCGCCTCGTTCGCCGCCGTCTGCCCCGATCTCACTGACCGGGTGCTGACGGTGAACGGCGTCTCCAAGGCCTATGCCATGACCGGCTGGCGGATTGGCTATGGTGCCGGGCCGAAAGGCTTGATTGCCGCCATGACGACAGTACAATCGCAAATCTCTTCTGGTGCCTGCTCCATCGCTCAGGCGGCGGCACTGGCGGCCCTGACCGGGCCGCAGGATTGCATCGAGACCTTCAGAACCGCCTACCAACGCCGCCGCGATCTGGTGATGGGTCATATCGCGCAGATCCCCGGTCTGACCCTGCGCAACCCAGGCGGGGCGTTTTATGCCCTGATCGACTGCTCGGCCCTCTTGGGCGGTGACATCCCTGATGACGTGGCCTTCACAGCCTGGCTTTTGAAGGCAGCCGGGCTCGCCACCGTGCCGGGGTCGGTCTATGAGACCCCGGGCTACTTCCGCATCTCGACCGCCACCGACGATGCCACGCTGACCCGCGCCATGGGTCGGCTGGCCAAGGCCGTGGCAACCCTTTCAAAGGACATTCCATGAAGCTGAAACGTCTGGTTCTGACCGGAGCTGCGGGCCGCCTTGGGTCCTATCTGCGCGAGCCCTTGCTGGCCTTGGCCGAGGAACTGGTCTCGACCGACATCGTGGCCGATATCGGCACGCTGTACGCCGGGGAAAGCTATGTGCAGGCTGATCTGGCCGACTTTGCCGCGATGGAAGCGGTGATTGCCGGGGCCGAAATGGTCATCCACTTCGGCGCCGTCGGCGACGAGGCGCCTTTCGAAAAGATCCTCGGCCCCAATATCATCGGCGCTTACAACGTCTGGGAGGCGGCCCACCGGCATGGCGTGAAACGGGTGATCTATGCCTCGTCGATCCATGCGGTGGGCATGTACCCGAGGGCGGAGTTCATCGGCACCGATGTTCCCCATCGGCCCGATACCTTCTACGGCCTTGCCAAGTGCTTTGCAGA
Organism: Paracoccaceae bacterium; assembly: GCA_947371955.1. GTDB lineage: Bacteria > Pseudomonadota > Alphaproteobacteria > Rhodobacterales > Rhodobacteraceae > Stagnihabitans. Next base: position 2,408 of record CANBRQ010000246.1, on the reverse strand, counting down.
AGACCTTGGCCGGATGTACTGGGAAAAGCGCGGGCTCGAGTCGGTGCACCTGCGCATCCTGTCCTGCGCACAGGTCACCTCGGCGCGGGCTTTGGGCACTTGGCTGTCTTATGACGACCTGATCCAGCTGGTGACACGGGCGATTGATACGCCGACGGTGGGCTTCACGGTGATCTACGGTGTGTCCAACAACGACCGCGCCCCGGTCGACAATGCCAAGGCCAGTTTTCTGGGCTTCCGCCCCAAGGACAACGCCGAGGCCTTTGCCGCCCGCATTCTGGCCGAGGCTCCGGCGGCCGATACAAGCGACCTTGCCCAGATGTGCCACGGCGGCCCCTTCGCCTCGGTCGCTTTGGGCAGCAGCGGTATGGCGTCGATGAACATCGTGAACGACGCAAAGAAGGTCTGACACCCCCTTGCACCCGGCCGCCCGTGGCGCAAAGAGTGAGGCCGCCATGGCGGACGGCCGTAGAAGGCCGCGGCCTTCGATTTGCGCGCCGTCATTGCCGCCTTCAAGGATTTAGCCGACCGATGCATCGCGCCTTTCAAGGTTGCCCATGACGGGGCCGAACCCGCCGCCATCAGGGCAGCACGGGCGACGCTTGCCACAGGCTTGAAAGCCGTTCCCGCCGAGCCGATCATGCGGCAAGCTGATCTTGCCGCCGAAACGGCGGGGCAGCGCTTGGCAGAAGGCAAGGCCGAACAGACTGTCGGCAATCTGTCCGAGGCCGCGTTCAGGTTTGCGTCGATCCCGGCGGGGGTCAACGACGCGCATCCTGTTGAACCGCGCAGCGACCCTTGGCGATGGCTGTCACAACTTCGGCCTCTGGGCCCGACGCTTCAAGGCAAGGTCAGGCGAAGTGGCCTCGGCCTTGGATGTCAGTCTGGCCATTCCGGAAGACCGCACAGGCGGAGCCAAGCGCGCTTGCCAGCGATGCCGCCAAGCCCGATTTCACCGCCGCTGCCAAACTGGCCGGGCGTGGGAAGTTGCAAGAGGCGATGAATGCCAAAGCGAGGGAAATTGAGACATGGCTGACCGACAAGGCGGACTTTGACCGCCGGCTGGCCGAGGGCAGAACCGCACCGGAGCTATCTGGCGGATCGCCATCGAGGACGGATGCCAACGGCGCTTGAGCGACAAGACCCGGGCCGAGGCGCTGGTGGCACCCCGGCACTTCCATCCGCGAATGAACGGCGGCTTCGAAGATCGTCATGGCCTCGGCGCGCTTGGATGCCAGCCTGATCGTGCTGGCCGACAAGGGCAACACCTATCTCGCGCCTTAAAGCCGGGCGAAACGGCCCTCAAGGTACTTTGGGCCATCGCCACCTGCACCTTGACGCAGGGGCAGGACGGGGCCGCGGCTTTGCGGCACAATGCGGTCGGGCAGAAGGATGCCAAGGACTGGAAGGGGGCCAAAGCCATACCTGCGGTCTGCAGGGCGCAAGTTGATGGAATCAGGGCGGTGAAGAGCACTGCCGACAACCTGCCCGCCATGGGCAGCGTGACCCCAGACCGCCGCCCGGATATGCGTGCTTCCATTCTGGATGCCACCTTCCAGACCATGGAACGGGTTGGCCAATTCCGCCGATAGGCCTTCTTCAGACGGCGGGCCTTGATCTTGGACTTCCAGCGCTCCGGCCGGGGTATCGACGTCACGACCTCATCCAGCTTTTCAATATGCCGAACAGCGGGCCTCGGTCGCTGGCGGTACCTTCCACGCCTTCCATCCCCGCAACCGCATCACTGATGGCCTTTTGCAGCTTGCCCAGTTCGGCACGCAGGACAGCGGGGCCTAGGCCCGGGACAGGCGCGAGGAGATGGAAGGGCGCGTCATCGGGCACATCTGCCTTGAAGGTGGAAGCGGCCCTGCAGGCGCTTTCGGCGATCAGCGCCTCGACTTTCGCAAGACTTTCAAGCGCTTTGGCTTGGTCAGCGGCAGCGATCGTTCCCGTACGGTGGTTGAACTGCGTCGGCAGCCCAGTCACTTCCGCGACCAAGGCGGAGGCGGCAGCCACCAGCGAGGCGAACCGGTCAGCTTCACCCAGACCGGACTTTGCAGGTCGTCCGCATCGGCGATGCAGGGTCGACGGTGGAGGTAAAGTCCATCGCAAGATACGCTATCTCTTTGAACGCGAGCTTGGTCTGGCGGACCGTCGGGCTTGCCGGCTCCTCGGCACATGTGATCACGGCGTCATGGCCCCGACCGTGATGCGCCCCGCCACCGGCTTTTTCACCCCGCTGGCCTCGCCGCTGGCCTCCTTGGCCAGAACCATCGGCTTGCGCTTGGGGTCGATCGGGATGAAGACGTTGTCGAGCTCGTCACCGATTGAGATGCCGACTTTGACCGGCTTGGCTTTGGCCACGGGGATCAGCGCCTTGATCTCGTCAAGGCCGTGAAGCCTGGCGC
>CANBRQ010000245.1 GCA_947371955.1 Paracoccaceae bacterium | reverse complement strand
GGGGGGGGGGGTCAACCGGGAGAGCACTTTGCCGGGGCTGGCGACCTGGGGTCGCGTCCGGGATTGGCGGGTGACGATGATGTCAAAGCTGCCGAACGTGACGCTGTATCCGGAAAGCGTGATGGGTGCGGAGGATGTGCTAGGCTTTGGCGCGGATCATGTGGTGCTGGCGACAGGGTCGGTCTGGCGGCGCGATGGGGTGGGCGTGCTGGGGATGACGCCGCGGGATTTCCCCGGTGCCTTGACGCCGGATGATGTGTTTGCCGGGGCTAGGGTGACGGGGCCGGTGGTGATCTATGATGACGAGCATTATTTCATGGGTGGGGCCTTGGCCGAGAAGCTGGCTTTGGCGGGGCATGAGGTCAGCTATGTGACGCCGCAGAATTTGGCCTCGGCCTGGACGGTGTATACGGATGAGCAGGGGTTTGTGCAGGCAAGGCTGATCGAGGCGGGGGTGCGGCTGGAGTTTGCCCGCTTTGCAGTCGGGCTGGAGGGCGGCGTTCTGCGGACGGAATGTGCTTACACCGGGCGGGAGTTGGGTGCGCTGGACTGTGGGACGCTGATCCTGGCGACGGGGCGGGTGCCGGTTGACGGGCTTTATGGGGAGTTGGTGGGCAAGGTCGCCTCGCTGGGGCGGGTCGGGGATTGTCTGATGCCCTCGTCCATGGCGGATGCGATCTATTCAGCGCACCGGTTTGCGCGGGAGTTGGGGGAGGACGAAGTGCCCCTGCGGCGGGAGCGTGCGCCTTATCGGTAAGGGCCCGGTCTGGTGGCATGGGCCTAGCGCTGCGCCTTGGCGAAGGGCGTGCCGAGGTGGGTGTGCTGGAAGGCGTCCGGGTATTTCAGGCCGTAGCCCACCAGCCGGTCAAACCCGACGTGGCCAAGCCAGATCAGCCCGATGCCCAGCATCGGCAGCCCTCCCATGAGCGCGGCGCCCATCAGGGCAAGCGGCGCAAGGGTCGATTGGCCGAGGTTGTAAGTGGCGGCACCGAGGCGCGGGCTGATCAGATAGCCCAGCATGAAGACATCGGGCGTCAGGAACAAGAAGGCGAACTTGAGCCAGTTTCCGTCGAGCTGGGCATAGGCCAGGGTTGCGGCGGCCAGAAGGGCTGCGCCCTCGGCCTGCAGGATCAGGCGGGGTGTGGCGGTCACGGTATCGGCGAGGCGGATTTGGGCGGTGGCGGTCATCTGAGGGGCTTTCATCGGGAGGGTTTCATCGATGGGGCCAGGCTAGCCGGTGCTACCTATGGAAGAAATTGACAATAAAATGCCATCCGCCCAGAAGAATTTTATGAGCGTGGGCATGAGGAACTGGGATCTTGTGGCGGCTTATCTGGCGGTCTGCCGCACGGGCAGCCTGTCTGGCGCGGCGCGGGCCTTGGGTCTGTCGCAGCCCACGCTGCGCCGGCAGGTCGAAGATCTGGAGCGGCTGGTGGGGGCGGCGTTGTTTCTGCGCTCAGTCAGCGGGTTGCAGCCTGTGCCGGAAACCGGCGCGCTGATGGACGAGGCCTTGGCGATGGAAGCGGCGGCGGAGGCGTTCTCGCGGCTGGCCGCCTCGCAGACCGGCGCGCCGGTGGGTCGGGTGCGGATCAGCGCGCCGCAGGTCTTTGCCATCGAGATCCTGCCGCCCTTGCTGGTGGCGCTACGGGGCGACTGGCCGGGGCTGGAGTTTGAAGTCTCGGTCACCAATGCGGTCGAGGATCTGCTGCGCAAGGATGCCGATATCGCGGTGCGACTGGTGCAGCCGACCCAGACCGCCTTGGTGGTGCGCAAGGTGGCACCGGTGCGGCTGGGGTTCTATGCCGCGCCGGGGCCTGTGGCCGAGGCGGGGCAGCAGATGGACTATGCGGCCCTTCGGGATAGCGGGCTGATGATCGGGCAGGACCGGCTGCGCAGCATTGACCTCGCCTTGCAGCAGGCCAATCTGCCGCCGCCGGACCGTTGCGCTTTGCGCACCGATGACGATCTGGCACAGTTGGCGGCGATCCGGGCCGGGATGGGGATTGGCATTTGTCAGGCGGGCATCGCCCGGCGCGACGGGCTGGTGCCGGTCTGTCCCGAATTGGCGCTGGACCTGCCGGTCTGGATCGCTGCGCATCAGGATCAGATCCGGTTGCCCCGGTTGCGGGTGGTCTTTGATCGTCTGGTGGCCGCCCTGTCGCGGCTGTGACGGCCCCGCTCGCCGCGGTTTGCCGGCCTGCCACCGGCCAGAATGGCCGTGTGGCTTGCGCGGCGGTGTCCGGGCGGGCAGGGTGGTGTAGGATGGGCAATCTGCCCATGCTGGTCGGGAGAATGGGATGAGCCGCAGGGTCAGGTCAGGTCGGGTCTTGGGCGCTGTGCCGCAGCGGGCCTTTGGACAGGTGCCGCTGGGCATCGCCCCGGTCGAGGTGATTTCGGCCGATCAGGTCGAGGCGATCCATCAGGCGGCGTTGAAGCTGCTGGCCGGGACCGGGATGAAGGTGCTGTCCGCCGAGGCGCGGGGGATGTTCGCCGGGGCCGGGGCCGAGGTGGCGGGCGAGATGGTGCGGCTGGAGGCGGGGCTGGTTGGGGACTTGCTGGCCTCGGTGCCGGGCGCATTCACGCTGGCCGCGCGCAATCCGGCGAAGAATTTGCGGTTTGGCGGGCGGAACATGGTCTTCGCCTCGGTCGGCGGGCCGGCTTATGTGATGGATATCGACGGCGGGCGGCGCGATGGGACTTATGCCGAGATGTGCGATTTCCTGCGGGTCATTCAGACGCTGAACGTTGTGCAGCAAGAGGGCGGAGGGCCGTTTGAGCCGATGGATTTGCCCGCCAACACCCGGCATCTGGATATCTATCTGGCGCAGATCACTTTGCTGGACAAGTCATGGCAGACCCAGACCCTGGGCCTGGCACGGACGATGGACGGAATCGAGATGGCGGCGATCATGTTCGGCTGTTCGCCTGACAGCCTGCCGGTCAGTTTGCTGGGGATCATCAACACGAACTCTCCGCTGCAACTGGATATTCCGATGGCCGAGGGGCTGATTGCCATGGCGCGGCATGGGCAGGTCAATGTGATCACGCCGTTTACCTTGGCGGGGGCGATGGCGCCGGTGTCGATTGCTGGCGCTTTGGTGTTGCAGCATGCCGAGGCGATGGCGGGGATTTGTCTGACGCAGATCGTGAAGCAGGGCGTGCCGGTGATGTATGGCGGGTTCACCTCCAACGTCGACATGCGCTCTGGTGCTCCCGCCTTCGGGACGCCGGAATATGCCAAGGCGGCGCAGGCCTCAGGGCAGTTGGCGCGTCGGATCGGGGTGCCGTTCCGGTCCAGCAACGTCACAGCCGCCAATGCGGTGGACGCCCAGGCGGCTTATGAGTCACAGATGGCTTTGTGGGGGGCGATCACCGGCGGCGTGCATCTGATCGAACACGCGGCGGGGTGGATGCATGGCGGGCTGACCGCCAGCTACGAAAAGCTGATCCTCGACGCCGAGATGCTGCAGATGATGCAGGCCTGGATGGAGCCTTTGGCCACCGATGACGCCGCCTTGGGGCTGGAGGCGATTGCCGAGGCGGGGCCGGGTGGGCACTTCTTTGGGACGGCACAAACGATGGGGAGTTACGAGACGGCGTTTCATGCGCCGATGCTGTCGAACTGGGACAATTACCCAACATGGCTGGAGAAGGGGGCCGAGGAGGCTCCGCGCCGGGCCAACCGGGTCTGGAAGGAACTGCTCGCGGGGTATGAAGAGCCGAAGCTGGACGAAGCGGTGGTGGAGGCTTTGGAGGAGTATGTGGCCAAGCGGAAGGCCGAGGGCGGGGCGCCGATGAATTGAGGGGGGAGCCATGGGCAGATTGCCCATCCTACCCTCGGCCAAATCCCCACATGTGGCAAACGCCGGAGGGGTTTCACACCCCTCCGGGCCTCCCCGTGGAGTATTTGGCAAAGAGCAAGGGCAATAGAAAGGGTGCCTTCTTGCTCTTGCTCTTTGTCAAATACTCTCGGGGGCGCGGGGGCAGACGGCCCCCGCGGTTGGTCTTGGAGACCGGGTTGAGATTGGTAGGATGGGCAATCTGCCCATGCTCCCTCAGCCGCCCCAGGTGCGGTCCAGAAGCGCCAGCCAGTTTTCGTGGGTCAGCTTCTTCACCAAGGCCTCGCCGTATTGGTGGTCGAGCATGGCTTGCTGCAGGGCGGGGAGGCCGGTGACGTCTCCGATGCCTTTGGGGATGGTGGCGCCGTCGAAGTCGGAGCCGAGGCCCACGTGATCTTCGCCGAGGTGTTCGATCAGGTGGTCGAGGTGGGCGAGGACGTCTTCCCAGCCCATGTCGGCGGATTGTTTGCCGTCGCGGCGGAGGAAGGAGGTGGCGAAGTTTAGGCCGACCATGCCGCCGCTCTCGCGGATCACGGCGAGTTGGCGGTCGGTCAGGTTGCGGCTGGATTGGGTCAGGGCGTGGGCGTTGGAATGGGTGGCGACGAGGGGGGCTGTGGAGAGGGCGGCCACGTCGTTGAAGCCTTTCTCGGTCATGTGGCTGAGGTCGATCATGATTTTCAGGTCGTTGCAGGCCTTGATCAGGCGCATGCCGGCCTCGGTCAGGCCGTCGCCGGTGTCGGGCGAGGAGGGGTAGGCGAAGGGGACGCCGTGGCCGAAGATGGTGGGGCGGGACCAGACCGGGCCCAAGGAGCGCAGGCCGAGGGCGTGGAAGGCATAGAGGGCGTCGAGGTCGGGGCCGATGGCCTCGGCCCCTTCCATGTGCAGGATGCCGGAGATGACGCCTGCGGCCATGTTGGCGCGGATTTGCGCGGCGGTGGTGACGAGTTGGAAGCGGCCTTCCGAGGCGCGCTCCATCCAGAGCATGTGGTTGGCCATGGCCCAGGCGGTGGGCAGGGCCTCGGCGGCGGAGATCAGGGCGGGGAGGGGCAGGCGGAAGGGCGGGTTTTCCATCAGCTGGTGGTAGTCGATGCCATCGTCGTCATGCGGGCTGGGGATGTAAATGGCGAAGAAGCCGCCGATGAAGCCGCCTTTGGCCATGCGGGGCAGGTCGAGATGGCCCTTGCCCTCGCCGGTCAGCCAGATCGCCTCGCGGTTTTGCGGGGCGTGGAAGAGGCGCAGGAGGATGTCGTTGTGGCCGTCGAAGGTGGGGAACATGAGGCGCCTCTGATTGGCGGCGGAAGCGGGGGTTTCACACCCCCGCACCCCCGTGGGATATTTGAGCCAGACTGAAAGGTGTCGGGGGCATTGTCTAGCCTTCCAGCATGCGGTCGGCGGAAGCGGCGAAGAGGCTTTTGGCGTAGGGCGTGGTCATCGCGGCGGAGGCGAGGGCCTCGCGGGAGAGTTCCTCGACGGCGCGGCCGTGTTGCATGACGAGGATGCGGTCGCACATGTGGTCGATGACGGCGAGGTCGTGGGAGACCATGAGGAAGGTCAGGCCGCGTTCGGTGCGCAGGCGCGAAAGGAGGTTGAGGGTTTCGGCCTGGACGGAGGCGTCCAGCGCCGAGGTGGGCTCGTCGAGCAGGAGGATTTGCGGGCGCAGCATCAGGGCGCGGGCGATGGCGACGCGTTGGCGCTGGCCGCCCGACAGTTGGTGGGGGTAGCGGAAGCGGAAGGCGGGGGGGAGACCGACGTCGATCAGGGCTTGTTCGATCTTGGCGTCGGAGCCGGTCTGGCCGTGGATGGCGAGGGGTTCCGAAAGGACGCGGTCGATGGTGTGGCGGGGGTGGAGGGAGGCGTAGGGGTCCTGGAAGACCATCTGGACTTGTTTGGCGAAGCCGGGGCCTCGGGGGGTGGGGAGGGGTTTGCCGTCGATGCGGATGGTGCCGCCGGTGATGGGGGCCATGCCGCAGATGGCGCGCAGGATGGTGGATGTGCCGGAACCGGATTCGCCGACGAGGCCG
>CANBRQ010000244.1 GCA_947371955.1 Paracoccaceae bacterium | reverse complement strand
TTGACGTCTTGCGCCCCCAAAGCCGCAAGGAAGGCACGCCCGGCATCACCACTGTAGACCGGCCCAGTCCCGGGGTTCGAGGGCGGCTGGGTAATGGGCGGCTGAGGGGGGGCTGAGGGGGCCGGAGCAAAGGTTTCGAGGATCGGGTCCAGCACAGCCGATTCCGCAGGAATGGGCTTGCTGGGCATCTTCTGGTTGGGATCGGTCGCGAAGGGATCGAAGGGTGCTACAGGCGCATCGCCGGCGGGCGAGCGGTTCAGGGGCAGATCGGGACCGCGCGCCGATTTGGGCGCTGCCGACGGCAGGTCAAGCGGGGCATCATCGGGCAGGCGGGCGGAGGCGCTGCGCGAGGACGGGGTGGGCCGTAGCGCGGCAGCGGGGCTGCCGAAGATGTCATCCTGCGGTGCGGGCTGGCCCGGTGCCGCAGGCGTGTGGCTGTACAGATCGGCACCGGGGGCCAGCGCCTGCGGCGTCGGGCGCGGGCGGACGGGCGGCGTGGGGGCCAGAAAATCATCCCAGTCATCCGGGATCACCGACTTGGATAGTGCGGCCTGCGCGGGCAGGAAACTGTCATTCACCGAGGCCGTATGATCGCGCATCGCGGGCTGCGAGGGCATGATCGGCGCAGGTCCCAACAGGGGGCCATCATCGCCAATCGGCGGCAGAAGCTCGACATTCTCCTGCTCTTTGCGGAACTGGCCGGGGCCCTTGGGCTTATCGGGTGACCCCAGCAGGCTGTCCAGAAAATCGCCCCCCGGTCCGGCATCATCCAAGAGCTTGTAGGGGTCGGGTGCTGCCCTTGCATTGCCGAACGAGGCGCGCTCGTCCGCCAGCGGCGCCAGAGCATCAGAGGAACGGCTGTTGGCCGAGGTGATTTCGACCACCAGTTCATAGCCGCCCATGATCAGCACATCGCCGTCGTTGATCGGCGTCGCGGTGCGGCCAAGGGCCACCTTGCCATAGTTCAGGAAGGTGCCGTTGGTGGAAAAATCCACCACCACCACGCTGCCATTGTGGTTTTCCACCACGCAATGGGTCTTGGAGATCATGCGGTCGGGGTCGGGCAGGACCACGTCATTCTCGGGCCCGCGCCCGATCGTCAGGCTGGGACCGCGCATGACGATGGGATGCCCATCGCCCGGCACGGCACCCGAAGACTGAAACCGCAGTGTCACCGGCATTGCCCTGTCATCCTCCGATCATGACGGTGGGGGCGAACCCCACGATCGAGCCACCATGCGTCGTCATGTCCCCCATCCGCGCCGCAGGTTTGCCGCAGCACATCACGGTCATCGACCCCATGGCAATTGTATCCGGTGGCCCGACACAAACGCACATATCCGTCACAACGGCCTGAACCATGTTGCAGGTCAGTACGTTGAACGCACCCGGCCCGGTGATCGGCCCACCCACATGGGGAATGGGCGGCACACCCGGTGTCACCATCGGGCAGAGATGCATGTCGGTCAAGCGCGCGGCGAAAGGCATGGTCAGGCTCCCTGCGAGGTTTCTTGCGGCTCGACCCGACCCGACCCGCCACGGGCGATGTCAAGCGCGCGTTCGATCAGAATGGACGCGGCTTCTTCCAAAGTCTTGCCGCTTTTGGCAATCGCCACGATGTTCATGGCAAAGGCGGACACCTCCGCCCCGCCGGGCGGTGCCGCATGTTGCGCCAATTCGCCGGGGCCAAGCGTACCGTCGTGGAACTGCACCGCCATGGCGCAATGCTTGGTCTCATCGCGCATCGCGGCGTGCTGGATGGCATGATGCGCCACGGCCCGGTTTTCTTCCGAGGGCTTGAAAACCCAAGCCTCGGCCGCGGCCAGCGGCGGTGGCACCTTGGCGCCGGGCAAAAGCGTGTCGCGTGCGGCAAGACAGGCCCACCAGACCCGCTCCCGCGCCGGAAGGGCCACGGACAACAGATGCAGCATGTCGATCAGCGCGCCCTTCTGCTCCAGTTCCTCCAGCACCACCTCGACCGAGGCGCTGGCGGGGGCGACAAGTTCGGTGTCCAGTGCGGCATTGGCATGCGACAAAAGCCGCGCCGCCGGCTGTTTCGGGATTTTCACGAGACCTGAGAAACGCGCGTTCATGTCATGTCCCTCAATTGATCTTGACCATCGTCATGCCGCTGATCGTGACCATCGGCCCGCCATCGACCTTGACCATGCCGTTCGACACCAGTTCGGCCGATGCCTTGCCGGTCGCCGAGAAGATCGCTCCCTCGATTTTCACTCCCGTGGTGTCAATGGTGATGCTGTTGGTGCCAACCTTCAGGGTGATCGACTGGCCCGCCTCGATCGTGATGGTGCCTGCGGTGGCCTCCATGTTGATGTTGCCCTGATTGACCGTCACCCGCTGGTTGCCCTGCGACACCTCTGTCGCCATGTTGCCCTTGCCGACCTTCTCGGCCAGGTTGCCGTCGGTGATCTCGACACTGGTGTCGCCGGTGATGGTAGCCGCCGATTTGCCCAAGATCGTCGTGGTGTCGTCGGTGTTGACATAGGTGATCCGGCTGCCGCTTTCGATCTTCTGGCTGACGTCACCGGTCTTGATGATCTCGGTGAAGTTGTGAAAGATCGTCTGGGTCAGGTCGCCCGGGTCTTTCTTCTCCATGCCGATGGTGATTTCAGCATCATTCTTGATGACCTGCTTGTAGTCCCTTTCCGACTGGAAGAACACGCTTTCGCTGCCCTTGGTGTCATCCATCGTCAGCTCATGGAACCCGCCGCCGCCCTTGGTGGAGTTGGTGCGCCAGCCCATCTTGTTCATCTCGCCCGGCAGGTCATAGGGCGGCTTGTTGTCGCCGTTATAAACCATGCCCGTGCAGATCGGCCGGTCGATGTTGCCGCGTTCGAACTGGATGATGACTTCCATGCCGATGCGCGGCACCGCCAGAAAGCCCCATTTGTTGCCCGTCCACGGCATGACAGAGCGGACAAAACAGGTCGAGGTGTCATCCTTCTTGCCCAACCGGTCCCACGGAAACTGCACCTTGATGCGGCCATAAAGGTCGGTGTGAATCTCGTCGCCGCCGGGGCCGGTGACCACGGCGGTCAGAAGGCTCGGCACCTCGGGCCAGGGGGTTTCCTTCTGCGGCTTGAAGGGCACGGCACTGGGCATCACCTCGAACTCGGCATCATACAGCGCCATGTCCTTGGGATAGGCGATCTGTTCAACGGCCCGGTTCAGACGGTCGGTTTCCGTGCCGGAAGCCTGATCATCAAACCGGATGTAATGGGTGGAGCCTATGACCAGATAGCTGCCATCCGCCGCAGGGCGCTCGGGGTGCTTGAGGTTGAACTTGACACCCGTCCGCACCAGCACCGTGTTGCACAGACCCGTCGCCCGGGCGTAGTGGGCGGAATTGGCCTCGGTGATGTGCTTGGCAAAGCCTTCGCCCTTGTCGGCGGTCTTGTAATGGCCGCCGGACTGATAGCGTTCGATCTTGTTGTGCGCATGGGCACCGATGCCCGTCCCCGCACTCGACACCAGCAGCGGCGTGCGCGGTTGGGTGAAGTCATAGTCCCAAAGTGAGACCTTGCCTGACACGACCTTGCCCACCTCGGCCCATTCATAGATCGTGTCGGCATCGGCGCGCACCTTGCGCTGGATGTTGCTTTTGGTGAACTGGATTTCGCCCTTGTCTTCATGGGCCGAGGCATCGTTGGCCAAGATCATCTTTTCGGTCGCGCCAGTGTGGTCGAAAGCGTAGTAGATCCCCTCTTCCTCCATCAGACGGCTGATGAAAGCGAAGTTGCTTTCGCCATATTGCACGCAATACTCGCGCTGTTCCGGCTTGCCTGTCACCTTGCTTTGAAAATCGCTGATGCCCATCTTGTCGAAGACATCCGCGATGATCTCCAGAGCATCCATCTTCTGGTAGATGCGGTTTTCCTCGCCCAGCGTGGCCAGCCACAGCCAAGACCGCAGCTCGGCCGCATAGACGTCAACGCCCTTCTCAAGCCCCACATCCTCGACCGAGACGACAAGGCCCGTCCACTGGAACTCCTGCTGGGTCTTCAGGGTAATGCGCTTGCCGAGGATGGATTTGGGATCGAAGGAGGTGGTCTTGACCGTAAACTCCATCCGCATTTCCGGGATGGTCGAAAACCGCTCGCGCACCCGCGCGCCAATGCAGATCAGGTCAGCGGCACCTTCGCCGCTGAGTTCGATGAAAAGGTTTTCGGTCTGTCGCAGATCTGCCATAACTATCAACCTTGGTTCAGGCCGGCATTGTTCGGGCCGGCCTTCGTCAACCTCGTGGCTTGCATCCAAAATCGGGAGGCAAGGTCCCAGCGCGCACTTTGTCCTACACCTTTATGCGACAGACCAAAGGCCTTTTGTCGCCCTTCTTCACTTTGGCCCCTGCGGACCCAGACTGCTTCCAGCCCTGATACTAGCCTGTTCAAAGGCTTGCCAAAAGGGCTGCAAGATCGGCATCCATCTCTTCCTCGGCGTCCGGTGCCGGATCTTCCTTGGCCGGTTCGGCAGAGCCAAAGTCGTCACCAAAGCTAGCCAGCAGCGCGTCAAGATCGGCGTCGATGCTTTCGGCCGGGGCCGCAGCTTCGGCCACCGTGTCTTCCACCGGCGCCGCAGCCTTGGCCGAGGGACGCTCCACCGGCGGGCGGGGTTTGGGCGGCGGGATATCGGACCAGAAGCCCTGAATCATCTCGCCATTCAGCCCCTGAAACGACCCCAGCCGCACCTCATCTCGCCCCTTGACCGAGATCACCGGCATATAGCCGCGCCCGATGGTGGCTTGCGTTTTGGTCTGCGTCAGGTTGCGTTCCGTGCAGGGCAAGGCCACCTGATCGCCATAGCGGTCCTTGACATAGTGAAACGGCATCCCCCCCAGCGACATGACCGACCCCAGCCCCAGAGAGGGCCCGTTCTTGCGGAAACTGCGCGCCAGCAGGATCGCCACCAGCGCCACCGGATTGGCCCAAAGCATGCCCGACAGGCCCTCGCTTTCGGTGAACTCCTCGAAATCAAACTCCGAGATCGGATCGGTCTTCGCCCCATAGGGCCTGCGCAGCAGGAAGCGCGGCGAGACAAGGCCGACATAGCCCGCCTCGGGCATCGCCCGCAGCGTGTCCCAGGCCTCGGCCACCAGGGGATGGCGGTCCTTCATGTCGGTTTCCAGAAAGGCCGGCGTGACGGCGGCAAAGAAGGCCGCGCGGACATGGGCCGCGACTTGTGCGATCCGTCCCACCAGTTCGGCATGGGGCGGGGTTTCCTCAAACGTGTAAAGCCCGCAGACCGCACTGAACGGCCCGCGCCCATCCGGCGTGCTTTCGGTCAGAAGCTGGCACAGACCCGATTGCGACAGATCCTCCACCGCCGCAAGGTCAGCCGCCAGTTCCTCGGCCGAGATGTCATAGACCACAAGGTCAAGCTTCTGATCGGTTTCCACATTGCGGGTGATCAGGTCAAGGATACGCCATTGCGCCTCGACCGATTGGAATTCCGGGTGATGCAGCACCATCCGCATCGCCCCCGCCAAAGCCTCTTCCGCCGCGTCCTGCAGGTCTGACGCATCGGGATCCGGCAGCGCCTGCACGTAAGGTCCGACGATGCGCTGCAGCAGATCATCGGTGGAAGAGGCCTCAACCTTGCGCGCCGCACCGCCGCCGACCAAAGCCGCAAAATCTGACAGCTTGCGGTCCGAAGGCACCGCATTGCCTGCCGATTTCTTTGCCGGAGGCGTAACTTTGCGGCCAAACTCCTCGCCCCAGGATTTCAGGTCATTCACCGCCGAGGCCGAGGTCTTGCCTGACGACAACCGCCGCTTCAAGGCCACCAGTTCCTCGAACATGCCGACATTGCTGAAGAGTTCATCCGGGTGCAGGTCGTCGACCGAGG
>CANBRQ010000243.1 GCA_947371955.1 Paracoccaceae bacterium | reverse complement strand
GCTGAGGCGGGCCTGCCCCCGGGTGTCCTGAACGCAGGTGCCGTGACCGGGGCCGCCTTGGCCCTGTCGATGGACGTTGACGCGCAGGTCTTCACCGGATCGGGGGCCAGAGGCCGGCGTTTGGCGGAATACTCCGCCCGCTCTAACCTGAAGCGGGTCTATCTGGAGCTTGGCGGCAAAAGCCCCAACATCGTCTTCTCCGATGCCCCTGACCTTGCCGCCGCCAAAACCGGGGGGCATGGCTGCGGTCTCCAACATAGCTCTAGTCGTCGATCAAAGGGTCGCGCATACACGCCCAAGCTCCACGCGAAGGCTCCAATGCGCGCCCAGTTCCAGATCCGATCTTCATCGGAACCAAACATCGGCGCGCAACTGTCCCCATGTCATGGGCCGGATCACTCCTCTCAAGTGCGCGGAAGCCGTCCTTATCCTTACGTAGGACTGCCGCCGCCACTGAGGGTCGCGGCCAAGATCAGGATCAGCAGAATGGGGACAATGATGCCGCCAGCACTGGAACCAGCACTGGCAGCGGTCTGCGTCACCTGCGCCGGTGTGACCACGGCTTCTTTGACGCCACCCGCGTTGGCATGGACCGGGCTCAGGGCTAAGGCGCACGCCCCGGCAAGGATGATACGACGCATTTTTGTCTCCAGTTATAATTCCTGCAAGGACAGACTGCGTCCGGGCTTTTGCCCGGTCAAATGCGCATGCGCGCCAATAAAGGTAACTTTAGATTATTCCTTACGGACTTAAGGGCTGCCAGCGTGGAGGGTGGCTCCGATATGATGCGTGTCTTTCCTGCGAAAGAGGTGACACCGGCCAACACAATGGCGTTTTCGCTTGGGAGGGCGTTAAGCGGTTTGCCTTCATCGCAACGCCCCATCCTTCAACCCCATGGTTTACACCGGTCTGGCGTTCAGCGATAAGTTTTGCGAAGGCTTCGATCATTTGGGCGGTCTGGCAAAGGTGCCAAAGCAGAATGCGGGTACTCAAGCGTGTCCTGACCGACCGAACCATAGATGAAGCGTAACGAAACCCAACGGTTGTGACCCACATGCTGCTTCTGATCGATAACTACGACAGCTTCACCTACAACCTCGTCCACTATTTCGGCGAGTTGGGGGCCGATGTGAAAGTCGTGCGCAACGACGCGCTGGACGTGCAGGCAGCGATGGCGCTGCGGCCCGAGGCCATCGTGCTGTCGCCTGGGCCCTGCGACCCCGATCAGGCGGGCATCTGCCTGCCCCTGACGCTGGCCGCCGCCGAGACGGACACGCCGCTCTTGGGCGTCTGCCTTGGCCACCAGACGATTGGCCAAGCTTTCGGCGGCCATGTCGTGCGCTGCCATGAGATCGTGCATGGCAAGATGGGCTCGATGATCCATGAAGGGAAGGGCATGTTCGCAGGCCTGCCCTCGCCGTTTCTGGCCACGCGCTACCACTCGCTGGTGGTGGAACGCGCCACCCTGCCCGATTGCTTTGAGGTGACGGCATGGCTGGCAGATGGCACGATCATGGGCCTGCGTCACAAGACCAAGCTGATCGAGGGCGTGCAGTTCCACCCCGAATCCATCGCCTCGGAACATGGCCACAAACTGTTGGAAAACTTCCTGACCGCGGCGCGGGTGAAGGTGACGGCATGAGCGACGCGCTGAAGCCGCTGATCGGCGTCGCCGCCGAACGCCCACTGACACGCGCCGAGGCCGAGGTGGCCTTCACCGCCCTTTTCGAAGGCGCCGCCACCCCGGCCCAGATGGGCGGGTTGCTGATGGCCCTGCGCACGCGCGGCGAGACGGTGGATGAATTCGCCGCCGCGGCTGCGGTGATGCGATCAAAATGCCACGCGGTGCAGGCACCTGAGGGGGCGATGGATATCGTCGGCACCGGCGGTGACGGCAAGGGCACGCTGAACATCTCGACCGCCACGGCCTTTGCTGTGGCGGGCGCCGGCGTGCCGGTGGCCAAACATGGCAACCGCAACCTGTCCTCCAAATCGGGGGCGGCGGATGCGCTGACCGAGATGGGGCTGAACGTCATGGTCGGCCCAGAGGTGGTGGAGCGCTGCTTGGCCGAGGCCGGGATAGGCTTCATGATGGCCCCCATGCACCACCCGGCCATGCGCCACGTCGGCCCGATCCGCGCCGAACTGGGCACGCGGACGATCTTCAACATCCTCGGCCCCCTGACCAACCCGGCAGGCGTCAAGCGGCAGTTGACCGGCGCTTTCACCGCCCGCCTGATCCGCCCGATGGCCGAGACGCTGAAGGCGCTTGGCTCTGAGGCCGCCTGGCTGGTGCACGGCAGCGACGGTACGGATGAAATCTCCATCGCAGGTCCCACAGCCGTAGTGGCCCTGAAAGACGGCAAAATCACCGAATTCACCGTCCACCCCGAGGATGCAGGCTTGCCGATTCACCCCTTCGAAGCCATCCTTGGCGGCACCCCGTCCGAAAACGCCGTGGCCTTCCGCGCCCTTTTGAACGGGCAAACCGGCGCCTACCGCGATGCGGTCCTGCTGAACACGGCCGCAGCCTTGCTGGTGGCAGGCAAGGCACAGGACCTGAAAGAGGGCGTGGCCCTCGCCCGAACCTCCATCGACTCTGGTGCGGCGCTGGCCCGGATCGACACCCTGCGCCGCATCACCCCCCTCGCCTGACTGAAACGCACAGCGAACTCGGAAGCGGGGGCTGCCGCCCCCGCCCCCCCGCCTCACGGGGAGGCCTAGCCGCGCCAGGCTTTGCGCGGCGGCTTTCACTGAAAGATCTTCCGGACGCAGCGGCCTCCCGTTGACAAACCCCAGCGGATATTTGGGCCAATGTGAAAGGGGCACCGGGCGCCTTGCCTTTGCTCTTTGCCAAATACTCCCCCCGGAGGGTCTTGGCCCGAGCCGGTTGGCGCTTGCGCCAGAGGCGAGACAAAAGACTCGCGCGCTTGCGCGCTCCTTTGGGTCAGAGGGTGGAGTTCATCGCCCCACCGTCCAGAAGAATGTTCTGGCCGACGATGTAACCGGCGTGCTGGCTGCACAGAAACGCGCAGGTCGCGCCGAATTCAGCGGCCGTGCCGTAGCGGCGCGCCGGGATCGTCGCCGAGCGTTCGGCGCGGGCTTCCTCCATCGTGATGCCGCGCGCCTTGACCATGCCGCTGTCCAGTGCCGTGGCGCGGTCAGTGTCGTGGATGCCGGGCAGAAGGTTGTTGATCGTGACACCCTGCGGGGCCACTTGGCGCGACGTGCCTGCGACAAAGCCGGTCAGACCGGCGCGGGCGGCGTTCGACAGGCCAAGGGCCGCGATCGGCGCCTTGACCGACTGGCTGGTGATGTTCACCACCCTGCCCCAGCCGCGTTCAATCATGCCCGGCATCAGCGCCGTCATCAGGGCGATGGGGGTCAGCATGTTCGCCTCGATGGCCTTCAGATAATCGGCCTTGACCCAGGTCTCCCACGAGCCGGGCGGCGGGCCGCCGGCGTTGGTGACAAGGATATCCACCTCCCCTGCCGCCTGCAGCACCGCCGCAAGGCCTTCGTGCGTCGTGATGTCGGCGGCCACTGTGGTGACTGAGACGCCGTAGCCGCGCAGGGCCGTGGCCGTGGCCTCCAGCGCCTCGACCCCGCGGGCGTTGATCACAAGATCCACCCCCGCTTCCGCCAAAGCCTCGGCACAACCCCGACCCAGCCCCTTGGACGCCGCCGTCACCAGCGCCCGCTTGCCCCTGATCCCCAGATCCATGTTCCGCTCCATCGTTTCCCAATGCCGCAGCTTTGCCGCAACTTTACCCCTTTGTTGACGTTTCCGCCTGCGATTGCTAGCCCAGAATAACGATGACCCCGGAGCCGACCATGGCCGTTTCCCTGCCCACCTCTGCCGCAGCGGCGCGCCCTGAACCGGCATCCCCCGGCTATCCCTGTCAGGTCTTTGCCGCTGAAGACATCTATGTGGTGCAGGGGGCCAACCAGGGTGACGGTCTGACAGGCCCGGACGAGGTCTGCGCCGGCGACATCTACACGCTGTATCACGAAGCCCAGCCCTTGCGCCTGTTGCTGCGCAAGCCCGAGGCGGGCGAGCAGTCGGTGGCGGCGGGTTCGGACGTGGGGCAGTCCGGCACAAGGATCCGGCTGGAGGCGCGCTATGCGCTGATGGCGCCCGATGGCGATACGGTGGAACTGCTGCTGTTGTCGCTGGAGGATGGCACGCGGCTGGCGCTGCCCCTGTCGCCCGTCGGTGCCGGAGTGGATTACACGCTGTTGTCGGTCGAGGCTGTGCCCGCCGATCTGCAACTGGCGGATGTGCTTTGCCTGTCCTTCGCCTGCGGCACCATGATCACGCTGGCCGATGGCAGCCAGCGCGCCGTAGAGGCGCTGGTGCCCGGGACGGAAGTCCTGACGCGCGACCATGGCCGCCAGCCCCTGCGCTGGATCGGCCATGCCCGGCTTCGAGCCGTGGGCGGCTTTGCCCCTGTGGTGATCACCGCCGGAACGCTGGGCAATGGTGGCGACCTGATCGTCAGCCAGCACCACCGGGTGTTTCTGTATCAGCGCCAGCGGGTTCCCGGCCTGCCGACCTCGGAACTGCTGGTACAGGCGCGCGATCTGGTCAATGGCGAGACGGTCTATCTGCGCGAGGGCGGCTTTGTCGACTATTGCAGTCTGGTCTTCGACCGACACGAGATCATTTATGCCGAGGGCGTGCCGTCAGAAAGCCTGATGGTCAATGACGCCACGGTGAATCGCCTGCCCCCCGCCGTGGCGGCCGACGTGAAGGCGCGCTTTCCGGGGTTGGCGCATGTCCCGCATTTCGGCACCGAGACGAGCCGGGAGTTTCTGGCCGCCATTGGGGCGGGGCGGCTTTTGGGGCTGCGCAAGGCCTGAAGCGGCGCTTCGCATCTTCGTCAGAAGCGGGGGTTTCACACCCCCGCCCCCCCGTGGGGTACTTGTACCTCGGTGAAGGGGTCAGAGGTGCGCCAGAACCGAGCGGGCGGCACGCAGGCCCGGCGGCGCGGCGCCTTTGCCCAGCAGGGTCATGGTGGTGGCCATGGCACGGGTTTGGGCGCTGTTGTCTTTGAGCGTGGCGTCGAGCGCCTGCGCTATGGCTTCGGGGCGGCAGGCGGGGCCGAGGAATTCGGGGACGCTGCGGGTCTTGGAGACGAGGTTGACGAGGGTCACGGTGTCGATCAGCGCTGCGCGCTTCATCAGCCACCAGCTTACGGGGTGCATGTCGTAGGCTATGACCATGGGGGTGGCATTGGCCGCGAGTTCCAGCGAGACGGTGCCGGAGGCAGCCAGCGCCACATCAGCCTCGGCGAAGGCTGCGCGTTTTTCGGTGGGGTCCAGAATCAGGCGGGGTTGGACGGGCCAGTCTTTGATCAGGGCCCGAACCAGAGGGGCGATATGGGCCAGGGTGGGCAGTGCCACCGTCGTGGTCGGGTGGGATTGGTGCAGCAGTCCCAGAGCCCGGCCAAAGATCGGGGCGAGGCGGATGACCTCTGACCTGCGGGAACCGGGCAGGCAGAGGATCAGCGGGCGCGGGGTGGTTGCGAAGGTCTGCCGCTCCTTTGGCGTGGCGAGGGGTTCGGCCACGACGGGGTGGCCCACGAAATCGCAGGTCATGCCAGCAGCAGTCATGTAGGGCGGCTCAAAAGGGAGCAGGGCGAGGACATGGTCGATGACCTTGGCCATTTTCGCGGCCCGACCGGGACGCCAGGCCCAGACCGAGGGGGCGACGTAGTGGATGGTGCGTTGTCTGGGGTTGGCGGCTTTGACCAGTGCCGCCACGCGCAGGCAGAAGTCCGGGCTGTCGATGGTGATCAGCGCATTGGGGCCAAGGGCGAGAACGGCTGAAGCGGCCTCACGGATGCGGCGTTTGAAGTGCAGGTATTTCGGCAGGACCTCGGCGATGCCCATGACCGAAAGCTCCTCCATCGGGAATTGCGAGGTCAGGCCCTGCGCCTGCATCAGGGGGCCGCCGAT
>CANBRQ010000242.1 GCA_947371955.1 Paracoccaceae bacterium | reverse complement strand
CAGACGCCGATCATCAGGGGGAAGTTCCAGGGGCAATGGCCGCGATCATGCCGACGGGCTCTCGGTGGATCAGGGCGAGCACGTTTTCGGTGGTGGGGGGCGATTACGCCAAACAGCTTGTCCAGCGCCTCGGCATACCAGCGGAAGGTTTGTGCGGCGGACAGGGGCTCAGGGCCAGGATGTCCTCACGCCACGCCCAGCAGGCGCATCGCGTTGTCTTTCAGGATCAGCGGGCGGACCTCGTCCTTGAAGGGAGCCTTCTCGAAGGCGTCCAGCCACTTTTCCGGGGCGATCATCGGCCAGTCGGAGCCGAAAAGCATTTTCTTCTTCAATAGCGTGTTGGCGTAGCGGATCAGGATGTCGGGGAAATACTTCGGGCTCCAGCCTGACAGGTCGATGTAAACATTGGGCTTGTGCTGGGCGACCGAAAGCGCCTCGTCCTGCCACGGGAAGGAGGGGTGGGCGAGGACGATGGGCATGTCGGGGAAATCGACAGCGACATCGTCGAGAAACATTGGGTTGGAGTATTTCAGCCGCATCCCGTTTCCGCCGCGCATGCCTGACCCCACGCCGGTCTGGCCGGTGTGGAAGAGGGAAATGGCGCCTTCCTCGGCAATCGCCTCGTACAGCGGATAGGCCATGCGGTCGTTGGGGTAAAAGCCCTGCATGGTGGGGTGGAACTTGAAGCCCTTGACACCGAAGTCACGGACCAGCCTGCGCGCCTCACGGGCACCGAGCTTGCCTTTGGCGGGGTCGATCGAGGCGAAGGGAATCAGGACATCGGCATTTTCGGCCGCCAGTTTGGCCACTTCCTCGTTGGCATAGCGGCGGTAGCCGGTTTCCCGTTCGGCATCGACGGGGAAGATCACGGCGGCGATGTTCTGGGCGCGGTAATGGGCGGCGGTTTGCGGCACGGTGGGCGGATGCGACCAGGGGGCGCCGAAGTATTTGGCCATGGTGGATTGCAGATCGTCATAGCCGTCGTCGCCGTGGCAACCGCAGGGTTCCTCGGCATGGGTGTGAAAGTCGACGGCGCGGATGGAGGAGAAATCAACCATCGTCAGCTCTGTCCAGCGCGGCGCACGGGCAAGCCGCTGGCGCGGTGAGGATCACGGGTCGGCTCAGTATGGGGCATGGCAGTCCTCCTTCGGGCAGTCTGGGGCAGCGGGCTCACGGTGATCCAGAACTTTCTGCGGACGTTTCACTTTTGAAGGTAGTCTATGCCGAAGGCCTTGTTGGTGAAGAGCAGAACCGTGACCGAGCCTTCTGCAGTTGCGCCATGATGGCCGATTGTGCCTTGCGGATACCAGACCACATCCCCCGGCCCGAACTCTCCATCCTGTGTCGCCATCCGACCCGAAAGGACCACCAGCCCATGCGCGCAAGGGTGGATATGGGCTGACGTCACGCTGCCAGCCGGATAGCGCACAAGGATCGCCTCTGCCCCGGTTTCGGCGTCTTTGATCGGTCTCGCACTTTGGTGCCCCTCACGGTCGCGCCAAGGGATGTCGTCCAGCCGCCACGCTTGCATGTCCATCTGATCCGCCTTTTGCCGGGGCAGGAGCGGGGGTTTCACACCCCCGCACCCCCGTGGGATATTTGGACCTAGATGAAGGGAGTTTTAGTCAAATTGGAAGGAATTGGCGGGGGAGGTTTCCTTTTGCAACGTGCCTGCGCTAGCATCGCAGACGTCAGGAGATCCGATGCAGGTCAAATCCATTCAGGCGCTGGCGCGGGGGTTGCAGGTCTTGCAGGTGTTGCAGACCTCACGCGGCATGTCTTTGGCAGCCTTGCATGGCCGGACCGGGGTGCCCAAGGCATCGCTGTTGCGGATATTGAAGACGCTGATGGAGCAGGGCTTCATCTGGCAAAGGATGCTGGATGAGGCTTGGGTCCCGTCGTTTTCCTTGGCCGAGACGGCGGGGCGGATGGACCGGGATCAGCAACTGGTTGAGGTGGCCTCGCCCATTCTGGAGGCTTTGACGCGCCGGATCGAATGGCCTTCGGTGCTGGCGGTGCCGCGCTTGAGCCATATGGAGGTGATCGAGACCAACGCGGCGCGGGCCTATTTCGACAACATCGCCTTAGGCCCGATGGGGTTTCAGGTGAACATGCTGCGCTCGGCCTCGGGTCGGGCGTTTCTGGCGTTTTGCGAGGCACCGGCGCGCGAAGCGGTGTTGCAAACTCTGCGGCGGTCGGACCGCAAGGGCGATCGGTTGGCGCGCAGTGCGGACTATGTCGAGGCTGCGCTGGCCGAAACGCGGGCGCAGGGGTTTGGCTTGCGCGATCCGGATTTCGGCGGGGATTACGACGAGGGCCGCTCGGTTGCCGATGACGGGCGCGAGTCGCTGGCCGTGCCGATAAGGCTGGCGGGCCATGTACCGGGGACGCTGAACATCACATGGACGCGCAGGGTGCATCGTCGGGAGAAGGCGGTGGACCTGCTGTTCGCCCCCGCGCAGGCGGCGGCGGAGGAGATTGCCCGGCGGCTGGCGCGGTCGGCGCCCGTTTCACCGGGTGAAATTCCGCGCGGCACGGATTGAGCGGGGCCATGGCCTCTGCCTAACCTTTGGGCAACCTGGGAGGCTTTCATGATCACCAGATCGGACATCGACGATATCCTGAAGCTGATCGATGGATCGGATTTTCTGGAACTGAAGCTGGAGATGGGGGATCTGAAGCTGGAGGTGCGTCGGCCCGGTGCGGCCTCGGTGGCTCTCCCGTCAACGTCCGTTTCGGCGGCCTCTGCGGTTCCTGTGGCAAGGCCCGCGCCGGTGGCTGTCGCGGCCCCTGTCGTGGCATCGGGTGGCGGATCAGAAGTGCCCGCACCGCTTCTGGGCATCTTCTGGCATGCGCCGCGTCCGGGGGCCGATCCCTTCGTGAAGCCCGGCGACAGGGTGACAGCGGATACTGTCATCGGCATCATCGAGGTGATGAAGCTGATGAACTCGGTCCCCGCTGGCGTGGCCGGAGTGGTCGTGGCCTACGCCGCACCCAATGGCGAGATGGTCGAACATGGCCAGACCCTGATCCGCATCCAGCCGGAATAGACCCATGACGCCCATCCGCCGCATCTTCATCGCCAACCGGGGCGAGATTGCCGTCCGGGTGATCCGCACCGCACGGGAACTGGGGCTGGAGACGGTGCTGGGCACCTCTGCCGCCGACCGGGATTCGCTGGGGGCGAAGCTGGCGACCCGGGCTGTGGTGCTGGGGCCTGCGGCGTCCAAAGACAGCTACCTGAACATCGGCGCGGTGATCGAGGCCGCCAAGGGGACAGGTTGCGACGCCGTGCATCCGGGCTACGGGTTCCTCTCGGAAAACCGGGTGCTGGCAGAGGCTTGTGCGGCGGCGGGGTTGATCTTCATCGGCCCCTCGCCGGACAATCTGGCGGCGGTGGGTGACAAGCTGACCGCCCGGGGCCATGCCGAGGCGGCAGGGGTGCCCTTGGTGCCCGGCGGCAATGCCTCCACCTTGGCCGAGGCCGAGGCGGTGGCGACGCGGATTGGCTATCCGATCCTGATCAAGGCCGTCGCGGGCGGCGGTGGCAAGGGGATGAAGCGGGTGGATCAGCCTGCCGACCTTGGGCCCCAGCTTTCGATGGCCATGGCCGAGGCCTCGGCAGCCTTTGGCGATGACCGCGTCTATCTGGAACGCTTCGTGACGGTGGGCCGCCATGTCGAGGTGCAGATCATCTCGGACGGCGTCACGGTCCTGCATGCCGGCGAGCGCGACTGTTCGGTGCAGCGCCGCTATCAGAAGCTGGTCGAGGAGGCCCCCGCGCCGAACCTGTCCCCCGCGCTGCGGCAGGGGCTGCTGGATGCCGCCGTCGCCTATGCCCGGCACATCGGCTACCGCTCGCTGGGGACGGTGGAGTTCCTTGTCGACGTCCCGCGCAACTCTTTCTACTTCCTGGAAATGAACGCCCGCATTCAGGTCGAACATCCGGTGACCGAGGCCGTGACCGGCCTAGACCTGATTGCCCAACAGATCGCCATTGCCGAGGGCCGGCCCCTGTTCCTGCAGCAGGACAATCTTACACTTAAAGGCCATGCCATCGAATGCCGCCTGAATGCCGAGGATGTCTTCCGCGATTTCCGGCCCTCGCCCGGGCGGGTCACGCTCGCGTGGTTCCCTTCATTGCCGGGTCTCAGGGTCGATACCCACATGACCCCCGGTGCGATGATCCCGCCCTATTATGACTCGATGGTGGCCAAGCTGATCGCCCATGGGCCCACGCGGGCCGAGGCCATCGCCACCCTGCAAAAGGCGCTGAAGGTCTGCATCCTGCAAGGCATCACCACCAACGCGCCGCTGCATCAAGCGATCCTCGCCGACCCTGTGTTCCAGGCGGGCGGTGTCGACACCAGCTATCTCGCGGGGCTTTTGCCCTATTTGACAAAGGCCCAGCCATGACCCGGATCACCCTGATTGACACGACCGTCCGCGATGGCAACCAGTCGAATTGGGGCGCCACGGGCCTTGATACCGGCATGATGCTGCAAGTGGCCCCGGTGATGGACCGCGTGGGGTTCGAGGCGATCGACTTCACCACCTCCACCCACATGGCTGTGGCCGTGCGCTATTCCAAGCAGAACCCGTGGGAGCGTTTGCGCCTGTTCCGCGCCGCAGCGCCGAAAACCACGCTGTCCTTCCTGACCACCGGCATGCGCTTCATCTCATGGGAAACCGCCAGCCACGAGATGATGGAATTTTCCTTCCGGCTTCTGGTCAACAACGGCATCCAGCGCTTCGCCGTGATGGACCCGATGAACAACGTCGCCGCGATGCTGACCATGGCCGACCTGACCCGCAAGGCAGGGGGCAGCCAGATCGTCGCGGCCCTGACCTTCACCCTCTCCCCTTTGCACGACGACGCCCATTTCGCCGACGCCGCCCGCCGCCTGACCGAGGGCGGCAAATTCGACCGCCTGTACCTGAAAGACCCCGGCGGCCTCGTCACCCCCGACCGCGCGAAAACCCTGATCCCCGCCCTCCGCGCCGCCATCCCCGTGCCGCTGGAGTTCCACTCCCACACCACCATCGGCCTCGCCCCCTTCTCCTACCTCGAAGCCGCTGAACGCGGCGCGGAATGCCTGCACACCTCCTCCTCCTCGGCCGCCAACGGCACCGGCCAGCCCGCCATGTCGCCCACGATCCGCAACCTGCGCGACCTTGGCCTGAGCGTCGATGTCGATGACGAGGCGGTTGCCCAGATGGACGATTACTTCTCCACACTGGCAAAAGCCGAAGGCCTGCCCCACGGCCAGCCCGGTGAATTCGACCGCAGCTATTTCCGCCACCAGATGCCCGGCGGCATGATGGGCACGATGAAGCGGCAACTGACGGAAATGAAACGCCTTCACCTTTTGCCGCAGGTCCTTGAGGAAGTCGAAAAGGTCCGCGCTGACCTTGGTTATCCGATCATGGTCACGCCCTTCAGCCAAGTCGTCGGCACCCAAGCCCTGATGAACGTCATCGCCGGCAAGCGCTACGAAACCGTCCCGGATGAGGTGACCCGCTACGTCCTCGGCCGCTTCGGCGCGCCCTCGATGCCCCTGGGCCCGCAGGTCGAGGATCGCATCAAATCCTCCAAACGGGCGAAGGAACTCGACGACGAACCCCGCATGGGGTCTTTGGATGAACTCCGCGCCAAGGTCGGCAAGCACTATTCGGACGAGGAGTTCCTCCTCCGCGCCGTCATGCCCGCCGATCAGGTCGATGCCATGATCGCCGCAGGCCCCGCACCGCAGACCTATGACCCCAAGACCCGTGGCGTCAAACACCTGCTTTCGGAATTGACCAAGCGCAAAGGCCTCGCTTCCGTGAAGATCACCAAACCCGGCTTCTCGCTGGAACTGAACGGAGGCCAGCCATGATCCGCGCTGCCATTTTCGACATCGACGGCACCTTGGCAATGATGGACAAGGAAACCGGCACCTACACCGCCCTTCCCGGCGCGGTGGAGGCCGTGCGAACCCTCTCCACCAAAATGCCCG
>CANBRQ010000241.1 GCA_947371955.1 Paracoccaceae bacterium | reverse complement strand
AAACCCCTCGCTTCTCCACCAAACACGAGGCAAACATGCTTCTCGCCATAGACTGCGGCAACACCAACACCGTCTTCTCCATCTGGGACGGCGCGAAATTCCGCGCCACGTGGCGCATTGCCACCGATCACAAACGCACGGCGGATGAGTATTTCGTCTGGCTTTCTTCGTTGATGGCGCTGACGAAGACCGAGGCGCAGATCACGGAAGCCATCATCTCGTCGACCGTGCCGCGCGTGGTTTTCAATCTGCGGGTTCTGTGCAATCGCTACTACGACTGCCGCCCTTTGGTGGTGGGCAAGCCGGAATGTCGGTTGCCGGTGGCGCCCCGCGTCGATCAGGGCACGACGGTGGGGTCGGACCGGCTCGTCAACGCGGTGGCTGGGTTTGACCGGCATGGCGGCAACCTGATCGTGGTCGATTTTGGCACGGCCACCACCTTCGATGTGGTCGATCACGACGGTGCCTATGTCGGAGGTGTGATCGCGCCGGGCGCCAACCTCAGCCTGGAAGCCTTGCACATGGCTGCCGCAGCCTTACCTCACGTTGATGTGGCACGGCCCGCCAAGGTCATCGGCACGAATACGGTGGCTTGCATGCAGTCCGGCGTGTATTGGGGCTATATCGGGATGGTTGAAGGCATCGTGCGCGAAGTGCGCAAGGAGCGGCCCATGCCGATGAAAGTCATTGCGACCGGGGGGCTTGCCGCCTTGTTCGCTCAAGGAACCGAGACATTTGACGCGATCGAGGATGATTTGACCATGCATGGTCTGGTCCTGATCCACGCCCTGAATACATCTGATGGCTTTGATAAAGCCATGACCCCAAACAAAGAGAGTGCCGATGGCCCCGACTAAAACCGCCGCAGCTAAGCCCGGTGAACGACTGATCTACCTTCCTCTCGGCGGTGCCGGGGAAATCGGCATGAACGCCTATGTCTATGGCTATGGCTTTCCGGGCAAAGAGCGACTGATTCTCGTCGATCTCGGTGTTGCTTTCCCGGACATGGACTCCTCGCCCGGCGTTGACCTGATCATGGCCGATATCTCCTGGCTGACGGCACGGCTTGACCGGCTGGAGGCGATCTTCATCACCCATGGTCATGAAGACCACCTTGGTGGCCTGCCGCATCTGTGGTCGCAGTTGAAAAAGCCGGTCTATGCCCGGGCGTTCACCGCCACACTGGGGCGGTTGAAGATGGAAGAGGCCGGGCTGGCGCGGGACGCGATCCGCACCGTGAAGCCGCGTCCGGAGGTCATCACAGCGGGGCCGTTCGAGGTTCAATTCATCCCGGTCAGCCATTCGATCCCGGAAAGTGCAGCGCTGGTCATCGACACTCCGGCAGGGCGGATCGTCCATTCCGGCGACTTCAAGGTCGACCGCAACCCGATCGTGGGGGAGCCTTGGGATGATGCGGTCTTCGAAGCGATTGCTGCCGAACGCCCGATCAAGGCGCTGATGTGCGATTCGACCAATGTCTTCTCGCCGCTGCCGGGCCGGTCGGAATCCACCCTCGGGGTGCCCTTGGCCGAGTTGATTGCCAGCTGTTCGGGCATGGTGGTTGCCACCACCTTCGCTTCGAACGTCGCACGTCTCAAGACACTCGCCGAGGCGGGCCGGGCGGCGGGCCGCACGGTTTGCCTGTTGGGCCGGGCGATGAAGCGCATGATCCTTGCGGGTGAGGAATCGGGCGTGCTGCAGGGTTTCCCGCGCCATGTCTCGCCTGAAGATGCGGTTGAAGTCTCGCGCAAGAACCTGATGCTGATCGTGACCGGGAGTCAGGGCGAACGCCGGGCCGCTTCGGCGCAACTGGCGCGCGGCAAGTATCTGGGGCTGGAGATGAAGGAGGGCGATACGTTCCTCTTCTCCTCGCGCACCATTCCGGGCAACGAGCGGGATGTGCTGAAAGTGGTCAATGCCTTCTCGGAAAAGGGCGTGAACATCGTTGATGAGCAGGGCGGCAAGTACCACGTCTCGGGGCATGCCAACCGGCCCGATCTGGAGCACATCCACCGCCTGCTCTTGCCCGACATGGTGGTGCCGATGCACGGCGAACACCGGCATCTGCGCGAGCATGTGAAGGTGGCGAACGAGGCCGGGATCGCGGCAATCGTCGCCACCAACGGCACGATGCTGAACCTGACCGGCGAAGTGCCGGTGGTGGCAGAGCGTGTCGAGACCGGTCGCATCTATCTGGACGGCACGGCTTTGGTTGGCGCCCTGGACGGTGTCATCCGCGACAGGATCCGGCTGGCGCTGAACGGCCATGTCACGGTGACGCTGATCGTCGATGAAGATGGCGAGGCCTTGGGCGAACCTTGGGTCGACACGATGGGCCTGCCCCCCACGGGGCGCGGCGGACGTGATCTGGCGGAGACGCTGGAAGCCGATCTGGGCGCGTTCGTCGCGGGTGCTGGCCGCAAGGTCATGGCCGATGACGACAAGCTGGAAGAGGCGCTGAAGCGCGTGGTCCGTCAGGTGACCATGGAAGAAATCGGCAAGAAGCCGGAAGTGATCGTGGTGGTCTCTCGGTTGTCCGCGGAATGAAGGCACAGGCTCAGGACTTTCCTAGAAAGTCCTGAGCCTGTGCCGCTCGGCGGACCCGGCTGGAAGGGTTTCACACCCCTCCAGACCTCCCCGTGGGATATTTGGCGAGAGCGCGACCCAAGAAAAACGCCCCACTCAGGGATGAGCGGGGCGTTTTGGTTTTCCGGCGTTCTATCAGGCGGCGTTGTTTTCGCCTTCATCGTCATCCGGGGTCGGTTCCGGAACGCGGAAGCTGCGCAGGATGAAGTCGGGGACATGGTCGCCCATGCCGACGATGCGTTCGTACTGGCCGGGATAGGAGGAGCGGTAAGGACGCTCGCTGCGCGGTTCAGAGCGGTAATCGGTCCGTGCGTCGGGGCGGCTCTCTTGACGCGCTTCGGGGCGCGGCTCGGAGCGGGTCTCGGGGCGTGGGTCGTTGCGGCGGTCTGCGGAGGGGCGGTCTGCGGAGGGGCGGTCGCCGGTGCGGTCAGCACCACGCTCGAAGCTTTGGCGCGGTTCGCGGCGGCGATCTTCGCCGCGCTCTTGCGCCGGGCGGGGTGCTGCCACGACGAGGTTTTCTTCCGCCTCTTCGCTTTCGATCACTGGCATCGCGTCGCGCGGTTTGGCCTCGACGCGGGATTCTGTACGGGTTTCGGTACGGACCTCACCTCGGCCCTCGCCGCGACCGCGCGGGCCACGGCCACCGCTGCGGCTGGAGGAGGACGAGGAGGACCGGCTGGAACCGCTGCTGCGGTCACGGTCGGAGTTTTCCGATGCCCCGTCCAGCGCGCCTTCGGGAAGGGCGGCGCGGGGGATTTGGGCTTTCACAAGATGCTCGATGGCGGCCAAATACTTGTCATCGGACGGCACCGAGATGGTGAAGGCCTTGCCAAGACGCCCGGCGCGGCCGGTGCGGCCGATGCGGTGGACGTAATCCTCGGGGTGCGAGGGGACATCGAAGTTGAACACATGGCTTACTGCGGGAATATCCAGACCACGGGCGGCCACGTCGGAGGCGATCAGCAGGCGCAGGGACCCATCGCGGAATTCGTCCAGCGTCTTGGTGCGGACCGACTGATCAAGGTCGCCGTGGATGGGTGCTGCGTGGAAGCCGTGTGATTTCAAAGATTTGGCCACCACGTCTACATCCATCTTGCGGTTGCAGAACACGATGGCATTTGTCAGCGCTTCACCTTCGCCAGTGATCAGCGCGCGCAGGACGGCGCGCTTTTCGGTGAAGCTGCGGTCCTTGCGGGTGGGGGTGAAGGCGAAAAGCTTCTGCTCGATCGAGGTGTTGGCGGTCGCTTGCCGCGCCACTTCGACCTTGGCCGGGTTGTTCAGGAAAGCGTTGGTGATCCGTTCGATCTCGGGCGCCATGGTTGCGCTGAAGAACAGGGTCTGGCGGGTTTTCGGCGTCATCTGGAAGATGCGCTCGATATCCGGGATGAAGCCCATGTCGAGCATGCGGTCAGCCTCGTCGACGACCATGATCTGCACGCCGGTGAGCAGGAGTTTGCCACGCTCGAAATGGTCCAGAAGGCGGCCCGGCGTCGCAATCAGCACGTCAACGCCCCGGTCGATCAGCTTGTCCTGATCGCCGAAGGACACGCCACCGATCAGCAAAGCTTTGGTCAGTTTGGTGTATTTGGCGTATTTGTCGAAGCTTTCGGCCACCTGGGCAGCCAGTTCGCGCGTGGGGGCCAGCACCAAGGAGCGCGGCATCCGGGCGCGCGCCCGGCCTTGGCCGAGCAGCGTGATCATCGGCAGCGTGAAACCTGCCGTCTTGCCGGTGCCGGTCTGGGCGATGCCCAACACGTCTTGACCCAGAAGGGCGGGCGGGATCGCCTGCGCCTGAATGGGAGTGGGGGTTTCATAACCGGATTCAACCACGGCTTGCAGCACACGTGGGTCCAGCGCCAGATCAGAGAATTTTGTCATCAGCGTCCTGAAAGGGCGGGATCGGCCCGCCAAGGGTCAAGGGACGCTTCTTCGGGGCGCCCCGGCATCTCGGGCAAGTGCCCACGGCTCGCGGATAGCGGAATTTGTCCACAGGGTCAACCGGATTAGCGGGTTTGCCACCCCGTGCTCGGGCCAGAACGGCGTCGCAAAAGCCTCATCAAACCTTTGCGGCTGCGCCACATGGGTGAAATCTGGGGCGGTGAGGATTGGGCTTTCTGCTAGCCATGGAGCCCTTGAATGAAGATCAATTTCCTTGCCAGCCTTCTGTGCCTGACCGCGCTGAGCCTTCCGGCCGCTGCCGAGACGCAGTTCCCGGCCAAGCTTGCCGGCCACGCCATCATCCCGGCCTTCACCTTCCTGCCCGTGCCCGCCGATGCGCCGAAGGATGCGCAGATTGCCGGCAAGTTCACCGGCCCGGCCCGCAACGAGGTGCCCGAAAGCGTGATGGGTGACACCGGGGCGCTGCATGGCAAGCGCCCAACCGGCATCAAGCTGCCGTTCAAGGGCCAGCCGGTGCAGGGCCTGTCAGGCTTTGCGATGGACAAGGCCGCTGATGGCACCGTCTATGCGCTGACCGACAACGGTTATGGATCAAAGGCCAACAGTCCGGATGCGCTTTTGTACTTCTACAACTTTACCCCGGATTTTGCTGCGGGGACGGTCGATATCAAGAAGACCACCTTCCTGCGCGACACCGACCACAAGGTGCCGTTCCGCATCGCCTATGAAGGTACGGACAGCCGCTATCTGACGGGTGCCGATTTCGACATCGAATCGATCCAGATCGTCGGTGGCGATGTCTGGATTGGCGATGAGTTCGGCCCCTATATCCTGCGCACCGGCATCGATGGCGTGGTCAAGGCGGTCTATCCCACCATGGACGGCGACACGATGCTGAAATCGGCGGATCATCCGACGATCTCGGCCACCTCGGTCATGGGCAAGGACTGGACCGTTCAGCGTTCGGGCGGGTTCGAGGGCATGGCCTCGCAACCGGGCACCACGCTGCTGTGGGCGCTGCTTGAAAAGCCCACGTTGGGCGCTGACGGCAAGCCCGAGGGCACCTTCATCCGCGCCCGCGCCTTTGACACCGCCAACGGGAAGTGGACCGGAGCGCAGTTCAAGTTCCAGTTTGCCGAGGGAGCCACCTCGATCGGCGACTTCAACTTCATCGACGCCACCCGCGCCTTGGTGATCGAGCGTGACAATGGCGAGGGTGACCCAAGCCTGAAGTGTGAAGGCGATCCGAAGCCCGACTGCTTCCCCTCTCCCGCCTTGGTCAAGCATGTGACGCTGATCGACACCGCCCAGATCGACGCGGACGGGTTTGTGAAAAAGCTGGGCTACATCGACTTGATGGACATAGCCGATCCGGATCATCTGAACCGCGAAAAGACAGACGCCAAGCGCGATCTGACGGGCAAGTTCACGTTCCCCTTCTTCACCATCGAAGACGTCATGAAGGTCGACGACACGCACATCATGGTCGCCGACGACAACAACCTGCCGTTCTC
>CANBRQ010000240.1 GCA_947371955.1 Paracoccaceae bacterium | reverse complement strand
ATGACCTCTTCGGCAGCTCTGGCACACACGGCAATGCAGTGACCATTCTTGGCTCCGTCATTTCCGAAGCTGGAGTGGGGATCTTTCTCAACTGGCGGCCCTATGCGGGGCCGAGCAATGACATCGTCGTAATCGCGGCCGGGGGCTATGTCGGCGCGGAAGCCCATAATGGGGCCGTTGGAATGTGCGGAGACGACAATATTTTCAACAATGCTGGGACGGTTGTGGGCGGCGGCGGACTGTATTTCTCGAATTACAGGCAAGGCAGCATTGCCAATTCCGGTTCGATCACCGGTATAACGCTGGCCGCCCTGCATCTGGATAACGGTAGCACGACCACCGTGACCAACACCGGCGTCTTGCAGGGCGTGGTGGGGATGGAACTGATCTCCTCGACGGCGCATGTCTTCAACTCCGGGCAGATTTTGGCGACGTCGGAAGCTCGCGCTGCGGTGGACGTGTCGCTGGGGACGGCGGGTTTCATCCTGCGGAATTCGGGCGAGATTTCGGGGCCGTTGAAGGGGATTCTCGGTTCGGCCTTCGCGGATGTGATCACCAACAAGGGCACGGTCGAAGGGCTGATCGATCTGGGGGCGGGGGCGGACAAGTTCTTTGGCAGGTTGGGGACGGTGGATTCCAAAATCTCGGGCGGGAACGATCCGGACTTCATCCAGTCGGGGCGCGGCGATGATGTGGTGGACGGCGGCAGCGGCAACGATACGCTGTCGGGCAATGTGGGCGATGACACGCTGACCGGGGGCAGCTTTGCCGATACCTTCGTGTTCCTGCGCCGGGGCGGTGACGATGTGGTGACGGATTTCCTGCATGGTACCGACAAGATCGACCTCAAGGCCTTTCACTTCGGCAATTTCGCCGCCGTCTCCGGCTTGCTCAATGCTCATCCCGGCGGGGTGGAGCTTGACCTGACCGCGCGCCTTGGCGGCACCGTGGAGTTTGCCGGGCTGACTTTGGCCTCGCTGACGGCGAGCGACTTCCTGATCTAGCGGTCAGTCGCCGGCCAGCCGTGGCGCATCCTTGACGCCTGCCGTACCGCGGCCCGACAGCGAGGGGTTCTCCATGAAGAAGCGGTGGCAGTTGAACAGGCTCTTGCCCTCGGTCGCAAGGTCGCGCTGATAGCCGCCGTCGGGGCGCAGCATCCAGCTTTGCGATTCGTCGGCCATGTTCGCGGCCATGATTTGACCCATGATCTGGGCGCGGACGGTGGGGTTGTGGATTTCGACCAGCGTTTCCACCCGGCGCGACAGGTTCCGGTCCATCCAGTCGGCGGAGGAGAGGAAGACATGCGCCTGTTTTGAGGGCAGGCCGTGGCCCGCGCCAAAGCAGATGATCCGGCTGTGTTCAAGGAAGCGCCCGACAACCGACTTGACGCGGATGTTGTCGGACAGACCCTTGATGCCGGGGCGAAGGCCGCAGATGCCCCGGATGATCAGGTTGATTTTCACACCAGCTTGGCTGGCCGCATAAAGCGCATCAATCACGTCAGGCTCGAACAGCGAGTTCAGCTTGATCCAGATTTCGGCCGGGCGTTTGGCCTTGGCGTGTTCTGCTTCGGCGGCGATCAGTGACAGAAGCCGGGGTTTCAGCGTGGTGGGGGCGATGGCGAGGTTCTCAAGTCCTTCAGGCTGCACATAGCCGGAGAGGTAGTTGAAAACCTTGGTGGCATCGCGGCCCAAGGGCGCGTCGCAAGTGAAGAACGACAGGTCGGTGTAGATGCGGGCGGTGATCGGGTGATAGTTGCCGGTGCCGTAGTGGGTGTAGGTGACGAGATTGTCACCCTCTCGCCGCACCACCGTCGAGATTTTCGCGTGGGTTTTCAGGTGCATGAAGCCATAGACGACATGTGCGCCCGCGCGTTCAAGGCGGCGCGATTGCAGGATGTTGGCGGCCTCGTCGAAGCGGGCTTTGAGTTCCACCAAAGCCGTCACCGACTTGCCATTCTCAGCCGCCTCGCACAGGGCCGAGACGATGGGGCTGTCATGGCTGGTGCGGTACAGGGTCTGCTTGATGGCCAGAACGTTCGGATCGCGCGCCGCTTGTTCGAGGAAACGGATGACCATGTCGAAGGTCTCATAGGGGTGGTGCAGCAGCATGTCCTTTTGCTTGATCGCGGCGAACATGTCGCCGCCGTGGTCCTGCACCCGTTCCGGCACGCGAGGGGTGAAGGCGGGCCACAGAAGATCGGGGCGCGAGGAAAGGACAAGTTGCTTCAGGTCCGCCACGCCGAGCAGGCCCCGTGTTTCCACGACCTCATCCGGGGTGACCGCCAGTTCCTCCATGATCAGGGCGCGCAGATCAGCGGGGGCGCCGGAGGACAGTTTCAGGCGGATCACCTCGCCCCGGCGGCGGCGCTTCAGGGCGGTCTCGAACTCGCGCACGAGGTCTTCGGATTCCTCTTCGACGTCCAGATCGCTGTCACGCAGCACGCGGAACATGCAGTGGCCCCGGTCGGTGTAGCCGGGGAACAGCATGTTGAGGTGCAGGAGGAGGAGTTCCTCCAGCGGCAGAAAGCGCGCCTCGCCGGGTTTGCCGGGCAGCGGGATGAATCGGGCGATCTGCTGGGGGATCGGCAGCAGCGCCTTGAGGGTGCGGTGGTCACTGACCCGCTCCAGTTCCAGCGCCAGGGAAAACCCGGTGTTGGGGATGAAGGGGAAAGGGTGCGCCGGGTCGATGGCGAGGGGGGAGAGAACCGGGAAGACCTTCGTCAGGAAGTTCTCTTCCAGCAGTCTCAGGTCGCGGACCGTCAGCTTGGAGCGGGTGAGGATGACGATCCCCTCGGCCTCCATTTCCTTCTTCAACCGGTTGAAGACGGTCTGCTGCATCTGCATCAGGCGGCGGGCGTCGGCGTGGATCAGGGCCAGTTGCTCGGCCGGCGTGCGGCCATCATCGGACAGGGGGGCGTTGCCATTGCGGACTTGGGCGCGCAGCCCCGCCACGCGGACGGTGTAGAATTCATCCAGGTTGGCCGCCGAAATCGACAGGAAGCGCAGGCGTTCCAGAAGCGGAACCGAGGGGTTTGACGCCTCATCCAGCACCCGCCAGTTGAAGGCCAGCCACGACAGTTCCCGGTTGAAGAAGCGCCGGGGGCCCGCAATTTCGGTGTGGGGATAGGCCACAGGCGTGGGGAAGGGCGCTTTCAGGAAATCGGCTTGGGTCATGGGGCGGCTTTTTGCTTGGCGATTGGGGCTTTGGACCGACTGTTTCACTCGTCGGTGTCCAAGTCCAGCACCTCTGCCGCAAGTTGGCGTGTGATTGGGCGCTGGCTGGCCAGCGAGCGGGCGTCCAGAGCCGCCACAAGTGCGCGGGCGGCCGCGATGGAGCGTTCCATGCGCGGCAGAAGATAGGGGATCAGATTGGCGGGCGGGGTGATCTGCCGGTCGGCCAGCAGTTTGGCCAGAACGGCCGCCAACAGCGCGTCATCGGGCGCCTCCAGCCGGGCGATGGGCATGGCCTGCAGGCGCGATAGCAGGTCAGGCAGCGTCAGGCCCCAGTCGCGCGGGGCGGCGGGAGCGGTCAAAAGCAGACGGCCCTGCGGGATCAAGCGGTTGTACAGGTAGAACAGCGCCGTTTCGGCATGGCCCGCCACGCGGTGCGCACCCTCGATGATGACATGCGCCGCCGCCGGAAGATCGGTCAGGCTCTGGGTCAGATCGTCGGGCGAAATCCAGATGGCTTGGGCGTCCAGCGCCCAGATATGCGCCAGATGGGTCTTGCCCGACCCCGGCGGACCTTGCAGCAGCGTCCGCCCGCCGGGCCAGGTGCGCCAGCCCTCGACCGCCAGAAGCGCTGCCTCGTTGGCGGGGGAGGTGACGAAATCCTGTCTGCTCCAGGCCTCACGCGCGGGCAGGTCGAAGGCGAGTTGGCCGGTCAACCCGCACCTCCTTCGCTGTCATCCGTGGCGGCCTTGCCGAGGTAGAGCAGGCTTTGCTTGTAATGCCCAAGACCGAAGCGGGCCAGAACCCCGATGGCCGCCGAAATCGGCACCGCCACCAGCATGCCCACAATGCCGAAGATTCCGCCGAAGATCGACAGCGCGAAGATCAGCCAGACCGGATGGACGCCGATCGACCGGCCGACAAGGCGCGGCGTCAGGACGTTGCCCTCCATGAACTGACCAAAGGCGAAGATGGCGCCGATGATGCCGATGGTGACCCAGTCGCCCCAGAACTGGTAGAAAGCCAGACCCATGGCCAAAGCGCCACCGGACATCGCCCCGATGAAGGGGATCACGGTGATGGCACCCGCAAAAGCGCCGACGATCAGACCGAATTGCAGGCCAGCCATCATCAGCCCCGACGCGTAGTAGATCGCAAGGATGATGCAGACCGTGACCTGACCGCGCACGAAACCGGCCAGCGCCACGTCGATCTCTCGGGCCAGTTGGCGGATCACCGGGGCATGGTCGCGGGGCAGCAGGTCATCGACATGGGCCACCATATTGTCCCAATCCAAGAGCAGATAGAAGGCCACCACCGGCACGACCACGATAAACAAAAGCCAGCCCACCACGCCGAACACCGAATTGATCACACCCTGCGCCACCGCCCCGCCGCGTGCCTGAATGGCTTGGGCGATCTGGGCCAGCGTGGTGCGCATGACCGAGGTGCTGTCGGTCAGGTCAGGGAAGCGCGAGACGAGGAATTTCTCAAGCCCGGCAGAGATTTGCGGAGCGGCGTTGATCAGGGCGGTCAATTGCTGGACCAGTACCGGGATGACCGCCAGAACCAGCAGAACAACCAGCAGAAAGGCGCCCAGTGTGATCACCGTGGTGGCAAGGATGCGCGACAGGCCGAGGCGTTGCAGGCGGTCCGCAATCGGGTCGAGGAAGTACGCCACCGCCCCGCCCACAAGGAACGGCAGCATGACCGAGCCCAGATACCACAGCGCCACGAAGAACAGGATGCCGGCGATCGTCCAGTAGCGCCCTTGCAGTTGGATTGGCATGCAAGCTCTCCCCGTCGTTGCTGGCCCCGGCAGGGGCGTCGTCACGGGCGTGATATTGCCTCTGACGCGACCGGATGCAAGGCCGGGGACAAAGACGCTGGACCCGGGCGAGGGGAGGGCGCCGGGACAGACCAATATTCAGCAGGAAAGGGCATTTTGCGCCCGAACCAGAAACGTCGGGGCAAGTCTGGGTGTCAGGAGGCGTGAGGCGATAGGTTGGCCAAGGCTTTGCCCGGCCCTTGATCGGGCGAAGGGATCGCTGAAGCCGTCAAGACACTCTGACGCTGGGCTTCCTGTGGGCCTCGATATCGGGTGTCTGAAGTGGCCCGTCGTGTTCACCGCTTCGAGCGACATCCTGTTGAATCTGAGGACGGTGACCGTGCCGGTTTGCTTACACCTCGGCTCCGGATGGGTCGGCCCGCACCAGATTGCCAACCTCGGACCGGTTCGCTTGCCTCCTCAGAACGATTGACCAACGGCGCGCAGGCGGGATGCGGGCTGGTGATAGGCTGCATCCTGCGCCGGATCGGTGCGGGTGGTGAAATGGGTCACCAAGCCATCCAGACCAATCGCCTCTTCGCGCAGGGACTGGGTCGCCAGCATGGATTGTTCGACCATCGCCGCGTTCTTCTGGGCCACCTGATCCAGTTGGTTCACGCCCACGTTGACCTCTCCGAGGCTTACGGACTGTTCCTGCGCGCCGACGGCGATGGCAGAAACGAGGTTCGAGATATTGGCCACCCGCTCCACCATCGTGGTCAGGGCCTTGCCCGCGCTGCCAACGGCCTGCACCCCGCGCCCGACCAGTTGCGACGACGAACTGATCAGTGTCTTGATTTCCTTGGACGCATCCGAGGACCTTTGCGCCAGCGCCCGCACTTCCGAGGCCACGACGGCAAAACCCCGGCCCGCATCACCGGCCCGCGCCGCCTCGACCCCCGCATTCAGGGCCAGAAGGTTGGTCTGGAAGGCGATGTCGTCAATGACGCCGATGATCTGCGAAATCTGGTCGGAGGATTTCTCGATGCCGTTCATCGCATCAACGGCGCTGAGAACCACCTTGCCGCTGTCCTCGGCCTCGCGGCGGGCGGCCTGCACGATTGTCTCCACATCGCGCGCAGAATTGGCGGCGGACTTGACCGAGGTGGTCAGTTCGTCCAGTGCTGCTGCGGTTTCCTCCAGCGTGGCGGCCTGATTTTCGGTGCGGCGGGCCAGGTCTTCCGAGGCGCGGCTGATCTC
>CANBRQ010000239.1 GCA_947371955.1 Paracoccaceae bacterium | reverse complement strand
GCCTGCAATTTGGCGATCTTGTCAGGATTCTTGTCCACACAGATCACTTCATGCCCGAAGTCGGAAAAACAAACCCCCGAAACAAGGCCAACATAGCCCGTACCAATCATTGCAATTTTCATGTCGATGCCCGCCTTCACATGAGTGTTTCAAGACCGCAATAACCTGTCCCAATGCGCCACCTTCTGCATGGCGGCCAAATGGTTGAAATAGCGCGAGAATGCATCCCGCTGATCAGACCGGCTCAGCCCGAACGCCACCGTCGCCTGCAGGACGCCCGATTTGCTGCCACAGTCCTTGCTCTGGCCCCGCAAGCGGAAGCCGGGCATCTGACCGCGGGTCAAGGCCTCTTCGGCAGTCGCGTCGGTCAGTTGAATCCCGCCACCTGCACCTCCCTTGTTCAGGTTCGCGATGACCCGCGGCATCAGGACATAGCGCCACATCACCACGAGGTTCGACGGCGAATCGAACTTGGGCTTCCCCGCCATGTCGCCCAGCTGCGCGATGGAGCCTATGTCATCCATGGCACCCAGCACGCCTTAGGACGAGGTCCCGCCCACCGTCACTTTCATCGCCGCAGCCAAATTGCCTTGACTGTGGCAGAGTTCCAACTGGCGCGAATGGTAGTTGCGGTCTTCCAGCGCCAACTTGCCGCGCGCCGTGATGAAGATGAATTCCATGACCCCGGCAGCCCGCGCCTCTTGGGTCAAGTACCAGTCCACCAGCGTCAGCATGCCTTTGGGGACTGACCCGACGGCCGAAAGAAACCGCGTCGCCATCCCCGCGACCGGAAAAACGGCCCTGGCGACCTTCCTGGTCTTGCACCTTGCGATCTCTGCCATCCTAACCATTTGTGTTTATGGGTCTTTCTCAATCCTGATAGGCAGCGGGCTATCAGAAATGTACGAAGGAAGGACGACAGTAGGCATTGCAGCCTGACGTCTCTTGAAATACGGTCATTTTCGATGCGACATGACCAATCTTTAGGCAGTACTTCAATGGTCTTTGCCCGATGTGGCATGCTTCCCGAGATCACAATCCGGGCATCGGCTTATCGTTGCAAGCTTAACGCCTTGTGCGGAAATGGCCTGCCGTCATGTCTTAGCGCAAGGACATTCTGGCAAAGCCACCACAGCCCGCCCTGACGGTATCGCCGGCTAGGCATGCGACAGTCCCTTGGGCACATGCCCGACGTCCAAGCGGTTGATGCGCGAGGTCTCGATGCTGCGGTGCATGGCTTCGACATCGGCGCCATGTGCCGCGCAGACGGTCTCCCAGTCGCTGCTGTCAACAAACATGGCTCCGTCGCGGAGGAGGCCCGTCTTCACGAAGGGGAACCCTGCCGCCAGAAGACGCATCCACGCGCTGTGGGTCGGGTCGACGAAAGACAAGTCGGTTGGGCTGCACCCAAAGATCCGCTTGAACCCGAAAACGATGTCTTGGGTCGGATCGGGCAGGTTGGAACTGAGGTGTGAAACGCCGAGCTCGTATTTCAGGATTACTTCAGTCTTGTCGCGGAGATTGACAACACTGCCCCAGAACTCTCTTAACAAAGGCGAGCCGAGATTTGTCTGGTTCCAGCCAAAAAAGAAGCTCTGTGCATGATAATTTACGACAGTGCATTCGCTGGCCGCGAAGAATCCTGCGTCCTGTTCGCGGATGCTGTCGATGATGGGGCACAGCGACTGGAACGGACCCAGAAGACTGTCATTGGCAAAATACAGCCGTGATGCACTCCAGACCTGTGGAAAGACACGCAGGGCATCGGCCCAAACGCCAAAATCGTAGCCGCCATTTTCCCGCAGGATTACCCCATCGGCCAAGTCCGTGATTGAATCGGCTACGGGGATCGACAGGTCCTCAACC
The DNA here is from genome assembly GCA_947371955.1 of Paracoccaceae bacterium. Taxonomy (GTDB): domain Bacteria; phylum Pseudomonadota; class Alphaproteobacteria; order Rhodobacterales; family Rhodobacteraceae; genus Stagnihabitans. Next base: position 4,431 of record CANBRQ010000239.1, on the reverse strand, counting down.
GCAAGGCAGACAATGACCAGCAATCCGGCGCGTTTGAGCTCTGCAAGATAGGTCAGGGTATAATCCAGCGGTGCGCCGAGCGGGCAATGTGTGACAAAAAGGCAAACCTCGCGGCCCGCAACAGAGTCCGGCGGCGGCTTCAGGCAGTTTTGGCGCCTTGCTTCGGCGATCTGCGGCGAGGCCCGCAGCAGCGGCGCTTGCGGCGGGCCAAATTCCTTGAGGCTGTCGCGCGATGCCCAAGCAAAACGGTGTCGGGCAACTTCGGGCTCGGACCCGCTGACGGTTTCTGCCAGCAAGACCCGAAGGCTGGAATAGCGGGCATACATGCGGGCCCGACCGGTCGAGATCAGAGCCTTCCGCCGAGGGCTTCCGATGCTGCCGGCGCCAGCATGGTGAACATAGGTATGGTCGGCGATCACCGAGTCAAACCCAAGGTCGGTCAGCTTGAGGCACAGGTCTTGCACCTCCCAGTAGCCTTTTGGGAAGGCTTCGCAATCCAGCCCGCCGGCGCTGTCGAAGGCGCCGCGATGGACCAGCAGGCAAAAGCCCGACAGAAACGGCACGCGCGGGAAGACCCTTTTGCTGATGGTCAAGACCTGCGCCGCCATATCGTCCGGCGCCTGTTCAACTGGCTCGCGTGCTCCGATCAACGGGGCCGGCCGGATCGTCTGGTGATAGCCGTTGTTCGACAGGGGGCCGACAAGTGCAGTCTGCGGCCCGGCTTGCATTGCTTCCACCATGCCCTGCAACCAGGAGGCGGTCACCACCGTGTCGCTGTTCAGAAACAGCATATAGGGCGCGTGGCTTTCCGCCACACCGGCCATCACTGCCCCCGTAAAGCCCAGGTTCTCCGCATTGCGGATCAGGTGCACATCGGCATTGCGGTCCCGGTAGTCGGCCATCCAGACTGCACTTTCCGGCGAAGAGCAATCGTCGACCAGAATGATCTGACGTATCTCTGTGGAAGGGTATCTGCGGAGGGAGGCGAGACAGCGGGCCAAATCGTCAATCGCATTGTAGACTGGGATGATAATGTCGACGCTCGCCGCTTGTCCGGGCTCCGGCTTGTCCAGCGGTGCGCTGTCGGTTTGATCTGCCAGCACCGCCACGCCGTCCAGAAACAGCGCAAACCGTTCTTCTTCGGCCTCTGCTTGGAAGGCCCGGAAGGTTTCGCTCAGCAACTCGCTGGCAAAGGTGTCTTCCACGTGGATTTCCAGATACTGCGCGAGATCGAAAAGCGCAGTCTCATGGCCGTCGTCATCTTCTGCAGCAGACAAAGCGATATGCAACAAGTGCCGGAAATCGCCCAGCTCATGGAACGGCGCGAGGGCCTCGACGCTTTGTCGCGCCTTAGGGTGCTTCAGCCGAAGCCTTGCGCCGGCCAGCGCGACCAAAGCGTCAAGATCGCCGGGCTGTCGGTCCAGCGCCTTTGTGGCATGAAACATCGCCAGATGCACCGCTCCCAGCCGCAGCGCGGTGTTGGCGATCAAAGCATGGTTTCGGGCATCGTCCGGCGCGCAGTTCAGGGCGAAGCGGAAATTCGTGTGGGCGTCGGTGAGATTTCCGTCCCTAAAGCTGGCAATCCCCTTGTCGCGGAACCGGGCGGCAAGCGCACTGCGGTCCGCTCGCGGGCCGCTGGCGACGGGCGGCTGGGCAGGAACATCAATGTGCGCGGGCCGGGCCGGACTTGTCGTCGTCTGGCGCGTATATCCGAATCTCTCAAAATCCTGGTGGTAAAGGCGTTCGATCGTTGCGATGTCCTCTGCGCTCGGCACAATCTTCACGATGGAAGGATCACGCGTAAAGTCACGCTCAAAGCGAAGGGGCCGATCGCAGGCGCCGACCAGACCGTCCAGATAAGAGATGACGTGATCCAACCCGTCTTCCAGCCGGAAGACGGTCGCATTCCCGGGAACCAGGTCCACCATCGGCCGCAGATGGTTGTCATAAAGCCAAGGGTCCTTCGCGATGGCTCGATCCAGATGGCCCACCCAGGAAGAGAAGCTCTCGGCTTGCTCGATCAGCCGGAGGCTGTCGCGCAGAAAGTGATATTCCGAGACAAGCCTTTCGACTGGATGGCGCACTACGGCAAAAGACGCATCGAAGAATTCTGCTGGAAACAGCCGATTGAGAGTGTCGAGCGGGATATGCTGGGCCGAACTGCGCCCCCAGCGCCGTGATGCCGGAAGAGCGTAAAAATCTTGCTCCAGGAAAGCGACCTCGCCAAACCGCAACCGCAGATAGGTCTCGACCGCGCTTCCGCCGCATTTCGGTACATGGGCGAAATAGATGACTTTCGCGGTCGATCTGAAGAAGGGCATGTATATCCTTTGCCTGGGCCACCTCGGGTGCGCCCGTCCCGCCAGCTATTGTGCCCTCCCGTGGTCCATCCGCATTTCGCGCGTCCGACAAGAGAGCACGATCATTCGGTACGCGGCGATGCCGCCGAAAAGATCATCACAACGCTAGATCGCTTATCGGGCTTGACCGGGGAGGCGCAAGACGCGCAGTCGCACATATTGAAGCTCTTCAGAGCGTATCAAAAGTGCCGATTGGATGGAGGCGACTCTTTGGAGGCGCGGAGGGGATCGGGGCTGGAAGACCTCGCAGGGCAAGGCTGTCGCCATTCGCGATCTTTGGGTGGCAATCCTTCGCCTTCGCACCCTGAACCTGCTGATAACGGGCGGCAATCTTGGCAAGCTTGCGGTCGAAGAACAGGAACCGCCGGGTGAAGTCCATGAACCCGTCAGGACGCAGCAGGCTGATCAACAAGCGGTCCTGGCCAGTCACGAGCACCTCGGCGCCGTAAAAGCGGTCGCAGTCCTTCAGCGCCCAACTTGGGCGGTCTGCTAAGATCGCAGCGCGCTGCACGGCGCACAAGGGCGTGGCCTTGACCTGCGACCTCTCGGCCTCGGGGATAGTCTCCTCACGCCATGACGACCAGAATTTCTTCTTAGTGTCGGTCGTGCCATACCGGCCATCGACGCCGGAGATCGCCAGCAGCAGTTGCGAATAGGCGTATAGATCCTCGATGCCGTCGCCGATCTGGTTGCGTAGATGCTGGATGATCCCGTCCTCCTCCATCGCGGTGGGCTTGGTTGCCCGACTTCACCGACCCGGCATCGGGCGTGATACGCAGGCAGGGAACAACCGTGCCGTCAACTTTTTCGAACAGCAAGTCTACGGTCCTAAGTTGCATGATTTCGGTGATGCGCGCCCCCGTAAAGGCGCAAATCCACGGCCCCCAATGAATGGCCCGCTTGTTTTCAACAGACCGCCGCCCGAGTGTTTCCGGGTCAGCCAAGGCCGCTTTCAAGATGATCTGGGTTTCGGCGTCTGTGTAGCCTGCAGAGCGCGTCCGCGCGGGCTTCGTGTAGCGGACCTTAAGGCCGTCGGTCCGTTTTCCTTAAGTTTCCGCTTCTCGACCGCCAACCGGAAGACCAGTTTCGCAACGGCAAGGTATTTCTGGCTCACAGTCCGGGCGGCTAATCCCTCATCGTGGCGAAGGTGTTCGCACCAATCCGCAACATTCTCCGGCGTGACCCGGAGCGCGTCATCATGGCCAACGAACGAAGCCAACGACTCAATCTTCTGCCGAAAATCCCCAACTGTTCGGGCGGAATTGCCATTGGCGAGGTGGTCGCGCTCCCAGAGGGCAAACAGTGCCCGAATGGTCAAACCCTCAGGGGCAACCTTCTTGGGCACCGCAGAGACCGTCGTCAATGCCGGGAAACGGCCCGCTTTCGGGTCAGGGCTGTAGTCACCTTCAGCACGCTTTAGTTGCTGCTCTCCGGCCTGCCTGAGGGCGCGGTCTAGTTCTGCAGCAAGCGGTTGCGGCTGTGATCGTCGGTGACGATGTTTTCCTCAAGGAGCAACCTGTCGGCTTCGGAACCGTACCACTTTTCCAAACCATTCGGGGCAGCCGCCACCCGGTCAAGAAAGTTGCGCAACGCAATCCAAACGGACGGTTCACCCGGTTCAACTTCCAGCGAAGCCATGAAGCTGCGATAGAACTTGCCAGACAGCGCAACGATCTGCTGATGAGGCAGGGGTTCAGGCTGCTTGCGGTGCCGCTCCCAAATCATGGCCTGCTTTTGCACAGCCGCCGCATTCCGCACCTTGGCGTCGTCGGGGGTTTTGGTCAGCGGGGACCAACTGACGATCTTGTCACCCAGCAACGGGCGCAGGTCCGTGGGGACTCGCTGCCGGAAATAATAGACGCCGGTCTTGGGGTGTTTGTAGGGACGCGCCATCTGTAGAGCCATAGTGTAGCACCTCGGTGGTAAGCGTCCGCTCTGGCTGCCCTGCCTGGTTTGAAGAGTGTGGGATAATGTCCGCTTGGGATAGCGGACATTATGGGGGCGCCGATGGTGCGTCGGACGAGGCGGCTGTGGTCTGACGAAGAGAAGCGGTCGATCTGCCTTCAGACGG
>CANBRQ010000238.1 GCA_947371955.1 Paracoccaceae bacterium | reverse complement strand
CGCATCCGGGATCGTCAGGTTGATGATGATGTCCAGATCGGGGTTGGCCAGCAGGTCATCGACCGACTGGGCCTTGGTGTTGAATTCGGCGGCGCGGGCGGTGGCCGCCTCCATGTTGATATCCGCCACGGCGCGGACCTCCAACCCTTTGAACAGAGGGGCCAGACGCAGGTAGGCGGCCGAGATATTGCCGCAGCCGATGATGCCGATGCCGAGATGTGTCATGTGAGCCTCACAGAGATTTCAGAGTGGCGAAGGCGCGCGTGGCAAAGCGGCGATCGTCCGAGGGGTTGTCATGTTCCAGCACGAAATGCTGACAGCCTGCCGCGACCAGGGCCGCGTGGATGGTTTTCCAGTCAACGGTGCCGAAGCCCACATCGGCCCAGCCGTCCTCGTCGACATTCTCGCCCGCCGGGGCGATGTCTTTCACATGGGCGGCGGTGATGCGGCCTGCGTATTTGCTGATCCATGCCAGCGGGTCCGAACCGCCACGGATCACCCAGGCCACATCGAGCTCGACTTCCAGCGTGGGGCCGCCTTCCAGAATCGAGGCTTCCGGGATCGAGCCATCGGCCTGCGCCTTGAACTCGAAGTCATGGTTGTGCCAGCCAAAGCCAAGGCCAGCGGCGCGAATGGGCGCGCCGGCCTTTTCCAGACGGGCGCCGAAGGCACGCCAGCCTGCGGCGTCCGAGGGGCGCTGGTCGGCCACGATATGGGGAACGAAGATCCGCTCGATACCAAGAGTCTTGGCCACTTCCAGCGCCCAATCGGGGGTGTCTTCGACTTGGGACAGGCCGAAATGGCCGGTCTTCATCGTCAGGCCTGCGTCCTTCAGGGCGGCGGCCGTGGCGGCAAGGGTTGCGGCATCAGAGTACAGGCCGCCGAAGCCCTCGGTTCCGGTCAGGCCAACTTCGGCCAGCATCTTGGCGGTGGCCGACAGAGGCGGAAACTTGCGGCTGGAATAGAGTTGATAGGCAATCATCGGCAGGTCCTTTCAGTAGGTGGCGGAATGCAGGTCACGCAGGGTAAACTGCGGATCGGCTCCGGGTGTTTTGGGGGTGAAGGTCAGGGTCACCGGATGGCCCAGCGTCAAGGTCACCGCGTTGCCCGAGAAGCGGCCAGGCTGGTCCGCCTCAACCGCCACGAACAGGGCAAGAGCCTCTGCGGTCAGGGTGATGGTGTAGATGTCGCCGGCTTTCTGAACGGTGAGGTGCAGGTTTGGGGCTTGCAGATCGTAGGTCTTGAACGGGCGCGGCGCAAAGAGGTCGCTCGCGATCTTGGTGCCATCGGGATGGGTCCAGATGTACATCAGCATCTCTTGCGGGCCAAGCTGGTCCAGCGCGATGGAGTGGACGGTGACGGCGGCCTCTGCCGGAATGGTGGTGGTGGCGCGGGCAAGGGGCCGGGTGTTGCCCGCCATGTCCACCGCCGCCGCACCGACCTGCAGGTCAAGGGCTGCACCGGTGTCGTTGACGGCGCGCAACTCGATATGATCGCCGACCGGAACCGCCGAGACATGGATCGGCGCGTAGAAGCGTTTGGCCATGTGGTGCAGCAGTTTCCAGCCGCCGCCGTGGTCGAGGCTGGCCCAGCTGCAAACCGGCCAGGTGTCGTTCAACTGCCAGATCAGCGTGCCCATGCAATGCGGCTTCAAGGAGCGCCAATGGGTGACGGCGGTCTTGATGGCAAGGCCTTGCTGGACTTGGCTCAGGTAGACGAAGTTCTCGAAATTGGTCGGGAAGCGGAAGTAGCGGAACATGGTTTCCGCAATCCGCGCGTTGCCGCCGGCGTTCTTCTGGTGGCTTTCCATCACGGGGGCCGCGATGTTGAAATCGGCGGGGTCGGCGAATTTGCGGATCACGTCCATCGAGGGATAGGACTGGAAGCCGAATTCCGAGCAGAACCGGGGGGAGACGTCGCGGTAGTGGTCGAAGTCGCGGCCCTCGTGCCAGACCGACCAGAAGTGCATGTCGCCCTTCTTGTCGTCATGCCAGGTGTCGCCGAAATCCATCGGGCCGGGGGACGGGCTGGAGGGCCACCAGACAGCACCGGGAACCGCGGCTTTCAGCGCTTGTTCAATGGTGCGGTTCAGGCGGTCGTAGCCGACGAGGTATTGGTCACGGTTGGCGCGGGTTTCGGGGAACCATGTCAGCGCGCCGATGAGTTCGTTGTCGCCGCACCAGATGGTCATTGAGGCGTGGTGGTGTAACCGCTGCGCGTTCTGGCGGACTTCTTCGGCGACTTGGGTCAGGAAGGCCTCGTCGGCGGGGTAGATGTGGCAGGAGAACATGAAATCCTGCCAGACCATCAGGCCCAATTCATCGCAGAGGTCGTAGAACCATGTCGGTTCATAGCGCCCGCCACCCCAGACGCGAATCATGTTCATGTTGGCGTCGACGGCGGATTGCAGGAGGTCGCGGGTGTCGGCTTGGTTGATCCGTCCGGCGAGGGCGTCGGCGGGGATCCAGTTGGCGCCCTTGCAGAAGACATCGCGGCCGTTGATGCGGACCTTGAAGCCGAGGCCGGTGGCGTCTTTCTCGGTGATCAGTTCGGCGGAACGCAGGCCGATGCGGCGGTGCAGGGTCTGCGCGCCCAGAGTAACGGTCAGGTCATGCAAGGGCTGCGCGCCCTGCCCTGCGGGCCACCACAGCTTCGGATCGTCAATCGGCAGAAGGGCCGTGGCCAAGCCGCGCTTGACAACGGCCTTGGCATAGACGCCACAGAGCGAGAAGGAGACTTCGGCACCATCCTCGCCTTCGACATGGGCGGCCACCGAGACGACAGCGCGACCGGTTGTGTGGGTCTGGCTGATGAAAAGGTGGTCGATGCGGGTGGCGGCCACGGGTTCAAGGAACAGGTCGCCGTAGACGCCGAAGGTGGCCAGCGCAATGTTCCAGTCCCAGCCGAAATCGCAGGACGGTTTACGGATCAGGTTGCCATTGTGGATCGGCGTGTTGTTGATCGAGAAGGGCAGGAAATAGCGGTAATTGTCCTGCCGTTTTTTGGCCTCGACCACGACGTTGCCGAAGGTCAGGGTGATCTCGTTGGTGCCGAGTTTCAGCACGTTGGACAGATCGACCCGGTGCGACAGGAACATGTTGTCCGACGTCAGGACCGTCACGCCGTTGACCGCCACCGTCACCAGCGTGTCAAGCATCGAGGCGACCAGTACCAGATCGGTCCGGTCCGCCTCAAAGCTGCGCTTGGCGACCCAAGTGCGGTTGGAAATCCAGCGCAGACCGTATTCGTTGCGGCCCCAATACGGGTCCGGGATCTGACCGGCCTTGCGCAGGGCGTCGATCCCGTCGCCGGGGATTGCAAAAGCCACAGCATTTTCGCCGCTGTCTTGCGAAAGCGACCAGTCCCCGGCGAGGTTCAGCATGATCAGATCCGCAGTTCGTTGGTTTCGTCAAACAGCGAGGATTTCGCGATATCGACCTTGAGGTGCACTTGGGCCCCGGCCTTCGGGCGGTGTTCGAACGGCACGCGGACCGACATTTGCCTGCCATCGACCAGAAGCCAGACCAACGAGTCCGCGCCCATCGGCTCGTCGATTTCCACGACGGCCGGGATGGTCTGGCCGGGGATCGCGGTGTCGACGATGGTGATGTGTTCCGGACGCAGGCCGATGATCGCCTTGGGCCGGTCCATGATCGCGCCGCCCTCGTAGCCCGACAGATCAAGGTTGATCTCGCCCGACTGGAAGGCCTTGCCGCCGTTGATGGTGGCGCCTTTGATGAAGTTCATGGCAGGGGAACCGATGAAGCCTGCAACGAACAGGTTGGCCGGGCGGTTGTAGATCGTGTGCGGCTCGTCCAGTTGCTGGATGATGCCGCCGCGCATGATGGCGATGCGGTCGGCCAGGGTCAGCGCCTCGATCTGGTCGTGGGTCACATAGATCATCGTGTTCTTCAGGCGGTTGTGCAGGCGCTTGAGTTCCACGCGGAGTTCGGAGCGCAGCTTGGCGTCAAGGTTCGAGAGAGGCTCGTCGAACAGGAACACGTCCACCTCGCGCACCAGTGCGCGGCCAATGGCGACGCGTTGGCGTTGGCCGCCCGAAAGCGCCCCGGGCTTGCGGTCCAGCAAAGGCCCGATCTGCAGGATTTCCGAAGCGCGCTGGACGCGCTGTTCGATCTGATCCTTGGGCATGCCGGCGATCTTCAGGCCGAAGGACATGTTCCCGCGCACCGTCATCTGCGGATACAGCGCGTAGGACTGGAATACCATGCCAATGCCACGCTCGGACGGTTCGGCCCAGGTCACGTTCTTGCCCTTGATCCAGATCTGACCCTTGGTCAGTTCCAAGAGGCCGGCAAGGCAGTTCAGAAGTGTGGACTTGCCGCAGCCCGACGGCCCCAGAAGCACGATGAACTCGCCCTCTGCCACTTCAAGGTTGAGGTTTTGCAGGACGTTGGTGGCACCGAAGGACAGGGTCAGATCCCGGACCGAAACGGAAGAATTGGAGGAAGCATTCATGTTCATGGGTTCAGCCCTTCACCGCACCAGCGGCAATGCCGCGCACGAAGTATTTGCCAGAGACGAAATAGATGGTCAGAGGAACCAGACCGGTGAGGATCGTGGCGGCCATGTCGACGTTGTAGGCCTTGCCGCCCGTCGCCGAGTTGACGATGTTGTTCAGTTGCACCGTCATCGGATAGTTGGTCGGACCTGCGAAGATCACGCCGAACAGGAAGTCGTTCCAGATGCCGGTGACCTGCAGAATGATCGATACGGTGAAGATCGGCGTCGCCATTGGCACGAAGATGCGGAAGAAGATGCCCCAATAGCCTGCGCCATCGACGCGGGCCGCCTTGAACAGCTCAAGCGGCAGCGAGGCGAAGTAGTTGCGGAAGAGCAGGGTCTGCACAGGCAGGCCGAAGATCGTGTGCACAAGGATCACGGCGGGAAGGGTTGAATAGATGCCCATCTCCCGCGTGATGATCACCAGCGGGTAGATCATCACGATGTAGGGAATGAAGTTCGACAAGAGCAGGACAGCGAAAAAGCCTTCCGAGAACTTGAACGGCCAGTTCGCCAGCGAGTAGCCGGTGACCGAGGCCACAGCGATCGACACAACGGTCGAAGGCGCGGTGATCTTGATCGAGTTCCACAGGCCGACCTTGATGCCCTCGCAGTACAGCCCGGTACAGGCCGAGTCCCAAGCCTTGGCCCAAGCGTCGAGCGTGGGCGAGAACGTCGGGATGAAGATGTTGCCGCTTTGAATCTCTTGGATGTTCTTCAGCGAGGTGATGATCATCACGTACAGCGGGAACAGGAAGAAGGCCGCGCAGGTGATCAGCACCGTGTAGACGATGACGCGCGGGGCGGTGAAAAACGGTTTGGGCTTTGCGCCGCTGGGGCCTTCGGCCAAGGGGATGTTTGCCATGGGTTCTGTCCTCACGTCGTCTTCTTGCCGAATTCCATCCGGACCCAGGGGATCAGGATGACGGCCATGGCGGCCAGCATGACGGTTGATGCCGACAGCGATTGGCCGAGGTTTGCGGAGAAGTTCTGATAGACGTAGCGCGTGGGAACGTCCGAGGCGATGCCCGGACCGCCGTCGGTCAGGGCGACCACGAGGTCATAGATGCGCACTGCACCTGCCGCGACGATCACAAAGGTGGTCACCAGCACCGGCTTCATCATCGGCACGACGATTTGCAGATAGGTGCGCCAGGCCGGGATGCCGTCAACGCGGGCGGCTTTCCAGACATCCTCGTCAATGCCGCGCAGGCCGGCGAGCATCAGGGCCATGACAAAGCCCGTGCCCTGCCAGACGCCTGCCACGACGATGGCATACATCACCATCTGACGGTCTGCGATCCAGTCGAAGCGGAACGAGTCCCAGCCCATCGACCGGATCGCGTGCTGCAGGCCGTATTCCGGCGACAGGATCCAGGCCCAGACGTGGCCGGTGACGATGAAGGACAGGGCGAAGGGGTAAAGGTAGACCGTTCGGAAGAAACCCTCGGCGCGGATCTTTTGATCCATCATCACCGCCAGAAGGAACCCAAGTGCCACAGAAATCGTTATGGCAAGGATTGCATAGGTGAACATGTTCGGCAGCGCGCCGGTGCATTTCATCTGCCAGTCAGACTGCCCGATATGGGTGATGATCGGGCAATTCATCCACCGGTCGGTGTTGAACAGGCGGGTGTAGTTGGCAAAACCGACGAAGCCGTCCATCCATTCTTTCGGCGTGAACAGCGGGATGATCTTGATGTTGGTGAACGAGAACGCAACCGTCCAGAAGGTTCCGCCGACAAAAACCACCAGCACGATGAACATCATCGGCAGGGCGGCGATCTTCGACGCCAGATTCCGGAAAAGGGGATTTGG
>CANBRQ010000237.1 GCA_947371955.1 Paracoccaceae bacterium | reverse complement strand
GAAGGCTTGCGGCTGCAGGCGACGATGTCGCTGGGCTCTGCCCCCGGCGAGAAGACCATCGTGACGCGCGACCCGGTGGGGGTGGTGGTGGCGATCACGCCGTTCAATTATCCGATCAATCTGCTGATGTTCAAGTTGGGCGCGGCTTTGGTTGCGGGCTGTACGGTGGTGGCCAAACCCTCGGAGGACACGCCGCTGTCGACCTTGAAGCTGGCGGAGGTGTTCTTCAAGGCAGGGCTTCCGGCGGGCGTCTTCAACGTGGTGACGGGCGGGCGGGCGTTGGGCGAGGCTTTGGTGGCCCATCCTGTGCCGCGCAAGGTTGCCTTCACCGGGTCCGTGCCAGCCGGCAAGGCCATTGCGGCGGCGGCGGCGGGGACGATGAAGCGGCTGACGCTGGAACTGGGCGGGCATTCGCCGGCGATTGTCTGTGCGGATGCCGATCTGGAGAAGGCGACGGCGGCGATCTGCCGGCATGGCTTCGCCAATACCGGGCAGTTTTGCTATCGGGTGAACCGGGTTTATGTCGATGCCTCGGTCTATGAGGACTTTCTGGCGCGGTTGGTGGCGAAGGTCAGGGGGCTGACGGTGGCCCCGGCGGGCGGTTCGGGCGATCTGGGGCCTTTGGTGAATGAGAAGATTTATGCCAACTCGGCCCGGCAGATTGCCGATGCGCGGGCCAAGGGGGCAAGGGTGCTGACCGGGGGCGACAGGTTGACCGGGCCGGGGTTTGATGGCGGCTTCTATCTGCCGCCGACCGTGCTGGCAGAGGCTTCGCCCGATATGCTGGTCATGCAGGAAGAGACCTTCGGGCCGGTGCTGGGGGTGGTCTCGGTTGGTTCCTCGGCAGAGGCTTTGGCGCTGGCCAATGACAGCCTTATGGGGCTGGCGGGGTTTGTGTTCACCCGCGATCTGGCAAGGGGCATGACCTTGTGCGAGGGGCTGGAGGCGGGGTCGGTCTGGTTGAACGACATCCAGCGCTCGTCCCATTACGTGCCTTTTGGCGGCATGAAGGAAAGCGGGCTGGGCCGCGAAAAGGGCCGCCATGGCGTTGAGGCCTATCTTGAGTACAAGACCATGTACTTGTCTTATGAGGTGCCGTCGTGACTTTGCTGACCTTGCGCGATCTGCCGTTGTGGCGCGATGCCCGCCCCTACCTCGACGTGCGCAACAATGATGAGCATACGCTGGTCGCTTACGGCGTTGCCAAGATGCTGCTGAAGGAACTGCCCGAGGCGGCGGAGTCGGTGGTGCTGCCCGCCATCCTGCTGCATGATGTGGGCTGGAAGAAAGTCCCGCAGGAGCTGCTGCTGGAAGCCATTGGCAAGAACCCTTCGCGGCCCGATCTGGTGCGGGCGCATGAGGTTTATGGGGTTGAGATCGCTCGGGACATTCTGGAGCGGCATCGGCCCGAGGGGGTGGATATCGAGGCGGTTCTGGCGATCATTGATGGCCATGACACCACCCGGCACGCGAAAAGCCTTGAGGATGCCGTGGTCAAGGATTCCGACAAGGGCTGGCGCACCACGCCGCATGGCATGGCCGTGATCCGGGGCTGGTATGGCTGGTCTGTCGCGGAATACATCGACATGGTCTCGGTGGTGTCGAACCCAAGGCTTCTGACCGCACCGGGGCGCGCGATGGCCGAGGGCTTCACCGCCTCGCTGCGCGCCCAGCAATCACTATCTGAATATCTGGAGCAATGATGACGGACCTTGGGCTGACGGGCAAACGTGTGATCGTGACGGGTGCTGCCGGGGGCTTGGGCCGCGCCTTTGCGCTGGCCTTTGCCAAGGCGGGGGCCAAGGTGCTGGTGGGCGATGTCAGTGATGTGTCTGAAACCGTGGCGCTGATTGCGGCGGCCGGGGGCGAGGGGTTTGGCGCGGTGCTGGACGTGACCTCGGCCGAAAGCTGCAAGGCCTTGGCGGATCAGGCGCAGGCGGCGATGGGCGGCCTTGATGTGCTGGTCAACAACGCCGCCCTGTATGGCGCCTTGCAGCGGGCGGATTTCGAGGAAATTGACGAGGCCGTCTGGGACCGCGTCATGGCGGTCAACGTCAAGGGTGTCTGGCAGGCAAGCCGGTTCTGCGCGCCCCTGATGAAGGCGGCGGGCGGTGGGTCGATCATCAACATCGCCTCGGCCACGGTGTTTTCGGGCTCGCCGCAGTGGATGCATTATGTGGCCTCCAAGGGCGCGGTGATTTCCATGAGCCGGGTGATGGCGAAGGAACTGGGGCGCGATGACATCCGGGTGAACGTGCTGGCGCCGGGCTTCACGATGACGGAGGCGAGTCTGGGGCTGATCGACAATGCGCGGGCTTACGGCGTGGACCGGGCGGCGATCAAGCGGCCGATCGAGACGGGGGATATCGTGGGCGGAGCCTTGTACCTCGCCTCACCGCATTCGGCCTTCATGACCGGGCAGACGATGATCATCGACGGCGGCCGGCAGTTCATCTGAGGAGAAGACAATGGTGCAAGTGACCTTCATCGAAGCCGACGGCACGCGGCGCGAGATTGCGGCGAAAGAGGGTGAACCCCTGATGATCGCCGCCCGCAACATCGGCGTGCGCGGCATCGTGGCGGAATGCGGCGGGTCGGCGATGTGCGCGACCTGTCATTGCTATGTGATCTCGGTTGCAGAGGGGGCTTTGCCTGCACCCTTGGGGGATGAGGCGGATACGATTGAATTCAACGCGCATAACCCGCAGGACAACAGCCGGCTGACCTGCCAGATCACGGTGACACCCGCGCTGGAGGGCGCGGTGTTTCAGGTGGCGACGGGGCGATAGGGGCCTGCGGCCGCCAAGGCCGGGGGGCTTTCAGCCCCCCTGGCCCCCCCCGAGAGTATTTCCAAAGGAGCAAATGGATCAGCGCGCCAGCACGCCGCCGTCGATCACTAATGTTTGGCCGGTCATGAAATCGGATGCTGATGAGGCGAGGAAGAGGGTGGCACCTTTGATCTCACGGGGTCTGCCCAAGCGGCCCATGGGCGTATAGGCGATGGCGGCTGTGGGGTCTCTGGGCCGTGTTTCGGTCTGGAAGATACCGGGGCAAAGGGCGTTGATCTGGATGCCCTTGTCCGCGTAATGCAGCGCCATTTCGCGGGTCAGGTTCACAACGGCACCTTTGGAGGCGGCGTAGGCCGGGCGCGGGAAGGCTCCGGCGGGGGCGGCGAGGCCCCACATCGACGCCACCGTGATGACCTTGCCGTGGCCTTGGGCGACCATATGGCCAAGGGCGGCTCGGCAGGTCAGGAAGACACCGTTCAGGTTGACGTCTATGACGCGGGTCCAGTCTGCATCTTGAACGTCGTGCAGGAGGGAGGGGGAGGCGTCAGAGATGCCGGCGTTGGTGATGCAGATGTCGAGGCGGCCTTCTGCCGCGACCAGATCGGCGATGGCTTGGGTCAGGGCTGCGGCGTCGGTGACGTCTCCCAAGACGGTGGTGACCTTGGCCCCCTGCCCGCGCAGCGCCTTGGCGGTCGCCTCAAGCGCCCCGCTGTCGCGGTCGTAAAGCCACAGGATCGCGCCGTTTTCGCCCAGGGCCTCGGCCATCGCCCGGCCAAGGCCTGCGGCGGCTCCGGTGAGGAAGGCGGTTTTGCCTTTGACCGAGAAGATGTCGGTGATCATCCGCGGGCCCTGGCGAAAGCGGCGAACCAGTCCAAGGCCGTCGGGTTGCGGGTGGCGTCTTTGGAGGCGACCTTTTCCAGAGGCAGACCCATCAGGAGTTTGCGGACGGGAACCTCCATCTTCTTGCCGGTCAGGGTTACCGGAATTTCAGGGGTCTGGATAATTTCATCGGGCACGTGGCGCGGGGAGCGTTCGGTGCGCAGGCGCTTGGTGATCAGGGATTTGAGGTCATCGGTGAGGGTTTCGCCTTTGGGGAGTTGCACGAAGAGGGGCATGTAGAAGCCGCCCTGCCCGTCCTCGATGCACAGGATCAGGCTGTCGGTGACTTCGGGTATGCCCTCCATCGTGCGGTAAATCTCGGCGCTGCCGATGCGGATGCCGTAGCGGTTGAGAGTGGCATCGGAGCGGCCCAGGACATGCGCGCCGCCGTGGGCGTTGAATTTCACGCGGTCGCCGTGGTGCCAGAGGCCGGGGAAGGTCTCGAAATAGCTGGCTTGGTAGCGGGCGAAGGTTTCGTCGCCCCAAAAGAACAGGGGCATCGAGGGCATGGGTTGGGTGATGACCAGTTCGCCGACGTCGTCGATCAGGGGGTGGCCGTCATCGGAGAAGGCATAGGCGGCGGTACCAAGGCCGGGGGCCTGGATTTCTCCGGCCCTTGTCGGCAGCAGGGGGGAACCTGCGAGAAGGCCGGAGCAGAACTCGGTCCCGCCGGATTGCGATGAGGCCCATAGGTCGGGTTTGACGGATGTGTAGACCCATTCGAAGGTTTCGGGGGTGGAGGGGGAGCCTACCAGCATCACCGATTGCAGGGCTTCCAGGGCGAATTCGTCTTTGGGGACAATGCCTTGCTGTTTTACGATCTGAATGTAGGTCGGGCTGATGCCGATGACGGTGGCTTGGGTTTCATCAGCGATGCGCCAGAGGAGGCGGGCGTCGGGGTGGCTGGGGTGGCCGTCGTACAGCACGGCGCGGCCGTTCATCAGAGGGCCCCACATCAGCGTGTTCCAAACCATCCAGCCGGTGGTGGAGTAGAAGAAGAGGGCTCCACAGGGTTGGAGTTCGAAGTGGAAGGCGGCGGATTTGTAGTGCTCCAAAAGGATGCCGTGGTGGCCCTGGACGATGGGTTTGGGCAGGCCGGTGGTGCCTGAGGTGAAGAGGACCCAGAGGGGGTGGTCGGAGGGAACTCGGGTGTAATGGAAGGTGGCGGCGGGGACTTCGGGGCCGTTCAGCAGGTCTTGCCACTTCGTGGCGGAGTGGTCTGGGGCCTTGGCGCCGGGGAGGTAGTCGAGGAGGATCAAGTGTTCCACCGAAGGCAGCGCTGCAAGGATGCGGTTCAGGTCGGCGGAGCGGTCGAAGTCTTTGCCGCCGTAGCGGTAGCCGGTGACGGCGAAAACCAGTTTGGGTGCGATCTGACCAAAGCGGTCGATGACGGTTTGCGCGCCGAACTCGGGCGCTGCCGAGGACCAGATGGCGCCGATGGCGGTGGTGGCCAGCATGGCGATCACGGTCTCGGGCAGGTTAGGCATGTAAGCCACGATGCGGTCGCCCTGCCCCAGACCCATCTCGCGCAGTTTGGTGGCGAGTTTGCGGACCTGTCCGGCGATCTCGGCCCATGAGGCGGTCTGCATGGGGCGCAGTTCGGAGGAATGGTGCAGCATAGTCCGCGCCGGATCGCCGGAGTTTTCGTGGCGCAGGACGTGTTCGGCGTAGTTGGCTTTGGTGCCGGGCAACCAGCGGGTTTTCGGCATTGGGTCATCGGTGAGGATGGCCGTGGGCGTGCCTTCAAGGATCAGGTCGAAGTATTCCGCGATTGCGGACCAGAAGCCGGGGAGGTCGGTGACGCTCCATCGCCAGAGGTCTTCGTAGCCTTGGAAGGTGTGGCCCTTCTCAGACAGGAAATGCAGGAATTTCGTCAGGTTGAGGCTGTCTTTGCGGTCTTGCGATGCCTCCCACAGGATGGTGCCTTCCGGGGTCATCTTACCACCAGCTTTCCGCAAGAAGGCCGGTCAGGTCCGGCAGGGTGATATGGGCACGCAGGGCCTCCGGCATGGCGGCGAAGCCTGCGGCGTCGACGGTGCCGGTGGTGACGCCCACGGTGAAGGACCCGGCCTTGCGGGCCATGGCGATTTCCAGCTTGGGGTCGTCGCCGATCACCACCATATCCTCTGGCGGGATATCCAGCATGGCAGAGATATCGTGCAGGCCTATGACCTCGGGCTTGCCGAAGACGGTGGCGGTGACGCCGGCGGCGTTCTGCAGGGCGGCTGCGATGGCGCCGGAAATTCCCAGAAGCCGCCCCTTGCCGCCGGCAAAATAGGGCGCGACCGAGGTGGCATACAGCGGCAGGCCGCCCCACAGCGCTTGGGCCGCGTGTTCAAGGTCTTTCGCGCCGAAATCCTTCATCCAGCCGATCATCACGGCATCGAAGGGGCCAGCGTCGCCGGGAACTGCCACGTCGATCCCGACATCGCGCAGGGGCACGCGGGTGCCGTCTGCGCCCAGAACCAGCAGGCGCTTGTAGCCCATCAGGGCCAGTTGGCGGGCGGCGACGGCGGCGGGGGTCAGGATGTGGCCGGGCTTCAGATGCAGGCCTGCGTCGGCCAGCAGGGGGTAGTAGTGGGCGGGGGGGAAGAAGGTGCCGTTGGTATAGGCAACGACGGGCATTTTGGTGGAGAGGGTTTTGACGGCCTCGACCGCGCCGGGCAGGGCGGCGTAGGTGCCGGTTTCC
>CANBRQ010000236.1 GCA_947371955.1 Paracoccaceae bacterium | reverse complement strand
CGATTGCACCTGTGGCAGCCAAGGCGCGGCTACCGGGCCGCCACCGATGCCGTGCTGCTGGCCGCCGCCTGCCCGGCGGAGGCGGGAGCACGCGTGCTCGATCTGGGCTGCGGAGTGGGGGCGGCGTCCTTGTGCCTCGCCGTTCGGGTGCCCGGACTGGTTCAGGCCGGGCTGGAAGTACAGGACGACTATGCCGAGTTGGCCCGCCGCAATGCCGCCGAGAATGGCCTGGCGCTGACCGTGGTGACGGGCGATCTGACCGAGATGCCGGCCGTGCTGCGCGTGGGCTTTGACCATGTGATTGCCAACCCGCCATGGTATCCGCGCGGCGGTTCGCCCTCGCCTGTGGCAGGGCGGGATCTGGCCTTGCGGGCGGAACTGCCCTTGGGCGAGTGGGTGGCGGCGGCATCAAAGCGGCTGGAGCCCGGCGGTTGGCTAACGATGATCTTGGGCGCTGATGGGCTGCCCGAGGTACTGGGCGCGCTTGGACCTCGGCTCGGCTCGGCGGTTGTGCTGCCGATTGCCGCGCGTGAGGGGCGTCCGGCGCTGCGCGTTATCCTGCGGGCGCGGAAAGGCGGCAAGGCGGCGTTCCGGCTGCTGGCCCCGGTGATCACCCATCACGGCGCGGCGCATGACGGCGACCGCGAAAGTTACACGCCCCGCGCCAACGATATTCTGCGCAACGGGGCGGCACTTTCGGCTGAGTTTAGCTGAATTCTTGGCATTGCGACGCTGCGTCACGTGAAGATTTCGTGACAGACTCATGAAATCGTGCTGCACTGAAGTTCTCAGAAACAGCTATCGGAGGTTCCCCATGAGTGTTGCTTCGCATATCACTGAATTGAAGCGGAAGCACGAACACCTGTCCGCAGCCGTTGAGGTGGCCCAACGCCGCCCGGCCGTGGATGATCTGGAGATTGCCGGACTGAAAAAGCAGAAACTCAAGCTGAAGGAAGAGATCACCCGGCTTACGCAGTAGGGCTTTTGCTTCCGGCGCGGGCAGCAAGCGCTGCCCCGCCGGTGATCGCCAAGGCCGCGAGGCCAAGGACCGGGGTAGCCGTGGCGTGACCCGTGGCTATCAGAACCAAGGTGGACAGCAGCGGCGCGGCGTAAGATAGCGTGCCAAGCATCTGAATATCCCCGCGTTTCATCCCAACATCCCAGGTGAAGAAGGCGAGACCCACTGGCCCCGCACCCAACGCAAGGGTCGAGGCCCAGCCTGCGCCGCCCTGCGGCCAGGCCGTGGGTTCCAATGCCAAGTGGCTCAGGGACGAGAGGAGCGCTGTCAGCAGACAGAAGATGGTGACGGCTTCGGTCGGCACCTCGCCCATTTTGCGGGACAAGACAGAATAGCCCGCCCAGGTGATGGCGCACAGGAAGGCGAGGCCAAGGCCGGTCGCAGCCCCGGGGCCGGCAGACATGCCGCCGCCCAAGACGATGAGGGCGGCGCCCGTGAAGGCGAGGGCGGCGCCGATCAGATGCAGGGAGCGGAGCGTCTCGCCGGGCAAGAGGCCGGACAGCAGCACGATGAACAGCGGCCAGAGATAGGCGATCAGGCCGGTCTGGGCATAGGGGGCGATGCGGAAGGCTGTGAAATACAAGAAATGATAGCCGAAAAGGCCAATCGCACCAAAGGCGTAGACCTTCCAGCCCACACCGCGCAGCACGGAAAAGCCGCGCCCGAAGGCCATCCAGATCAGCCCGATAGTCCCGCCGAGGCCGAAGCAGATCGCGTTCAACTGCAAGGGCGGAACCGGGGCCGTGCCGATGGTCAACGCGGCGAGAAGCGACCACATCAGGATGGCGGTGGTTCCGATCAACGTGGCGCGGGTGCGGGTCATGGTGTCCTCCGGACGCCTGACTATCCGCAGCCCAGCCAAAGGAAAAGGCCCGCCGGTCGGGCGAGCCTTTGTAGGATGGGCCATTGGCCCATGTTTCCGGATTCATGGGCCAATGGCCCATCCTACCTCAGACCACGAATTGCCCGCCGTTGGCCGAGATGGTCGAGCCGGTGATGAAGCCCGCGTCATCGGACGCGAGGAAGACCACGATCCGCGCAATCTCCGACGGCTCGCCCAGACGGCCCACCGGGATTTGTGGGATGATGCGCTCGGCCAGCACCTTCTCGTCAATCGCCTTGACCATGTCCGTGCCGATATAGCCCGGGCAGATCGCATTCACCGTAATCCCGGCCCGTGCACCTTCCTGCGCCAGCGCCTTGGTGAAGCCCAAATCGCCGGACTTCGCCGCAGAATAGTTCACCTGCCCGGCCTGCCCCTTCTGCCCGTTGATCGACGAGATGTTGATCACCCGGCCAAACTTCCGGTCACGCATCCCGGTCCAAACCGGGTGCGTCATGTTGAAGAGGCCCGATAGGTTGGTGTCGATGACCTCTTTCCACGATTGCGGCGTCATCTTGTGGAACATGGAATCGCGCGTGATGCCCGCATTGTTGACCAGCACCGCCACCGGGCCCAGATCGGCCTCGACCTGCGCAATGCCGGCCTTGCAGGCGTCATAATCCGCCACCGACCACTTGTAGGTCTTGATCCCCGTCTCAGCGGTAAAAGCCTCCGCCGCCGCATCGTTGCCGGCATAGTTCGCCGCCACCGTATAGCCCGCCGCCTGCAGCGCCACCGAGATCGCAGCCCCGATCCCCCGCGAGCCGCCCGTTACCAAAGCCACTTTCGACATTCTGTCCTCCTCCAACTTCCCTCGAAGCCTGTTACCGAAAATAGAAATGCCGCGCAACTTTATTGCGCGGCATACGCCTCATGCGGCAATATTACGCAACCGCAGCAATCAGGCGCGTTCCAGGCACATGGCCACGCCCATGCCACCGCCGATGCAAAGGGTCGCAAGACCCTTCTTGGCATCGGTCCGGCCCATTTCGTGGATCAGCGTGTTCAGGATGCGCGCGCCTGAGGCGCCAATCGGGTGTCCGATGGCAATCGCGCCGCCATTCACGTTGACGATCTCCGGATCCCAGCCCATGTCCTTGTTCACAGCGCAGGCTTGTGCTGCAAAAGCCTCGTTCGCCTCGACCAGATCGAGGTCCGCCACTGACCAACCCGCCTTCTGCAGCGCCTTGCGCGAGGCAAAGATCGGCCCGACGCCCATGATCGACGGGTCAACCCCGGCGGTCGCATAAGACGCAATCCGCGCCAGAACCTTGAGGCCCCGCTTGGCCGCCTGCTCTTCCGACATCAGCAGCACACCTGCGGCCCCATCATTCAGCCCCGAGGCATTCGCCGCCGTGACCGAGCCGTCCTTGGTGAAGGCCGGGCGAAGTTTCTGCATCGATTCCAGCGTGGCGCCGTGGCGGATGTATTCGTCGG
The DNA here is from genome assembly GCA_947371955.1 of Paracoccaceae bacterium. Taxonomy (GTDB): domain Bacteria; phylum Pseudomonadota; class Alphaproteobacteria; order Rhodobacterales; family Rhodobacteraceae; genus Stagnihabitans. Next base: position 3,023 of record CANBRQ010000236.1, on the reverse strand, counting down.
CATCCACCACCGTGTCACCCTTGCGGGTCTTGATGATGAAGGGAACGATCTCGTCCTTGAACTTGCCGGCCTTGTGCGCGGCTTCGGCCTTGTTCTGGCTTGCGAGCGCGAACAGGTCCTGCATGTCACGCGAAATCTGCCACTGGTTGGCGACATTCTCGGCAGTCTGGCCCATGTGGTAGCCGTTGAACGCATCCCACAGCCCGTCGCGGATCATCGAGTCGATGAAGGCGATGTCGCCCATCTTCGTCCCCGCGCGCATGTGCGCGACGTGGGGCGACAGGCTCATGCTTTCCTGACCACCGGCCACGACAATATCGGCATCGCCCAACTGGATATGCTGCGCGCCAATCGCCACCGCCCGCAGACCAGACCCGCAGACCTGGTTCAGACCCCAAGCACTTGCCTCTTGCGAAAGGCCGGCACGGATCGCCGCCTGACGCGCCGGGTTCTGGCCTTGACCGGCCGTCAATACCTGACCCAGGATCGTTTCGCTGACCTCTGCCTTGTCGATGCCCGCCCGCGCCACCAGTGCTTCAATCACAGCAGCGCCCAGTTCGTGCGCCGGGGTCGCAGCAAAGGCCCCGTTAAAGCTGCCAACGGCGGTCCGCGCCGCCGAAACGATCACGACATTGGTCATGGTTCCTCGCCCCCTCAGATGTTCCCTGCGGCAGCGTCGTTGATGCCGCTCTGCAGCATGCCCTAGACGGGAAAGCTCGCAAAAGCAACTTTAGAAGCGGAATTGCGACCGTCCAAGTTGCCGCAGCGTCATGCAGCCGGTGCAACGCTGGGCAAGGCGGAAGCCGTCATGCAGTCTTCTTCTGCGCTTCCACCGGGGCCCAAGGCGGGCGCACCGAGGGCGGGCCGAAGAGATAGCCCTGCAGACAATCGACCCCCATGGCGCGCAGACATTCGGCAACTTCGGGCGTCTCAACCGACTCTGCCACCGTGAACATCTCGAAATGCTTGCCGATCCCCAGCAAGGCCTTGACCAGCGCCTGATTGTCGGGGTCCTTGTTGATCTTGCGGATGAACTGGCCGTCGATCTTCAGGATGTCGAACATGAAGTCCTTGAAATAGCGGATCGCCGTATTGCCCGCACCGAAATCATCCATCGCAAAGGCCACCCCCTTGCGCTGCCATTCTTCCATGAAGGTGATCACCAGTTCCGGCACCGTCATGGCAGAGCGTTCGGTGATCTCAAGGATCAGCCGTTCCCCCACCGTCGGCCCGGCCTCCAGCCCCTTTTTCAGCGTGCGCACCCAGCGCGGATAACCGATGGAGCGGGCCGACATGTTGATCGCCAGCCGCAGGTCGGCGTGTTGTGCCAGCGCCAACAGACCAAACTCCAAAGCGGCGCAGTCGATCTCGCGCCCAAGCTCATGCGCCTCGATGGCATCAATGAAATCCCGTGCCGGAATGATTCGCCCGTTCGGTTCCAGCACACGGATCAGCCCCTCGTGAAAGGCCACCCGCTTAGGGTCACGCGTCAGAACCACCGGCTGATAGGCCAAAGCCAACCTGCGCGCGCGGATCGCCTCCTCCACCATGCGCATGGTATCCTGATCCGCCGTGCTGATCGCCACGCCCAAAGGGCTTGCCATGCCAACCCGCGCCTCGAACCTTGGCTTGTCTTCGTCCGGCTGCATGCTGATTCCCCGCTTTCGTCTGGGCAGCATAGGCCTGCCCATGACAAACTTCGGCCCAAAGGGTAAAGCATCGGTTAAACCCGGCATTCATACCAAATGCGATGCAATGAGAGGACCCGATGACCGAGCCTTCGCCCCCCCGCTGCCCATGGTGTGGCACGGACCCGCTGTATTGCGCCTACCATGACGAGGAATGGGGTGTCCCCGAACGGGACGCCCGCGCCTTGTGGGAAAAGCTGATCCTGGACGGGTTTCAGGCGGGCCTCAGCTGGATCACGATCCTGAAAAAGCGCGATAATTTCCGCGCGGCCTTCGACGGCTTCAACCCCGAATCCATTGCCCACTGGGGCGAACCCCAGGTTCTGGCCGCCCTCGCCAACCCCGGCATCATCCGCCACCGCGGCAAGATCGAGGGCACCGTCCAGAACGCCCGAGCCTACCTAGCCCTTCAGGACAAGGGCGATTTTGCGACCCTTCTTTGGGACTATGTCGATGGCACCCCGCGCCAGAACCGCCCCGCCTCGGGACGCGACATCCTGACCGAGAGCCCGCAGTCGCAGGCGATGTCGAAAATGCTGAAAAAGGCCGGCTTCACCTTCGTCGGTCCAACCATCGTCTATGCCTTCATGCAGGCCTGCGGTCTGGTCAATGACCACCTCGTCACCTGCCACGCCCACGACCGCGTGGCCGCGCTCGCAGCAAAGCCCGCGCAAGGCTAGCCTGATTCTGGCTCCGCATTTCACTCCGGCGTCACCGGTCCGTCAGGACATCTGGACCTGCATCCAAGCCTCGAGGGTCTGCTTTCCTTTGGCCCTCCCACCAGGGCGGTGATCCGCGACCCATGGGCCTGTCGAGGACAATATCACCCGTACCACCATATCCCTGCCGATCCCTGACCTGTCAGACTTCGGCCGCAGCCTTGCGCGACAGATCGAGGACCCGCCCGGCCACCTCACGTTCCTGAACAAACTCGCCCGCGCCGCAGGCTTCCGCACCGTCCAGCACCTCTGCGCCAGCCGGCCGAACCCATGCCCGATCTTACACGGGGGTGGAAGCAGCACTCCGCCACTTCGACAGCGCAGGCAAGATGACCGCTTGGCCCGCCCGCATCGCCCTGCAACATCCCTGCCTCTGGGCGCTCAGGTCCCGCCTGCCCAAAAAGACGATGACCGAACGCCAGATCAGCCAGCCCCTGACCGCGATGCACGCCTTCAGCGACCCCGCCTCCCTGCGCTGCGCCCCGTGGTAGCGGTACCCCGTTGCCGGCACCGCAGCGGGCAGTGCCGACAGCCGTATTGAAGGCCCACCAACCCCAAAGCCCGCGCCCTGCGCCCAAGACTGACCCCCTGACCCTTTCACATTTGCTCAAACATC
>CANBRQ010000235.1 GCA_947371955.1 Paracoccaceae bacterium | reverse complement strand
GGGGGTCCGGGGGTGGAAAACCCCCGGCGCCGGGCCGGGACGCAACGACAAGAGGACGGCAATGAGACTTTATTGTTTTGGCGAAAGCGGCAATGCTTACAAGGTGGCGCTGCTGCTGACCTTGACCGGAACGCCGTGGGAACTGGAATTCGTGCCTTTCTTCACCGGCGGCACCCGCACGCCGGACTTCCGCGCGATCAACCCGATGGGCGAAGTGCCGGTGCTGGTGGATGGCGATGTGACGCTCAGCCAATCGGGCGTGATGCTGGAATATCTGGCCGAACTCAGCGGCCAATTCGCCGGCCGCGATCCGGGCGAGCGGCGCGAGGTGTTGCGCTGGCTGTTCTGGGACAATCACAAACTCTCCTCGAATGCGGGCACCCTGCGGTTCCTGAAGAATTTCCTCGCCCCCGACAAGCGGCCCGAGGCGGTGTTCCCCTTTCTGGAAGGCCGTCTGAAGGCCGCCTACCGGGTGCTGGATGATCACCTGTCCAGCCGTGACTGGATCGTGGGCGCGGGGCCGACGATCGCCGACCTGTCCTGCTGCGGGTATCTGTACTACCCCGAGCCCTTCGGCTTTGACCGCGCCGACTGGCCCAACATCGCCGCCTGGCTTGACCGTATAGCAGCCCTGCCCGGCTGGCGGCATCCCTATGACCTGATGCCGCGCGCCTTTCCGTCCACCTGAGGTGACCCCATGACCGAGGCCTATATCTACGACGCGATCCGTTCGCCACGCGGCAAAGGCCGGGCAGATGGCGCCCTGCACGAGGTGACCGCGCTGGCGCTGTCGGCGCAGGTGCTTGACGCGCTGGCGACGCGAAACGGGATCAGCGGCCCGGTGATCGAGGATGTCATCTGGGGCAATGTCACCCAGATCGGTGAGCAGGGCGGCTGTCTGGCGCGGTCAGCGGTTCTGGCTTCGGGGCTGGATGAGGCAATTCCGGGCCTGTCGATCAACCGCTTTTGCGCCAGTGGGCTGGAGGCGGTCAATCTGGCAGCGCTTCAGGTGCAGGGCGGCGGCGGGCATGGCTATATTGCCGGCGGGGTCGAGATGATGGGGCGGGTTGCCATGGGCTCCGACGGGGCCGCGATTGCCGTGGATCCTTCGCTGGCGATGAAGACCTATTTCGTGCCGCAGGGGATTTCGGCGGATATCATCGCCACGCAATACGGCTTCACGCGGGATCAGGCAGACGCGCTGGCAGTCGAAAGCCAGCGGCGGGCGGCTTTGGCCTGGGCGGAGGGGCGGTTCGACCGCTCGGTCATTCCGGTGCGCGACCGTAATGGGCTGATGATCCTTGGCCGGGACGAGTATATGCGGCCCGCCACCGACATGCAGACCCTTGGTGCCCTGAAGCCCGCCTTTGCCGAGATGGGCGAGGTCATGCCCGGCTTCGACAAGGTGGCCCTGATGAAGTACCCGCATCTGGAGCGGATCCGGCACATTCACCACGCCGGCAACTCCAGTGGGATCGTCGATGGGGCTGCGGCGGTGCTGGTGGGCGATGCCGCATTCGGCCAGAGGCTGGGCCTGAAACCGCGCGCGCGCATCCGGGCCACGGCGCGGATCGGCACCGATCCGACCATCATGCTGACCGGACCGGTCCCGGTGACCGAGCGTATCCTCGCCGGGTCGGGCCTGACCATCCGGGACATCGATCTGTTCGAGGTGAACGAGGCTTTCGCCGCCGTTGTCCTGCTGTTTCAACAGGCCTTCGACCTTGATCCGGCGCGGGTCAACGTCAACGGCGGGTCGATCGCCATGGGGCATCCTTTGGGGGCGACGGGTGCGATCATTCTTGGTACGCTGCTGGATGAGATGGAGCGTCAGGACAAGGATCTGGGCCTTGCCACGCTGTGTGTCGCGTCCGGGATGGGAGCCGCGACGATCCTGGAACGGGTATAGCCATGCCGGACCACGCCTTTCACGAGTTGGGAGACTTGTTGACAAAGGCGCTGATCTTCGGAAACTTCGAGTTGTATCGGTCCGTCTTCACTCTTCCTGTGCGGTTCGCTCCGAAGGACGGCAAGGCCTATGTCCTGTCCGATGAGCGGGCCCTGCGGGAGGACTTTGATCTGTATGTCTCGATCATCAAGTTGCATGGGGTGACGGATATCTATCGCCAGTTCCTTGGCTATGACCGGGTGGCCGATGGGCTGATGTCGGTGCGCTGGACCACGCATATTCTGGTGCGCGCCCGGCGTCTGGCGGACCCTTTCGCCACGCGGATGCTGGTGACCCGCGGCGAAGGCGGATGGAAGATTGCGGCGATTGAAAGCTCGGAAGGGCATTTGAACTGGACGCTGGGGCAGGCTGTTGTCTCGCCCGATGGCAAATTTGAACTGAGGAAAGGAGAGGCTTAGGTGCCGAAGCTGGATTTGACCAAGGTGCCGGTGAAGACCGGTTCGATCTATCCTGAACCCTATGCGACGATGATGGCGGGCCGGTCGAGCCTGCGTCTGGGCGATGTGGGCGGGCTGACGCAGTTCGGCGTCAATCTGGTGATGCTGGAGCCGGGCGCCATGTCCAGCCTGCGGCACTGGCATCTGAACGAGGATGAGTTCGTCATGGTGACCGAGGGCGAATGCATCATGGTGCAGGACGAGGGCGAAATCGTCATGCGTGCGGGCGACTGCGCGGCCTTTCCGGCGGGCTCGACGAACGGGCATCATTTCCTGAACCGTTCAGACAAGGTCGCGAAGTTTCTGGTGGTTGGCACCAAGGCCAAGACCGAGGTTGCGACCTATTCCGACGTGGACATGCAGATCCACATGGGCGGCGGCAAGGCGCGGTTTACCTACAAGGACGGCACCGAATGGACAGGTCCGCGCTGATGCCCAAGCTTGCCCCACAACCGGTGCAAGAGGCGCGGGACTACCGGCATCCGGTGCTGGGCGGCGGCTTGGGCGACTATGCCTATCAATTGCTCTCTGACCCCGGCGGGATCACCCAAATCGGCGCGTTCATCGAGATCTTGCCGCCCGGGTCGCGATCATCGTTCCGGCATTGGCACGAGGGCGAGGATGAGATGGTCGTGATGCTGGAGGGCGCGGTGGTGCTGGTGGAAGATCAGGAGGTGCCGCTGCAGGCCGGCGATGTCGCAACTTGGCCGGCTGGGTTACCGGTCGGCCATTGTCTGCACAACCGCAGCGTTGCCGAAGCGCGCTATCTGGTGATTGGATCGCGCCGGGTGCAGGATGTGATCCACTATCCCGACCACGATCTTGTCACCGTGAAGGACGGCGCGACCCGCGTCTATTTCCACGCCGACGGAAGGGCACGCGGATGAGCCCGATGGATATTGCGCAGGCCTATCTGGACGAAGCGGCCGCCGCCGTGCTGGCCGACGATTGGGTGACCTACCGCGCCGGCATAAGCCTGCCCTGCGCCACGGTCAGCCGCGACGGCACCACCATCATCCGCACCGAAGCCGCCCTGCGGGCCGGATATGACGGCATCCGCGCCATGCTGATCGGGCAAGGGGTGACTGACTACATCAAGATGGTCGAAACTGCCCAATTTCTGGACAAGGACCTGATTTCAGTCTCTTACCTCTCTCATATCCTCGTCAGCGGGCATCGGATCATGCCGCCGTTCCGGTCCATGCTGGACCTGCGTTTCGAGGGCCGACGCTGGCGGGCCGCTGGTGTAACCAACGGGTTGAGCCAGAACCAGTGGCCGCCGATGCAGGCGGAACAGCGCGTTAGCCTTGACATGCTGCCGCAGCCGGAAGGAACGGAACCATGATTGCCCGGGAAAGGCCGCGCTGATGCCCAGCCGCGCGATCCTGCAGGCCTATCTGGACGAGGTCTCGACCGCCGTTCTGAACGACGATTGGCAGACCTATAGCAACGGCATCCACCTGCCCTGCGCGGTGATCAGCCATGACGAAACCAAGATTGTCGAGACCGAAGAAGACCTTCGGGCGGGCTTTGACGACTTTCGCCGCACCCTGCGCATACAGCGGGTGACGGATTACATCAGGCTGGTCGAACTGGCCACCATGCTGGACGAGGATCTGATCGCGGGGTCCTATATCAGCCATGTCATCTCGGGCGGGCAGCGGATTCTGGCGCCGTTCCGGTCGAACATGACGCTGCGGATGGTCGGAGGCCGCTGGTGCGCGGCCTCGGTCAGCAATGGGCTGGCCAACAGCCGCTGGCCCTTTGTGCGATTGCAACTGCCTTCAGACCCGGAAGGGGCGAAAGATGACTGATTTCCTGTATACGGTCGATGACGATGGCGTGGCCACGATCACCTGGGATGTTCCGGGAAGGTCGATGAACGTGATGTCGATGGCGGGCTTCGCCGAACTGGAGGCTTTGATCGACCGGGCCTTGGGGGATGGCACGGTGAAAGGTGTCATCCTGACCTCGGGCAAGAAGGATTTCGCGGGGGGGATGGACCTGAACGTGATCGCCCGAATGACCGAAGGCGGCGCGCAGGCGATTTTCGACGGGATCATGGCGACCCATGCCCTGCTGCGCAAGATCGAGCGGGCCGGGATGGACCCGAAGTCGCTGAAGGGCGGGAAACCCATCGTCTGTGCGATGCCGGGGACAGGCCTCGGGATTGGGTTCGAACTGCCGCTGGCCTGCCACCGGATCATTGCTGCCGACAACCCCAAGGCCAAGATCGGCCTGCCCGAGATTCAGGTGGGCATCTTCCCCGGTGCCGGCGGCACAACACGGCTGGTGCGCAAGCTGGGCGTGATGGTGGCGGCCCCCTTCCTGATGGAGGGCAAGCTGTCTGATCCGAAGTCCGCCAAGCTGGAGGGGTTGATTGACGAGGTGGTGCCGGCCGGGGCCTTGCTGGCGCGGGCCAAAGAGTGGGTTCTGGCGGCGAAAGAGGCCGATCTGGTCAAGCCTTGGGATATGAAGGGATACAAGCTGCCGGGCGGAGCGCCGTATCATCCGGCGGGGTTCATGACCTTTGTCGGCGCAAATGCCATGATCATGGGGCGAACGCAGGGGGTTTATCCTGCCGCCAAGGCGCTGTTGCAGGCGGTCTATGAGGGTGCCCTTGTGCCCTTCGACGTGGCGCTGCGGGTCGAGGCGCGGGCTTTCACCTCGGTGTTGCTGGACCCCTCGTCATCAGCAATGATCCGCAGTCTGTTCATCAACAAAGAGGCACTTGAGAAGGGTGCGCGCCGCCCTGCCCTGCCGGATCAGTCGGTGCGGCGGCTTGGGGTGATCGGCGCGGGAATGATGGGCGCGGGCATCGCTTATGTCGCGGCCAATGCCGGGATTGAGGTGGTGCTGGTCGATGCGACGATGCAAGCAGCCGAGCGCGGCAAGGCGCACTCCGTAGGCTTGCTCGACAAGGGCGTGCAGCGCCGCAAGGTGACGGCGGAGAAGAAGGCCGAGGTTCTGGGTCGCATCCTGCCCACGACGGATTACGCCGCTTTGGCGGGCTGCGATCTGGTGGTGGAGGCGGTGTTCGAGGACCCCAAGGTCAAGGCCGAGGTAACGGCAAGGGTCGAAGCCGCCGTGGGGGCGGAGTGCATCTTTGCCACCAACACCTCGACCCTGCCGATCTCGGGCCTCGCGCGGGCCAGCGTGCGGCCGGATCAGTATATCGGCATCCATTTCTTCTCGCCGGTCGACAAGATGGCGCTGGTCGAGATCATCCGGGGCAAGACGACGGGCGACCGCGCCGTGGCAAAGGCTTTGGATTTCGTGCGGGCGCTGAAGAAGACGCCCATCGTGGTGAACGACGCTCGCTTCTTCTACGCCAACCGCTGCATCATTCCCTATATCAACGAAGGCATCCGGATGGTGGCCGAGGGGGTGGAGCCGGCACTGATCGAAAACGCCGCGCGGCTGGTGGGGATGCCGGTCGGACCTCTGCAACTGGTAGATGAAACCTCGATTGATCTGGGGGTGAAGATCGCCAAGGCGACCAAGGCGGCGATGGGGGCCGCCTATCCGGATGAAGCTGTGGATGCGGTGTTGTTTGCCATGGCCGATCAGGGCCGGTTGGGGCGCAAGGCCGGGGCCGGTTTCTACGCCTATGATGCGACGGGCAAGCGGGTGGAGCTTTGGGACGGGTTGGCGGTGCATTGGCCGATGGCCGAGGTGCAGCCTGAACTGGTCATGGTGCAGCATCGCCTGCTGATGATTCAGGCTTTGGAGGCGGTAAGGGCGCTGGAAGAGGGCGTCTTGACTGATATCCGCGAGGGGGATGTGGGCGCGATCCTCGGCTGGGGCTTTGCGCCGTGGTCGGGCGGGCCGTTCAGCTGGCTTGACCGGATCGGCGCGGCCAAGGCGGTGGCGATTTGCGAAGGGCTGTCGGACATGGGTCAGCGCTTTGCGGTGCCGGGGCTGTTGGCAGATCTGGCGGCAAAGGGAGACGGGTT
>CANBRQ010000234.1 GCA_947371955.1 Paracoccaceae bacterium | reverse complement strand
TATAGACTACCTTCTTTCTGGGCCTAAGACACAGGCCCGGCCCCGTGGGGAGCCGGACCTGCTTCTTTCCGGTTACATCGGAAGCGTCTTACTTCGGCGCGTTCTTGATGATGTCGACGAACTTGGCCTGAGCGTCAGCGGCCTTCATGTCCGGGTTGGCCATGAATTCGGTGAACAGGTCGTTGATCTGGTTCAGCGAGTCACGGTCGATCATCTGGATGTCGTTCGGGAACACGGCGGTCGAGTGGTCGAGGATTTCCAGACCCTTCTTCATGCAGTCGTTGGCCGCCGACAGGTCGACGTCAGCGCGCATCGGCAGCGAGCCCTTCTTCAGGTTGAAGGCAACCTGGACTTCCTTGGTGACCAGGGTGTGCGCCAGTTCAAGCTGAGCAGCCTGGATCGCCGGGTCGGCGTTCTTGGGGAAGTAGAACACGTCGCCGCCGGTGTTCAGAACCGGGGTCACACCCAGGCCCGGCAGGCAGTCGTAGTCGGTGCCGGCAACCATCTTGGCCACCTGGAATTCACCACCAGCCCAGTCGCCCATGATGTTGGCAGCGGCTTTGCCCTGGATGACGAGGCCAACGGCTTCGTTCCACTGCGGAACCATCTTGTCAGCCGGGGTGTACTGGCGGATGTTGGCAAGGGTTTCGAAGATCTTGCCGAATTCCGGGCCACCAGCGATGGTCAGGTCACGGTCCTTGTAGACCTTCACGAAGTTGTCCACACCGGCCTGAGCCACCAGAACGTCGTTGACCATCAGACCAACCGGCCAGCCTTGCGCCATCGACAGCGGCTGGATGCCAGCCTTGACGAGTGCCGGAGCGTCGGCGATCAGCTCGTTGATGTCCTTCGGCGGGGTCATGCCGAGGTCGGTGAAGACCTTGCGGTTGGTCCACATCCACTGGGCGGAGTGCAGGTTGACGGGCACGCAATAGACTTTGCCGTCAACGGTGCACGAGGCCAGCTGCGATGCGGGGCGCAGCATGTGAGCCCAGTCTTCCTTGGTGGCCAGATCAGTGATGTCGGTCATCAGACCGGCCTTGATCAGATCATCGGCATCTTTGCCCGGGTTCAGCTGGGTGGCGCCCATCGGGTTGCCGCCCATGATGCGGGAGATGATGATCGGACGAGCCACGTCGCCCGAACCGGCGATGGCGCCGTCAACCCACTTGTTGGCCGAACCGTCAGCCGCTTTGGTGGCGTCGAAAGCTTTGGCGAATTCGGCCACGGCGGCGGCTTCACCACCAGAGGTCCACCAGTGGGTGACTTCCAGATCAGTGGCCATGCCAACAGTCGGCAGAGCCACGGTAGCAGCAAGAACCGCTGCCATAGTAAACGCTTTCATTAGGGTCTCCTCCCCGTTTCTAAATCGTTATAGGCCGATCCTATAACGTTATAGATTTTTCATTCAAGCAATCTTTTCGCTTGCGACTGCCCTTTTTGCAGGCGTTCAATGGGCGGGAACGACGGGTCGGAAGGCCCGCCTTTTTCCCCGGAAGACTGCCCTTATCCCCATGACCGCGCCCCTGAATTTCTGCACTGCAACATCGGCCTTTGCCCTCAGTTTCCGGGGGGTTCGGGGGGTGTGGGCTGCGTTCGGCATGATGGACGCTGCGCTGCGGCAAAGGCGGACCGCGCGGGCCTTGCGCCCTTCTGCCAGCGCTGTCATTGCGTCGCATCACGGCGGAGTGATTCGCGAAATTGCACCGTTCCACAGGGGAGACCAGCGATGACAGGAGTCTCCCTGCTGCCCGGTGATTCGGAGCGCCCCACCCTCAAGACCATCGCCGCCGAAACTGGGCTGGCCATCGCGACCGTCTCGCGCGCGTTGAAGGATGCGCCCGACATCGGCGAGGAAACCAAGAAGCGCGTCCGCGAAACGGCCGAGCGTCTCGGCTATCGGCCGAACCGCGCCGGGGTACGTCTGCGCACCGGCAAGACCAATGTGATCGCCCTGACGCTGTCGACCGAGGCCGATGTGATGAACCACACATCGAAGCTGCTTTACTCGATTGCCGAATCGTTGCGCGGCACCGCCTATCATCTGGTTGTGACGCCCTTCTTTCCCGATCAGGACCCAATGGACCCGATCCGCTATATCGTCGAAACCGGCTCTGCCGATGGTGTGGTGCTGAACCAGACCCAGCCAGATGACCCGCGCGTGCGCTATCTGGCCGAGCATGGCTTTCCCTTCGTCACCCATGGCCGCACCGACATGGGGATCAGCCACCCCTATTTTGACTTCGACAACGAGGAATTCGGCCGCATCGCCGTGCGCGAACTGGTCGCGCGGGGCCGCAAGCGCCTGCTGCTGATCCCGCCGCCGCGCGCGCATTCCTATGCCGGCCACATGATCACCGGCTTTGCCAATGAGGCCGCCCTGCTGGGTGCGACCTTCGAGGTCACGGATGAGATCAGCAGCGATTCCGGGGCCATGGCGGTCGAGGCTTATGTGACCAACCGGATGGGCCGCCTGCCCCGGATCGATGGCATCGTCTGCGGCTCCACCACCTCAGCCATGGCGGCGGTGGCGGGGTCGGAAAACACCGGGTTGCAGATCGTGCGCGATTTCGACCTTGTCTCGAAAGAGGCGATCAACTTCCTGCACCGCTTTCGGCGCGGCATCATCGTGGTCAAGGAAGACGTGGGTCAGGCCGGCCATTTCATCGCGCGCGCCCTGATGGCCGCGATCGAGCGCCGCGCCCCCGAACTTGGCCAATATCTGGAGCGTCCAAGCGGGGCCGACGATGGCCTGCCGTCCGATACACTGAAAAACAGCATCCTTCCGACAGGAGACATCACATGAAGACGATCAAGGGACCGGCGCTGTTCCTAGCGCAATTCGCGGGCGATGCGGCGCCCTTCAACACATGGGACGGCATCACGAAATGGGCCGCAGACTGCGGTTACGTCGGGGTGCAGGTGCCAAGCTGGGACGGGCGGCTGTTCGATCTGGACAAGGCCGCTTCGTCGAAGACCTATTGCGACGAGGTCAAGGGCGTGGCCGCCGCCAATGGCGTGCAGATCACCGAACTGTCGACCCACCTGCAGGGCCAGTTGGTTGCCGTGCACCCGGCCTATGACACCCAGTTCGACGGATTTGCGGCGCCGGGCGTGCGCGGCAATCCCAAGGCGCGTCAGGAATGGGCCGTGGATCAGGTGAAAAAGGCGCTTTCGGCGTCAAAGAACCTTGGCCTGACCGAACATGCCACCTTCTCGGGCGCGCTTGCCTGGCCCTACCTCTACCCTTGGCCGCAGCGCCCTGCCGGTCTGGTGGAGGAGGCTTTTGACGAACTGGCCAGCCGCTGGCTGCCGATCCTGAACCATGCCGAGGACTGCGGCGTCGATGTGGCCTACGAAATCCACCCCGGCGAGGACCTGCATGACGGCGTGACGTTTGAGATGTTCCTGGACCGCGTCAAGGGCCACAGCCGCGCCAACATGCTGTACGACCCCAGCCACTACGTCCTGCAATGCCTTGATTATCTTGATCATATCGACATCTACCACGAGCGGATCAAGATGTTCCACGTCAAGGATGCCGAGTTCAATCCGACAGGCCGCCAAGGCGTCTATGGCGGCTTCCAGCCTTGGGTGAACCGGGCCGGCCGCTTCCGCTCTCCGGGCGACGGGCAGGTGGATTTCGGCTCGATTTTCTCGCGCCTGACGCAGCACAACTTCTCGGGCTGGGCTGTGGTGGAGTGGGAATGCTGCCTGAAACACCCCGAGGATGGCGCCCGCGAAGGGGCAGATTTCGTGGCGGCCCATATCATCCGCGTAACCGAGAAGGCGTTTGACGATTTCGCCGATGCGGGAACGGACCGGGCGGCGAACCGCAAGATGCTGGGGCTGTCCTGACGGGACGGAGGCTTCGACCGGCAACACTTTGCGCGTCACCCTTTACCGAAGCCCATCCTCGGAAACGGCTTAGCAAAACCCGTGTCTGGACGAGGGGCTCGCCCTTCGTCCAAACCTCCTCCGAAGATATTTGGGCCACCCTGAATGGGGCAAGCGGCGCGAGGGTTGTGACCAGCCTGTTCAGGTGGGTGTCGCGTCCGGACTGATAGCTGCGGCTGTTACAACGCCAGCATGGCAATTCTGGCTGTCGAGGAGATTGGGGATGGTGTTTTCGAGCGATGGCATCTCCGAGGTGGGATGGGGACAAATGACGAACGGTCAGCACTGCATCGCAGGTGACGCCCACACCAAAAGGCCCGCCGTGAAATCCCTGAGCCGGTTTGAACGCCATGCCCGCAAGCGCAGCGCCGATGCCACGGCGTCACGCATCAAACTGGAGCGCCCGAACAACAGGTACCTCTGTGACACGTTCCACTCCCCTATCGAAAGGCGTGGTCCCTTAGCCGCCCATCTCGCCGCCAGCCATTTGCATCTTTGCCAGAACCACCAAGGTACACCGGGGCGCTGGCTTGCCGCCAGCCGCCCAGCCCTGCGGGCGCTGATAGCCGCCGTCAAAGACCATTGGACAATGGCATGGCCTTTTGCCGGGCACTTTCCCTTAACGCCGTTGGCACCAAGGTCTGGCGTCCGCTCTTCACTTCTGAGATTGATCTTGTCACCAAAGCCATCACCCTGATCCGTCAGGTCTGGACCGAATAGGAGAACATCATGGCCATCACCGCCGCTCACGTTGCCCGTGCCCCCCGCATCCGTCTTGGAATGGTCGGCGGCGGGCGTGGCGCCTTCATCGGCGCCGTCCACCGCATCGCCTCGCGCATTGACGACCAGTATGAACTGGTCGCGGGCGCCTTTTCGTCTGACCCTGACCGCAGCGCCGCCTCTGCCGCCGATCTGGGTGTCGCGCGCAGCTACGGCTCCTTCGCCGAGATGGCGCAGAAAGAGGCGCGTCGGAAGGATGGGATCGAGGCGGTGGCCATCGTCACCCCCAATCACATGCACGCCCCCGTGGCGGTGGAGTTCCTCAAGCGCGGCATCCATGTCATCTGTGACAAGCCCCTGACCGCTACCCTGCCTGAAGCCAAGAAACTGGCCAAGACCGCCGAGGCCTCGGGGGTCGTCTTCGCCCTGACCCACAATTACACGGGCTACCCGATGATCCGTCAGGCCCGCGAGTTGATCGCAAGCGGAGCCTTGGGCGACATCCGGCTGGTAAATGTCGAGTATATCCAAGATTGGCTGGCAGAACCGCTGGAAGCCTCTGGCCAGAAACAGGCCGACTGGCGCACCGACCCGGCGCGCTCGGGCGCAGGTGGATCGACCGGCGACATCGGCACCCATGCCTTCAACCTCGCCAATTTCGTCAGTGGCCTGACCCTGCAGGAACTTTCCGCCGATCTGCAAAGCTTTGTCCCCGGTCGGCGCGTCGATGACAACGGCCATGTGATGATGCGCTACACCTCTGGCGCGCGCGGCACGCTCTGGTGCAGCCAGGTCGCTTCCGGTCAGGAAAACGGCCTGCGCCTGCGCATCTTCGGCACCAAAGCGGGGATTGAATGGGAGCAGGAGAACCCCAACTACCTCTGGGTCGCCCCCCTCGGACAGCCGAAATACCGCCTGACCCGCGGCGGCCCCGGCACCGGCGAGGCCGCATCCCGCGTCACCCGCATCCCCTCGGGCCACCCGGAAGGCTATCTGGAAGGTTTCGCCAATATCTACGCCGAAGCCGCCCGCGCCATCATCGCCCGCCGCGATGGCAGCGCTCTTGATCCCGCCGTCACCTTCCCCGGCCTGAAGGAAGGGCTCGAGGGCGTGGCCTTTGTCGATGCCTGCGTCCGCTCGTCCAAACGCAACGGCGCCTGGGTCAGTCTGGCGCTCTGACCGCACCCAAGGCAAAGAGCATCTCTTCCCATTTGCTCTTTGCCAAATACTCCCGCCGGAGGCAGCAACATCGCACCACGCGCCCCGGCGCAGACCTGCGCCCGCCCGGTATCAACCGAAGCGCACGCGGGGATCAGGTAGGATGGGCAATTTGCCCATGCCCCGCCATCTGCCGGAGGCGGGGCCGTTCGCGTTGCAGCCACAGCGCCTTCAGCACCAGGGGCGCGTTCTGGATTTCGCCGCTCGCCAGCAAATCCATCAACTGGTCGAAGGGGATCAGGTGGCCACGGATGTCTTCCGCCTCGCTTTCCACACCAAAGATCCCGGCACTGCCGTCGGGCAAGTCCGTCACGGCGATGTAGGAATATAGAAACTCGCTGACCGCCCCGGTGCTGGGATAATAGGCCGCCACCTGTTCAAGATCGGTCAGCGTCAGGCCCGCTTCCTCCACCGCTTCGCGGCGGGCGGCGTGTTCGGGGGTCTCGAAGGGATCAACCCGGCCAGCGATCCCCTCGATCTGCCAGCATTGCCGGTCGCCGCGCGACCTCGGGCCGGCGCGGTATTGTTCCACCACCAGAACACGGTCGCGCCCCGGG
>CANBRQ010000233.1 GCA_947371955.1 Paracoccaceae bacterium | reverse complement strand
TGCTGCCGCCGACCCGCAACGGATCAGTCGCCACTGCGGTGGATGATACGGCGGCCAAGGCGGTCAAGGGTTATCTCTCCAGCCTGATCCTTGATGATCCCTCGGGCACAGTACCGGGCTGGGTGATGGTGGTGGCTGACAGCTATCCGGCGGCGCTGAAAGCCTCGGCGCTGGTCAAGGTCACCTGGACGCCGGGCCCTGCCGCCACGGTTGATGAATTGCAGATTCAGGACCGCGCCCGGGCGCTGATCGCCGATCCCAACGGCGGCTCGCTGCTGGATACCGGGGGCGGCGATACGACGGCGGCCGTCGCCGCGGCCGCCAGCACCATTGAGACGACCTTCACCACCGCAACGGTCCTGCACTTCCAGATGGAGCCCGTGAATGCCTTGGCCGTCGAAGTCGGCGACGTGATGGAGATCCACACCGGCAACCAGTGGCAAAGTCTGATCCTGCCGACCCTGGCGGTGGCGCTTGGCCGCGATGTGTCCAAGATCGTCATGCGCACCTATCCGATTGGCGGCGGTTTCGGCCGACGTCTGAATGGCGACTATGCGGTGCCCGCAGCCCTCGCGGCCAAGGCGCTTGGCAAGCCGGTCAAGATGATCCTGACCCGCGAGGATGACGCAAGGTTCGACTCGGTCCGCTCGCCTTCCGTGCAGACGCTGCGCATGGCCTTCGATGCCAAGGGGGCGGTGATTGGCATGGAACACCACGCGGCGGCTGGCTGGCCGACGCAAGTCATGGCCGCCTTCTTCATGCCCAAGGGCACCAATGGTGCGCCCTACGACCCCTTCGCCATATCCGGCGCCGATCATTGGTACGAGGTCGGCGCGCTGAAGGTCCGCGCTTTGTCCAACGATCTGGCCAATTCCACCTTCCGTCCGGGCTGGCTGCGATCTGTCGGGCCGGGCTGGACGAACTGGGCCTTGGAAAGCTTCATGGATCAGGCGGCGGCGCATGTGAAGGCCGATCCCTTGGCCTTCCGGCTTGGGCTGCTGACCGGAGTTGGCCGCAACGCCGGGGTCACGGCCAGCGACAAGGGCGGTGCCTTGCGGCAGGCCGAGGTGCTGAAGCGCGTGGCCGACAAGGCGGGATGGGGCAAGGCACTTCCGGCAGGTTCCGCCCACGGCATCGCCAGCAGCTTTGGTCAGGAGCGCGGCATGCCCACATGGGTCGCCTGCGTGGCGGAAGTCACGGTGAACGCCAAGACCGGCTTTGTCGCCGTGCAGAAGCTGACCCTCGTCACCGATGCCGGCACCATCATCGACCCCGACAGCGCCCATGCCCAGACCGAGGGGTCCGCCCTCTGGGGCCTCTCGATGGCGCTGTTTGAAGGGACCGAGTTCGTGGCGGGTCAGGTACGCGACACCAACCTTGACACCTATACTCCGGTCCGGATCAGCGACGTGCCAGTGCTCGACATCAGCTTTGTCGACAGCACCGAAGTGCCGGTGGGACTGGGCGAGCCCGCAACCACTGTCATCGCCCCCGCCATCGCCAACGCGATTTTCGCCGCCACCGGGGCGCGGGTGACCCATATCCCGATCACCCCGCAAGCCGTGCTGGACGCCATCGCAAAGGCCCCCAAGCTGTAGGGCCGCAAACAACGAAAAGGCGCGGCCATGGTACGGCTGCGCCTGTTGCATGTCGTGGGGACTAGGTGTTTGGACGGCGGAGCATGGGCAGATTGCCCATCCTACCCGAGGATCGCCGAAAGGTCGTTCTGGGTCTCGCCGCGACGACCAAGCGCTTTGTCAGCGAAGCATGGGCACATTGTCCATCCTACCCCAAACCCAGCCTAGCCCAAAATTGCCGCCACGTAGTTCTGGGTCTCGTCGAAATCCGGCACGGCGTTGCCGGCGGCCTCGACCGCTTCCGGTCCGGCGTTATAGGCGGCCAAAGCCAGTTTCCAGCTGCCGAAGCGGTTGAACATCATCGAGAGATACCGCGCCCCACCTTCAAGGTTGGATTGCGGGTCGGTTTCATCCACGCCCAGATGGTCCGCCGTGGTCGGCAGCAATTGCGCCAGCCCAACGGCCCCCTTGGCCGAGACGACATCGGGGTTCCAGCCACTTTCCTGCTGTACCAGCTTCAGGAACATCCCCTCGGGCACGCCATACTTCGCGGCGGCGGCCTTGGCCATCTCCAGATAGACGCCCTTGTAGCTGCCCGAATAGCGCACCTTGGTGCTGCTGTCCTTGCCTGCTCCGGGCTTCAGCCGGTTCGAGTTCGCGTATTGCTGCGCCAGCCTGCCATCCAGAAGGGCGATCTGGCTGCGGAACTGCGCGGTGCGGCTTTTGGCGCCGCCACCCAGCTTCAACCCCTCGGCCGAGGCAGGCCAAGCAAGGGAAAGCCCCAGCGCAAGCGCCACGGCAAAGCCTACTTTAACCTGATCCGCAGTCCGAAACGCCATCTGGTCTCCCCGCGCGGCACGGCGCGGCTCTCAATTCCGTTACAAATAATTAACTTCGCCGGTCCCGCAAGGGGGCATCGGCCCGATAGGCGGCAGGTTGCCCCGAAATCGGGGTCCACAATCAGGACTTGGCCACCGGCGCGCTGCCCACAAGCGCGCCCCGGAACAGATCCTCGACCAGCACAGACACCAGTTGGGCCCGCCCCGCCGTGCCCGACTTGCGATAAATCGCGTTCAGATGGGTCTTGATCGTGCCCTCGGCCGAGCCGCGAAAGCCCGCGATCTCGGCGATCGAATAGCCCTTGATGGTGAAGGCCGCCACATCCGCCTCGGTCGGCGTCAGCCCCCAGGTGCGGAAATAGCCCTCCATCAACTCTGACAGCGCGCCGGTCGCCACGTTCAGGCTTTGCTGCATGCGGTGCTGACGGCCCAGCAGCCGCCACAGGACCAGAACCTCGAACACCAGCCCCAGAATCAGGCCGGAAGAGGCCGCGATCTCGGACAGGTTGGCCGGATTGGTCAGCGCGCCAAAGCCCTGCGGCACAATATCGGTCACCACATCGCCCATGAAGATCACCGTGCAGATCGCCTGCACGACGATCAGAGCCACCACAGGCCAGATGCCGGGCCGCAATATTGTGCCTGCCAAAAGCTCTCTGCCCTTCATGCCGTCCGCCTCACGTCTGCCGCCTGCGGTTTCCCCGCCTGATTTGCCCTCATCTAGCGCGGGCCAGTCCAAGGGGAAAGGCTTGCCCCATCACAACGCCGCAATCCCGCCTATGGCGTGGGACCGCAATCCCACCGATCTTCACCCGACCCCGATCAATCCAGATGCATTGCGGCGGGATACGTGGTCGGTCTATAGCTTTTCTTAACCATGTCCGGCGAGGCTGTCGGGCAAGGCATTCGGGGCAACGGAATCAGGGAGAGGCGACATGGCCGGTTCGGTCAACAAGGTGATCATCGTGGGCAATCTGGGGCGTGACCCGGAAGTGCGCAACTTTCCCAATGGCGGCAAGGTGGTCAACCTTCGCATCGCCACTTCGGAAACCTGGCGCGACAAGGCAAGCGGCGAGCGCAAGGAGCGCACCGAATGGCATTCCGTCGCGATCTTCAACGAGAACCTTGGCAAGATTGCCGAGCAGTATCTGAAAAAGGGCTCGACCGTTTACATCGAGGGCCAGCTGGAAACGCGCAAATGGCAGGATCAATCCGGCGCTGACCGGTACACGACCGAAGTTGTGTTGCGCCAGTTCCGTGGGGAATTGACCCTGCTGGGCGGCCGCGACGGCGGCGGTGGCGGCGGTGGTGGCAGCGATCCGGGCTATGACGACCGGGGCGGCTATGAAGCCCAAGGTGGCGGCTACGGCGGCGCCCCCTCGGGCGGCGGCGCAGGCGGCGGGTCTTCTGGCGGCGGCTATCGCGGCGGCGCACAGGGCGGCGGTGGGTTTGGCGGCGGCGGCAGTGGCGGCGGCGGTGCCAAGGGCGGCAGGTCCGACCTGGACGACGAAATCCCGTTCTGATCCGGGTCAGGGCACGCTCTGGCATGTGCCTTGGCCTTTGGGCCAAGGCTGCTCTGGACCTTTGGGGAAAATACCCTATATAATCGCTCAACAACCCGAATGAGCGAAGCCCCAACCCGGGAACCGAAGTGAGCGCCATGACCGAGCAGCCGGACAAGATCGAGGGCACCCCACTGATCCGCCCCTCCACCACCGAACATCCTCTGTATGAGGCTGTCGTTGATGCCTGCCGCACGGTCTATGACCCGGAAATTCCGGTGAACATCTTTGATCTGGGACTGGTCTACACGGTCGAGATCGCCGACGACTCTGCCGTCGACATCCACATGACCTTGACGGCCCCCGGTTGCCCGGTGGCCGGTGAGATGCCAGGTTGGGTAGAGACCGCCGTTGAAGGTGTCGCCGGCGTCAAAGAGGTCCGCGTTCAGATGACATTCGATCCGCCGTGGGGGATGGAGATGATGTCGGATGAAGCCCGTCTGGAACTCGGCTTCATGTGACAAGCCTTTTGGCTTGATTTGATCCACATGAAGCCTTTTAGCTTGATTTATACCCCCACAAGCCTCATGACTTGATGTCAAAGTATCAAGCATTAAGGCTTGCCCCATGCCGCCCCTGTTTGCCGTGCTGACCGGCGACCTCATCGGCTCGACCGATGCGGGTCCCACCGCCCTTGATGCCACGATGCGCGACATCGCGGCCACCGCCACGCGGATCGGCCAGTGGCCGGCCGGCGCGGACACAAGGTTCACCCGGTCGCGGGGTGATGGGTGGCAGATGGTGCTGGACCGGCCCGCACAGGCGCTGCGGGCGGCATTTGCGGTACAGGCAGGCCTCCGGGCGCTGCGGAACGGCATCCCGACCCGTATTTCCATCGCCGTAGGCCCCGTGGCCAGCCTTGGCACCAAAGACCTCTCTGACGCCCGTGGCCCGGCCTTCACGGCCTCGGGAAAGGGCATCGACAGGCTCGACCACACAGAACGACTGGGGATCACTTGCGGCAGCGCCACCCCCTTCCAGCAGGCGCTGGCCAGCCTTGCCGATGCCCTGATGCGCGGCTGGACGCGTGAGCAGGCCGAGGCGATGGCCCTTGCCCTGCATCCCGCCAACCCAACCCTTGCCGAAATGGCCGCAACCTTGGGTATTTCGCGGCAGGCCGTGAACTACCGGCTTGCGGGCGCCAACCTGCGCGCCCTACGATCTGCGGCAGAGGACTGGGCCCGCGCCTTCGATGCGCATCTGGTGGAGGGAGTCTGACGCATGACCGCCGCCTTCGCCGCCTTGCTCTTCGCCCATGCGCTGGCCGATTTCATCCTGCAAACCAACTGGATGGCCGCCCACAAGCGCCACCCCGCAGCCCTCGCCGCTCACGCCCTCACGGTTCTGGCCACCGCTGCAGCCTCCACCGGCACCGCCTCACCCTGGCTTGTTGCGCTGATGGCGGCCCATATCGCCATCGACCTCGCCAAGTCCTTCTGGCCGACACGCGGCCTCGGCCCCTTCCTGGTCGACCAGGCCGCCCATCTGGCTACCCTCGCCGCCTTGGCCCCGCTTCTGCCCCCCGGCCTCTGGCAGCCCTCCCCTCAGGCGGCCGCCCTGATGGCCCTCGCCGCGGGCATGATCCTGTCGACCCGCGCCGGAGGCTTCGCCGTGGGAATGCTGATGGAACCCTGGATCACCGCCGCCCCCGCAGGCCTGCCCGGCGGCGGCCGGATGATAGGCCTTCTGGAGCGTGGCTTGATCTTCGCCCTGATCCTGACCGATCAGGCCGGCGGCATAGGCTATCTGGTGGCAGCCAAATCGGTCTTGCGTTTTGGGGCTGTCAGCAACGAAGGAAAACTGTCAGAATATGTGATCATCGGTACTCTGGCCTCGGTCTTCTGGGCCATTGCCGTCGCCGCTGGCACATCTGCGTTACTGGCCCACCTGCCCCCGCTTGGAATTCCCGACCTCACGCCCTAAGTTACGCCCAAAGGAGATCCATCATGTTCGGCATCCCCGGCAAAGCCGCCGTCACCCTGTCGCCCACCGCCGCCCGCCAGATCGCGGGCCTGATGGCCACCAAAGGCTCCGAGGGCCTGCGGATCGGCGTCAAGAAGGGCGGCTGTGCCGGCATGGAATACACGATGGACTATGTCACATCGGTGAACCCGCTGGACGAAGTGGTGGAACAAGACGGCGCCCGCGTGCTGATCGCTCCCATGGCGCAGATGTTCCTGATCGGCACCGAGATCGACTATGAAATCGGCCTTCTGGAAAGCGGCTTCAAGTTCCGCAACCCCAACGTCGCCGAGGCCTGCGGCTGCGGCGAGTCGATCAAGTTCAAGGACCAGCCCGCCGCCTGACCGCGCCGCTGGCCCGACCCCTGATCGTCTGCACACACCGTCGCTCTCCCCCGCCTTCCCTTCCCCCCCTTTCATTCTGGCACAAATATCCCGCCAAGGGTCCGGGAGGG
>CANBRQ010000232.1 GCA_947371955.1 Paracoccaceae bacterium | reverse complement strand
ATTTGGACAGTGTGAATGGGGGGTGCGGGGGGGCGTCATGCGGCCTCGCGCAGCAGGAGGCGGGCGCGGAGGGACTGGTTGACGTCAGCGGCGGAGGCGAAACCGTCTTCGTGGAAGCCGTTCTTCATCCAGGCGCCGCAGAACCAGGTGGAGGATTGGCCGTTCATGGCCGCGAGCTTGGCTTGCGCGTCGAGCGCGGCTTGGTCGAAGACCGGGTGGCGGAAGGTCTCGGTGGCGTGGATCAGGTCCTGGCGGATCGCGCGGTTGGGGTTCAGGGTGACGAACAGCGGGTCATCCTGCGGGATCGGTTGCAGGGAATTCATCCAGTAGGTCAGGTCGATCCGGTCCGGGCGCGGGCCTTCGGGCTCGCAATAGTTCCACGAGGCCCAGGTGCGGCGGGACTTGGGCATCTGGGAGGGGTCGGCGTGCAGGATCGCCTCGTTCGGTTGATAGCGGATGGCGGCGAGGGCTGCTTTTTCCGAGGGCGTGGCGTCGGAGAGGAGGCGCAGGGTGTCGTCGGAATGGGTGGCGAAGATGACCTCGTCAAACAGCTCCCACTCGCCACCCACGGCGCGGACCATGGCACCTTGCGGCACGCGCTGGACGCCGGCGATGGGGGTGGCCACGCGGATGTCTACCGCGTGGCGGAGAAGGTCGGCTTCAAGGCGGCGGACATATTCGATGGAGCCGCCTTTGACCGTGTACCACTGGTGGTGTTTGAAGACGCCCATCAGGCCGTGGTTCTTGAAGAAGGTGATCAGCGCCTGTGCCGGGAAGTTCAGGATGCCCGACGAGGGGGTTGACCAGATCGCCCCGGTGAAGGGAGAGATATAGTGGTCGCGGAAGGCGTCCGACATCTTCATCTTGGTCAGAAGGTCGCCCAGCGACATGCCGGGTTGCAGCACTTTGTCGGCCTTGGCGTGGAAGCGCAGGATATCGGCGAGCATCCGCAGATACGTGGGGCTGATCAGGTTCTTGCGCTGTGCAAAGAGCGACGAAAGGTTGCGCAACCCGTATTCCACCTTGCCGCCCTGGATGGAGCAGGCAAAGCTCATGTCACTTTCCACCACCGGCACATCCAGCTTTTCAAAGAGCGCGGTCAGGAGCGGGTAGTTGACGCGGTTGAAGACGATAAAACCCATGTCGACCGGCTGATCGCCCCTTTTGCCCGCCATCACGGTATGGGCGTGACCGCCGAGCCTTTTGCCCGCCTCGAACAGCACCACCGCATTGTCCGCCGCCAGAAGATGCGCTGCGGCCATGCCGGAGATCCCCCCTCCGATGACGGCGATGCGGCGGGCGGGGGCGGGATAGGTCTCGAACGGCATGGGGGCTCCTGCAGCGGGTTTGAAAGATTTACGTGGGCCGACCGTGATTGGATCATTGAAAAGAGCTATCGGGCCAAGTGATCCAGTTCCGACGTAGCGTCGTAGAAGCTGCATGTTGCTGAAGCCACACACCTTTGCATTTGCCGATGGACGGCAGCCTGCGCCAGCCTATGTTGCGCAGGCAAATGGGTATGCACGGGGAATTTTCGGCGTGAAGGAAGGCGAGACCGACTGGTCGGCAGTGATGATCGCGGTGCGCGATGCCGGAGACCGGGCGGCTTTTGCGCAGTTGTTCCGGCATTATGCGCCTAGGGTGAAGTCTTACCTGATGAAGTCGGGCGCCAATGCCGCATTGGCGGAAGAATGCGCGCAGGATGTAATGACCACGCTGTGGCAGAAGGCTGCGATGTTCGACGCCGAACGCGCCTCGGTTTCCACATGGATCTTCACCATCGCGCGGAACCGGATGATCGACATGATCCGCCGCGACCGCAGGCCTGACCCGGAGCCAGCACCCTGGGACCGGGAGTCCGAGCCCGATCAGGCCGAGGTCTATGCCGCGGCCGAGGAAAGCCGGACCCTGACTGCCGCCCTTGCCGACTTGCCGGAAAAGCAGCGCCGGCTGATCCAGAGGGCATTTTACGGCGACCTGTCGCATTCTGAAATTGCAGCGGAGACCGGATTGCCGCTGGGAACCATCAAGTCGCGGATACGGCTGGCGCTGGACCGCCTGCGCGCCCGCATGAGTGAGAGCCAATGAAGATGCAGATAAGGCACCACCTGAACGACCAATTGTTGATGACCTATGCGGCTGGAAATCTGCCCGAAGCCTTCGGGCTTGTGGTGGCGACCCATATCAGCCTGTGCGATGACTGCCGTGCCCGTCTGGAGGCCTTCGAGGCCTTGGGCGGTGCGGTGATCGAGGCGGACGAGGGCGAGGATCTGGGCGAAGAGGCCTTGGCCCGCGTGATGGCGCGGCTGGATGTGCCCGTGGTCGTGGCGCCTGTGGTCAGCCCGTTGGGGCGCCGGCGTAAGGCGGTGCTGCCGGGTCCGGTTGCGGCCTATGTTGGCGGCGATCTGGACGGGGTGAAATGGCGGTCTTTGGGGTCAGGTGTGCGGCAGGCGATCCTTCCGACTTCAAGAAACGCGACGGCGCGGCTTTTGTACATTCCGGCGGGGCAAGCGGTGCCGGACCACGGGCACCGGGGCACCGAACTGACCCTGGTGCTGCGCGGCGCTTTCCGGGATGCCACGGACCGCTTTGGACCGGGCGATCTGGAGATTGCCGACGAGGATCTGGAGCATACGCCGGTGGCGGAGGCGGGTGAGGACTGCATTTGCCTCGCGGCCACCGATGCGCCCTTGCGGTTCAACGCGCTGGTGCCGCGGTTGTTGCAGCCGCTGTTCCGGATTTGACAGGCCAGTAGCGGGGGTTTCACACCCCCGCACCCCCGTGGGATATTTGTGGACGAATGAAATAGGGGGGTCGGGGGGCTTTGGCCCTTTGATCTATAGAACGACGATTCCGCTGTGTTTGGCTTTGAATTCGGGCTCGACATGGATCGTGACGATACAGCCTTCGACCAGCGCTTTGAGGCCGGCCTCGACGCGGTCGCACATCTCGTGCGCTTCTGACACGGTGATGGCGCCGGGGACGACGAGGTGGAATTCGATGAAGGTGGCCGCACCGGCAGCACGGGTGCGCAGGTCGTGCGCCTCGACCGCGCCGATGGCTTCGGTGGCGATGACGCGGCGAACCTGGGTCAGCACGTCGTCGGAGAGGGATTCGTCCAGAAGGCCCGAGAGGCTTTCCTGCATGACGCGCCAGCCGGAATAGAGGATGTTCAGCGCGACGAGGGCGGCGAGGGCCGGGTCGAGCCATGACCAGCCGGTTTCAATCGCCAGAAGCACGCCGAGGGTTACGACGACAGAGGAGACGACATCGAGGAACAGGTGCTTGCCATCGGCGACCAGCGCCGGAGAGCGGGCGCGGCGGCCGTGATGGATCAGGACCCAAGCCCAGACCGCGTTGAGCACCGATGCGGCCCCGTTGACCAGAAGGCCGCGCAGGGGGGCGTCGAGCGTGCGGGGTGATTGAATGCCTTCCCACGCCTGTTCCATGATGACCAGCGAGGCCACGATGATCATGACGCCTTCAAGGATGGCCGAGAAGAGTTCGGCCTTGTGGTGGCCATAGGGGTGGTTGGCATCGGCCGGCAGGGCCGCCACCCGGATCGCCAGAAGGGCTGCGATGGCCGTCACCACATTCACGGTGCTTTCCAGCGCATCCGACAAGAGAGCGACCGACCCGGTCATTTGCCAAGCCACCAGCTTGAGGCCGAGGACCACGAGGCCCAGAATGATGCTGCCGATCGCAAGTTTGACGACTTTGGTCATGCTCGGCTCCTTTGGACTGGTACGGTGCAGTGGGACGCGCAAAGACAGGCGCTCTAGCAAAGCAGGCGTCAGTCTACAAGGCTTTTGCCAACGGGCCATGACGCCCGCCGCCGCTTCCCTTGGCCACTTTCCCCTTGAAACGCGCCATAAACAGGCGCATAGCACCGCCACGCCTGCGACCCCCATGGCCGCGGGCCATACCCTATTTGGAGAGACCATGGCCAAGGAAGAACTTCTCGAATTCCCCGGTGTCGTGAAAGAACTCCTGCCGAACGCGACATTCAAGGTTGAACTCGACAATGGCCATGAATTGATTGCGGTGATGGCAGGCAAGATGCGCAAGAACCGCATCCGTGTTCTGGCTGGCGACAAGGTGCAGGTCGAAATGACCCCCTACGATCTGTCGAAGGGTCGCATCAACTACCGGTTCAAGTGAGGCTGTTTCCGAAACTGGGAACCGGTTTCGGAACCCGGACGGACGGAACACCAACGTGAGACTTATCCTCGGATCCGCAAGCCCGCGCCGGAAGGACCTTCTGGCGCAGCTTGGCATCATGCCGGACGCGGTGATCCCCCCCGACATCAACGAAGACCCCAAGCCGCGCGAACTGCCCCTGCCCTATTGTGCAAGGCTGGCGCGCGAGAAGGCATTGGCGGTGCCGGCCGAGGCGGACGATATCGTGCTGTGCGCCGATACCACGGTGGCCTTGGGCCGCCGCATCCTTGGCAAGCCTGCCGATGCGGGCGAGGCGGCGGAGTTCCTGACAGCGTTGGGCGGGCGGCGGCATCAGGTGATCACCTCGGTCGCGGTGCGGCTGGGCGACAGGGTCTGGATGCGGGACAGTGTAAGTGCCGTGAAGATGAAGCGGCTGTCGGATGACGAGTTGAACGCCTATCTCGCCTCGGGCGAGTGGCAGGGCAAGGCCGGCGCTTACGGCATCCAAGGCGCGGCGGGTGCCTTCATCCCGTGGATTTCAGGCAGTTTCACCGGCATCGTCGGGCTGCCCTTGGCGGAAACTGCGGCGCTTCTGGCGGCTGCGGGCTATCCGGTGTGGAGACAAGCATGATTGGCCGTGTGATTGTTCTGGACGAGATCGAGGGCCGCAAGGCCG
The DNA here is from genome assembly GCA_947371955.1 of Paracoccaceae bacterium. Taxonomy (GTDB): domain Bacteria; phylum Pseudomonadota; class Alphaproteobacteria; order Rhodobacterales; family Rhodobacteraceae; genus Stagnihabitans. The sequence goes on along the minus strand of CANBRQ010000232.1, from coordinate 1,595 downwards.
CCGCCTTGGTCGTTGATGGCGTGCTGTCCGAACTGTTGATCGACCCGGTCGACGATACCCCCCTGACCGGTGCCATCTACCGGGCCGTGGCGGATCGTCCGATGAAGGGCATGGGCGGCATGTTCGTCAAGCTGCCGGGCGGCGAGTCGGGCTTTCTGCGCCAGACCGATGGCCTGGCACCGGGACAACGCCTGCTGGTGCAGGTGACAGGGCCTTCCGAGCCGGGCAAGGCGCTGCCGGTCACCTCCCGGCTTTTGTTCAAGGGCAAGCTTGCCATCGTCACGCCGGGTGCTGCGGGCATCAACATCTCGCGCCGGATCAAGGACGAGGCCGTGCGCGATGACCTGCAGGCTGTGGCTGATGCGGCCATGGAGGGGGCTGATCCGCAACTGGGCCTGATCGTGCGGTCGGCGGCTGAGGCGGCCGAGCCCGAAGACCTGGCCAACGAGATTGGCGAACTCCGCGAGGTCTGCGCCGCGATGCTGGCCGACCTCGATGGAGGGCCGGAGCTGTTGCTGGAGGGCGCCAGCGCGCAGGACACCGCTTGGCGCGATTGGAGCGATCCTGCGCCCGATGAGGTCGTCGAGGGCGGCTTTGCCGACCTGGGCGTGCTGGAGATGATCGACGCCATGCGCGGCCCCCGGGTCGATCTGGGCGTGGGCCACATGATGGTGGAGCCGACACGGGCCCTTGTGGCCGTGGATGTCAACACCGGGTCCGACACCTCGCCCGCCGCGAGCCTGAAGGTCAACATCGCCGCTGCCCGCGACCTGCCCCGCCAGCTGCGCCTGCGCGGCCTTGGCGGTCAGGTGGTGGTGGATTTCGCACCGATGGCCAAGAAGGACCGCGCCATTCTGGACCAGGTCATCAAGGCCGCCTTCCGCGCCGAGGGCGGCGAGGCGACGCTGGCTGGCTGGACGACGCTTGGCCTGTACGAGTTGACCCGCAAGCGCGACCGCCTGCCCCTGGCGGGCCTGCTGCCCGCTGCAGGAGCCTGACATGCCTTGCCCGATCTGCAGCAAAGAGCCCACCGAGAAATACCGCCCCTTCTGCTCGCGCCGCTGTTCGGACGCCGATCTGGCGCGCTGGCTGACCGGCGCCTATGTGATCCCCGGCCCCGAGGTCGAAGACGATCTCTCCAGCGAAGCCGAGTACACCCCCCGCCCGCCGGACCGAGACCGCAATTGACGCCCTGTGTTGATTTTTCTTGCCGATCCCTCTGGACAGCCCCGAAAGCCTGACGTATCAGACGCCACCCGCAGGGATGCCAACCGGCCCCTTGGTAACGGGCCCAGATAGCTCAGTCGGTAGAGCAGCGGATTGAAAATCCGCGTGTCGCTGGTTCGATTCCGGCTCTGGGCACCATTTAACTTACTGAAATCGCTAGAGTTTCATCGCAGCAGTCAACGCACATGCTGCGTTTTCTGCTTGCCGCGTTCTGTCGCGGTGCCATGACGCCATTGCCGAACGCGGTGCTGTCGCAATCATCCCGCCCCGCAAAAATGCAAAGCCCTGGAAGGCCGTCACCGCAGGCGCCATCGCGCGCAACGAGGCACTGCGGGCATCGAGATACCTCGGCCGTGCGCTCTGGCGAC